>CAZCOV010000326.1:0-7212 GCA_964499975.1 uncultured Thermoanaerobaculia bacterium
CCCTTTTTTACCGCCCGATGAACGCCCCATTCACGCCCAACTCGCCCTGACGTCTCCTGCCGTTAGGTTATGGCATTTCTGACTGCGCCGTAGGGGGCAGGCCCCCGTGCCTGCCCTCCCCGGCTAGTGACAGGCCCGCGACCAAGTCATATTTTGCTTTTATCACATTAAATTTGCGATAAAACCAACCCGCGAGCCTTGCCTCTCGGCGCTGGTCGTTACCACTAGCCAGTTCTACCGACCCTCCGGTTGAAAACCACAATATCTAATTCTCCCTGAACTTCACCCCAGCGCGAAGCCGTGCGCTGGCCGGCTCTGCCGTGCTTCTCTAGCGCAAAAACAGCATCACAGACAAAGAAGCCTTCAAGGGTCTCTTTGGCTTGCAAACCCCGATATTCAAATACATCAATTTCCCCCGCGGGCCTTGACATCGAACTTCTTTGTGCTAACCTACCGACTGGCCGGTCGAAAACGGCTTCATTGCAGATGACTAAAGATTGAATGACAGATTAAATAAGATGCCAAGTAACGACCTAGATGACAGCCAAACGACAATCGCAGATGACAACTGCAGATGACAACCCCAAATGACAACCGTAGAGAACAGCTCCAGATAGCAACTGCAGAGAACAACTCCAAATAACAACCGCAATGGCAACCGCAGAGAACAACCGCAGATGGCAACTGCAGATGACAACTGCAAATGACAACCAAGCCGACCGCTCAGGCGATGCGCTGTTGTCGGCGGTAGCCTGCGAAGATAACGACTAAGATAACGAGTTTGATAACGGCATGATTTGACAAAACGCGCTCGCGCTCGCCCGCAAGGCGCGGGCCAAGATCGACCACCATCAAACGCCATGGAGGGCAGATTACTATGGAGAACTGGTTGCGCATGACGATCTACACCGAAATGATCTGTAGGCTCAAGTCAGCTGCGACGACGATCACCAACTCCTTCGTCAACTTCGTCAACTTTATCGTCAACTCCGCGTTCCAGCCGATCACCAGCTCTTTCGTCAACTTTATCGTCATGCTGCGAAGACCGTTCGGGGCACCTGTTTTATCCAACCGGACTGCTTCCCCCGGGAGTTCATCCATCAAATTTTCTCGCGCACAGCTCCGGCGGCGTCAGCTCCCGTTGCTGGGCGTCGTGCTGCTGCTCGGCTGCTTCTGCGGCGAGCTCAGGGCACCTCGGGAAAGCGCCCCTAGTTCATCCAGCTATCTCATTCAAGGTCAAAGCACAGCGCAAGCGGCGCAAGCGGTCGAGGCGGTCGGCGGCGAAGTCACCCACCGCCTCGGAATCATCAGGACGGTGGCAGCGCAGCTCAACTCGCAGCAGCGGGCTCAACTGGCTCAGCGCGCAGGACTGCGTCTTTATGCCAACTCACCCGTGGTCAGCGCCAGCGCGCTGCCTGCGGCCCAGACTCACAGGACGATCAGCCTCACCCCGCCAGAGGAATCTGCTCGGCGTTCGCCGTCTCCCCCCACCCGCAACCTGGCCCCTGCTGTCCACTTCCCTTCCCAAGTCGGTGCTGACCTGCTGCACGAGCAAGGGATTACTGGCGCTGGGGTCACCATCGCAGTGCTCGACTCGGGCCTCGCACCGTTGCCGGATTTGCTCAACGACAGCAACGGCCGCCCACGAGTTTTGGCGCGCTACGATGCGATTCGCGATCGTGACGGTCAGGCGGAAGATACTTACGGGCACGGCTCGCACATCACCAGCGTGTTGGCGAGCAGCGCCGTGACCGCCGGCAGCGACCGGTTCACCAGCATTGCTCCCGACGCCCAGTTGGTAGTGGTCAAAGCCTTCGATGGCCGTGGGCGGGGAACTTATGCGGATGTGATCCGCGGCCTGGACTGGATCATCACTCAGCAAAACACGTACAACGTCCGCATCGTCAACCTGTCCTTCGGGGCAGCACCGACTTCTTTCTACTGGGACGACCCGGTCAACCAGGCGGTGATGGCGGTCTGGCAAGCCGGTATCGCGGTGGTGGCCGCGGCGGGCAACCTGGGCCCCGCGCCGATGACCGTCACCGTGCCCGGCAACCTCCCTTACGCGATCACCGTGGGCGCCATGACCGACGCTTTCACGCCGACCGAGCCCGGCGATGACTACCTGACCACGTTCTCGTCCGCAGGTCCCACGGCCGAAGGCTTTGTCAAACCCGAACTCGTCGGGCTTGGCGGACACATCTTGGGGCAAGTCGACCCGCGAAGCTTTCTCGCCCGACGCTTTCCCGAACGCTTTACCAACGGCTACTTCCAGATGTCCGGCACCTCCCAAGCAGCAGCGATCGTCAGCGGCACGGCCGCCCTGGTCTTGGCGGTCCACCCTGAGCTCACCCCCGATGACTTGAAATGCCAGCTAATGGCAGCCGGCCAGGCCGCACTCGATGCCCAAGGACAGTTGGCCTACAGCCCGCTGCAACAAGGAACTGGTTTGATCGACGCTGTTCGTGCCGTCGACAACATGGTGGAAGGCTGTGCCAACCGCGGCCTCGAGATCGGCGCGGACCTCGCCGGCAGCGAGCATTATGCGGGTCCGGTTCGCTTCGATGGCGAGGACTTCTACATTCCTGGCCACGGCTTCTTGTGGGACGGGCAATACAACGCTGGCGGCCACCTGTGGTCCGGCGGCAATCCCTGGCTCGATGGGCAAGGCAATCCCTGGCTCGATGGGCAAGGCAATCCCTGGCTCGATGGACAAGGCAACCCCTGGCTCGATACTACTGGCTGGGCTGCGCACCATTTCCGCCGTACCCTCCAAGAGGCCCTGGTGGTCTTGTCCGAAGTGAATCCGCAGTAACGCTGTCGCTATTTTGGCCCTCAGCACCGCCTAACTACCCCAGAAACGCTCGTTTTTCGGCTTCGGTGGGTTCATCCCACTGAAGCCGCGGGCAAAAAGCGTTATGATAGGGGGGATTAGGTCGCAGTTGGGCGCGAGAGGATCTCGCAATTAACCAAAAATCTGGATCGATGCTCAAGGGAATGCCCCGAGTCCGCGCAGTCTTTGAGTACGCGAGCAAGTGGCCGCATCCTGTCACCTGGTGGGTCAGGAACTGGACGCAGCGAGAGTGGGGACTTCTGTGGGCATCGAGGTTGGGAGCCTGGGGACTCTCTGCCCTGGCTCTCTTACCGCAGGTGGTCTCAGCCCAAGGCCCGAGTATTCGCTTTGACCGGCTGCTGCGGGAAGACGGTCTGTCCCAGGCCACCGTCACGGCCCTGCTCCAAGATCGCCTCGGCTTCATCTGGTTAGGCACCCAAGATGGCCTCAACCGCCACGACGGCTACGGCTTCAAGGTTTACAAGCACCGCCTCGAAGACCCGACTTCCCTACCCAACAGCTCGATTCTGGCCCTGGTCGAAGACCGAGCGGGTGATTTATGGATCGGCACCGATGGCGGCGGGCTGGCCCAATGGCAACGCGCCAGCGACAGCTTTGTCCGGTTCCCGCCGGGGTCGAGCGGTCCGTCCAGCGGCACGGTGCGGGCACTCCTGCTCGACCGTTCAGGCCGGTTATGGGTCGGCACCGACAGCGGCGGGCTCGACCAGCTGGACCCCCGCACCGGCAACTGGCGACGCTTTCGCCACCGGCAAGAAGATCCCTCCAGCCTGAGCAACGATGTGCTTCTCGCCTTGTACGAGGATCGCCTGGGTAACCTATGGGTCGGGACGCAAGGCGGGCTCGACCTGTTCGACCCCACAACCGAGACGTTCCTCCACTTCCAGAACGAACCGAACAATCCGCAAAGCCTTGACGACAACCGGGCCCGCAGCTTGCTCGAGGACCAGAGCGGCACCTTGTGGGTGGGCACCTACAGCGGCCTCAACCGCTTTGATCGCACCACTCGGACGTTCACCCGCTTTAACCATCAGCCCGACAACCCGCAAAGCATGACCCGAGGAACCGTGCGCGCCCTGTTTGAAGACCGCACCCAGCGGCTGTGGGTGGGCACGGACCAAGGGCTCAACTGGTTCGATCGCGCCAAGGGGACTTTCGTCCACTTCGAGCACGACAGCGCCGACCCCACAAGCTTGAGCTCCTCGCGGGTGACCGCAATTTTTCAAGACCGCGGCGGGGTGCTGTGGATCGGGACCCACGATGGGCTCAACAAATGCAATCCGCTGACCTGGCCATTCGCCCACTACAAAAGCAACCACCAACCCGACGGCCTAAGCTCCAACTCGGTGCTCGCTTTTTCTGAGGACCCAGCCGGTCAGATGTGGGTGGGAACCCTCGACGGCCTCAACCGTTTCAACCGCACCACCCAGCGCTTCACCCTCTTCAAAAATCAGCCCCAAGATCCCCACAGCCTGAGCGATGACGGGGTGTCCGCCCTCCTCCACGACCACGCCGGGGTCTTGTGGGTGGGGACGATGCGAGGGGGCCTCAACCGCTTTGCGGCCGAAACCGGGACCTTCACCCACTTCCGCAATGATCCCGGCCAGCCAGACTCCTTGAGTGATGATGGGGTGACAGCGATTTTTGAAGACCCTCACCACACCCTGTGGATCGGCACCTACCGCGGCGGGCTCAACCGCTTCGACCGCCAAACCGGCCGGTTCAAGCGCTACCAGCACGACCCCACCACCCCGCACAGCCTGAGCCAGAATCGGGTGATCGCGATCGCCAGCGATCCGCGCGGCTTCCTGTGGATCGGCACAAGTGGCGGCGGGCTCAACCTCTTCGATCCGGTGACCGAACGGGCAGTGCGCGTGCAGCCCGTGCCGGACGACCCGCATAGCTTGAGCAATAACACGGTGCTGTCTCTCCTCGTCGACGTGACCGGCACGCTCTGGGTCGGCACGGACGGCGGGGGTTTAAACCGCCTGACCAGCGATCCACCCGCCGCGTCGTTCGCCCGCTATTCCGAAAGCCACGGACTGCCGAGCAACGTTATTTGGGGTATTCATCGCGACGCCGCAGGATTTCTTTGGCTCTCGACCAACCATGGCTTGTCGCGTTTCGACCCGCGCAGCGAAACCTTCAAGAATTACGACGCGAGCCATGGCCTCCAGAATAACGAGTTCAACCTGGGAGCGCATTTTCAAACCAAATCTGGGGAGCTGCTTTTCGGCGGAATCCATGGTTTCAACTGGTTTCGCCCCGAGGACATCAAAATCAATGGTCACGTTCCCCCGGTGGTACTCACCTCCGCGCAAAAAATAAATCAACCGCTAAGCCTCGTCAGACTGACCGATTTGCAAGTTAACTATCTCGAACCGATGATTTCTTTCGAGTTCGCAGCTCTTGACTTTACCGCGCCCGCCGCCAATCGCTATGCCTATCAACTGCTCGGCATGAGCGATGATTGGATCGAGCTGGGAGCGTTCCGCCGGGTGACTTTGACCCACCTTCCTCCCGGAAATTACACGCTCAACGTCAAAGGTTCGAACAATGATCTGGTGTGGAGCGAAGTTGCTTTGTCGCTGCCGATCAAAGTCGCTCCTCCACCCTGGCGCAGTACCTGGGCCTATGGCGCCTATGCCCTACTGCTCAGTTTGTTCGCTTGGGGGTACTACCGCATGCACCGCGAGCGGCTGAAACGCCAGCAGGTCCTGCGCCAAGCCAAGGAAGATGCAGAAGCTGCCAACCGGGCCAAAGACGAGTTTCTCGCCAACATGAGTCACGAGATCCGCACGCCGATGAACGGGGTGATCGGCATGACCAGTCTGTTGCTCGAAACCGGGCTCAGTCCGCAACAACGTCATTATCTGCAAACGATCAAAATCAGTGGTGAGGCGTTGCTCGCGATTATCAACGATATTCTCGACTTTTCCAAGATCGAGTCCGGCCGGCTCGAAATCCACCAGCAGCCTTTCGACTTGCGCACTTGCGTCGAAGGAGTGCTCGAGCTGCTGGCGACCACCGCCGGGCGCAAAGGTCTCGACCTCGCTTACTGGATCGAAGAGGGAACTCCCGAACAAATGGTGGGAGACGCCGCCAGAATCCGCCAGATCTTGCTCAACCTGCTGAGCAATGGAATCAAGTTTACCGAAGCAGGCGACGTGTTCGTGAAGATCTGGGCACAGCCAGTGGCTTTCGATCGCTGGGAGTTCCATTTTTCGATCCGCGACACCGGCGTGGGCATTGCCCCTGAGAAACAAGCGCTCTTGTTCCAGCCGTTCACCCAAATCGACGCCTCGATGACCCGGCGCCACGGCGGCACAGGCCTCGGCCTAGTCATCTGTAAACGCTTGTGCGAGCTGATGGGCGGCACGATCGCAGTCGAGAGCGAGATCGGCCGGGGTTCGACCTTCCATTTCAAGATCATTGCCGAAAGCGTTAGAGGAGCTGGCGAGTGTTCCTTTCTCTATCAACCCAGCCAGCTGCTGCTCGGAAAAAGGTTGTTGATCTTGGAGTCGAATTTAATGTTACAACAATTGTTGACACTGCGCACCCAGACTTGGGGTATGGTTACCCAGCTGGCAACCACGGCCGAGCAAGCCGCCAACCTGCTGCAAGCCGCGAAATTCAACGCCGTCTTGGCAAAAAAGGAGCTGTACGCGGATCCGCACGATCTGCGGGCGCGGCAGCTCGTTGGGGTTTGCAACCACCTCGAACTGCCAGTGCTGCTCCTCGGTTTCCCCGCGGGACCCACCGCGGCCGAACCACCGGGGCTCGGTCTCAACAAGCCGGTCAAACCCGCGCAACTCTATGCTGCCTTGCATCAGCTGCTCGCCGGAGCCCCAGCAGCAACTGCGCTAGCGGAGGATTCCCTCGAATTTCCCGGCACGCTGCCAGCAGTCCCAGATTTACGTATTCTGGTGGTCGAAGACAACCCGATGAACCGCGATGTGGCGCTCCATCTGCTCACTAGCCTGGGTTGTCAAGCCGACGTGGTCACCAACGGTTGTGAAGCCATTGCCGCCCTCAAACTTCAGCCGTACCATGTAGTCTTGATGGATTTACAGATGCCGGACATGGATGGGCTTGAAGCCACCCGGCAAATCCGCCTCCAGTTCAAGCCCCCGGACCAACCTTTTATCATCGCAGTCACCGCCCATTCGATGCGCGGCGATCGCGAGCGCTGCCTGGCGGTTGGGATGGACGATTACATCAGCAAACCCCTCCACTTGCGTCGGCTCCACGATGCCCTGACCCAAGCTGCTGATCATCGCCTGACCAGGGGAAACAGCCAAAAATCCGGGCAAGAGTCCCAACGGATTCACTGATCAAGTTCGACCCCACCCCGCCCTAAA
>CAZCOV010000327.1:0-7190 GCA_964499975.1 uncultured Thermoanaerobaculia bacterium
CCACTGCCGGATGGGGGTCTTCGCCGCGGTAAACGGTGCCCTGGACCACGATTGGCCGGGCGCTGAGGACAACCTGCTGGTCCTCTCCACGGCGTAGGTCGACTGTGGCGCTCACGGTCCACGGCGGCGCCTCCAGGGTCACCAGCAACTCAGCCGCGGGCAAGGCTTGGATCAGGTGGCTGGTCGCTTGCGGTTCGAGGTCTGCCTGGTAGATCGGTTCACGCGCCCGCGGGCGCAAGATTTCGATTTTGCGGTCGGCCGGGAATTCCGGCGGCAGATCCAGGAGCACACTCAGTTGCGGGAGCCGGCGCAAATCGCCGTGAAAGGACTCGAGCTTGCCCGGCCGCAGAACGATCTCTTGCGTCGGTAAGTCGACGGTTGCTGACTTGACCTTGACGCTGGCGTAGCGGGCGACAAGTCCGTACCACACCGCAAAGACCTGGTAAACGCCCCGTACCACGACGTCCGGCGGGCGTGAGCCGTCGGCGAGTTCGGCCGTCAGCTGGACGTCGTCAACTCCGTGCTGGGCCAGAAGATCCGGCCGTTCCAGAATGACGAAGAGGTCGCTGCTTCCAGCTGTTGGCGGTTGCGGTGATACCTGTGTCGTCTGTCCCTGGCTCACCCGCACGGGTCGGGCAGCAGCGACATACTCCGCGGTCTTTGGGTCGAACAGCAAGGCGAGCACTTCTCCTTCCGGCATCTGCACGCCCTGCTGCCTCGCCGCGCCGGAGACGCGGCGAAAGATCTCACGTTTGGGATAACGCAATCGAAGGTGGCTGTCGACGTGCAACAGGCGCAAGCTCAGGTGGTCTGGCCATGGAGAATTCGCCGCGATGGCAATGCGTCCGGCAGGCGCCAGCGGAGCGGTGATGACTTTCCCGCCTTCACGCGGTTCTTGTCCGGCGTAAACCCCATGGATGGTGTAGGGAGACATGGCACCGGAACGACTCTCCAACCACGCGAAAAAACGCCCGGTTGGAGGGAAGAAACCAGAACCGCAGGGATAGATCAGTTCCGCGTCAAGGTCGTCCTTGTTGACGAAATGAACTTCACATCCTGCCGGATCAAGTCGTTCATCAGCAGCTGGCCCTTCCGAGCCACGGATTGGCCAGAACGTGAGCGGCGTGCGGCCGAACGGCTCCTGGCCAATCGCAGGCACAACGGCAAGGGCCGCGAGGCCGAGAGCCACCACCGTGTTCCCCAGCAATCCGGACCACGATCTGGCACCAAAACTGTAAGAACTGCCGTAGTCTCGCGAGCAAGCTGCTGTTGTCAACAACGACGATCTGGGCACCGCGTCACCTGCAGCAGGGAGAGTTGGTTGCTGAAGCGCAGCCGTTTCCCCCCGCAAACTCGATGCAAGCCGTGCTCTCTGGGCTGGTGGTTCGGCATTCCTTCACGCCCGCTACGCTTTTGCATTCGGCGCCGCAAACGATGTCCTTCTGATCAATGCACGGACCTTCGGCGTTTAGGCCGAAGGCCAGCATAATGGCAAGAGCTGCAAGGCCAAGGATCAACAGAGTCCAGCTTCTTTTCATTGCCTTTATGACCTCCCTGGTTGAAAAGTTTCTGGCCGTCAGCGTACAGAAGACCAGAAAGAAAAGTCAAGAATCAAGATCGCCGAATCAGCCCCTCTGCGTCGGCTTATAAAATTTGAAAGGCGCTTGGTCCGGGCGCTGCTGGTTCTAGAGAAGAACGTCTTGCACCGCGGTTTCGGGCAGGGCATTGGCTGCGCGCAAGGTGGCGAGCGTCGCTTCGAGAAACGCACGGCCGTGCGCTCGTGAGGGTTCGAGGACAGCGCTTTCAGCCCACTCGTTCCAGGCATTGATGAAAACAAATTGGGGACCCTCACGCGCCTGCGTCTCGTGCAGCACCTTGGCCAGCCACTCGGCGTATTTTTCCGGGGTGCTGTGGGCAAAGATCCAGGCGCGCTGGCCCATCCGCGCGGTGTTGTCCCAACCCGGCATGACGCCGCGGTAGAGGGGAAACGGCGCGTTCTGCGGCGCGACCGCGGCCACGCCCGCGGCATAGTCGAAGATTTCGCCGCGAAAGTCCGCGGCGAGCCCGCTCACCTGGTCGGTGATCTTGTGGTACGCGAAATGGTGGGGGGGAAACTCGACTAGGCCGTCAAAACCCAGCGCCAAGGGATCTGCGACCTGCCACACGGTGCAGAGGTGTAAGCCGGGCAAGCCAGCTCGCCGCGCGGCAGCGCGCCAATGGGCAGTGGTGGCCAGCGGATCGGCGAGCAGGTCCGCCCGGTAGACTAAGAGCAGCGGCTCACCATGACGCTTGATGTAGCGCGGATCGCGCATCGCGGGCAGCACGTCCTCAATGAAGCGCGCATCGCTTTCCGGTGAGTGCTGTTGCCCGATCAAGACCTCACCGCTGCGGCCATCCCAGCGCCTGGTCCAGTCTTCGTTGGCCCAACACAAGCAGAAAGGGAAGTCGGGTTCGCCGCTCTGCAGCATTTCCGTGAGCGGGCGGTCGAGCACTTTGCGGCCGTTGAACCAGTAGTAGTGGTAGCAAAAGCCGGAAATGCCATGCGCGCGCGCTAGGTCCGCTTGCTCGCGCCGGACTTCAGGAACCCGCAGATCGTAAAAACCCAGCTCCGAGGGCAAGAACGGCTGCACGTGTCCGGGAAAAGCCGGGCGGGCCGTGGTGACGTTGGTCCACTCGGTGAAGCCCTTACCCCAAAAGCGATCATTTTCGGGGATCGGGTGAAATTGTGGCAGGTAAAAGGCGAGGACCTGAAGCGGTCCGGCATTCGGTGTTGGGTTCAACTGCCCATCCATGCCAGGGATTGTAATCAATGCACTAATCCCCGTGGAGGACAACCCACGGATCGACTTGACCCGCACGGAGAGCGGGCACCCACGAGGCCGCGGCGAAGATCAGCCCGAGCAAGACGGGGACCAGGAGAAAAGTCCAGTGATCATAGACCGAGATGTTCGGGATCAAGCTGGCCAAGAGGCGGGCCAAAGCCAGGACTACGGCCAGACCCAACCCAATCCCCCAGGCGGCCAAGCGCATGGCTTCCTGGATCAGCAGGCGCTCGAGGTCGCGCGTGGACGCGCCGACCGCCATGCGGATCCCCAGTTCGCGCAGGCGCTGATTTACGGCATAGTTCATCAAACTGTAAAGGCCGCTGCTCGCCAAGAGGAGCCCCAAGCCGGCAAACATCGTGGCCAGGCTGCTGGTGAAGCGCTGCTCCCAAATGTCTACCTTGAACTGGCGGTCGTAGGTGCCAGCATCGACGAAGGCCAGGTCAGGATGGAGGGAGCTCACGGCCTGACGGGCGCTCTGGAGGTGACCCGCGGGAGGGCCGGCGGCGCGACCGATCAAGGTAGCCCGCTGGCGGAACCGTTGGGGGAAGGGGACGTAAATCATGGGCGCGGGTAGCACCGTGCGGGAACGATGGTGGGTGTCCGCGACCACGCCCACCACACGGAGCTCTTGGCTGGGAATTTCCGGACGGGACTCGGTCAACCGGAGGGTGCGACCGATGGGATCCTCGCCCGGCCAATAGCGGCTGGCCAGCGCTTCGTTGACGATCACCACCCCCAAACCACCGGCCTGGTCGCGCTCGTCAAAAACCCGACCTCGCCGCAAGGGAATGCCCAAGACCCTGAAGTAGTCGCGACCGATCGTGGCTTCGTCGACCGCAAAGGGCTGGTCCTCCCGGCCAGGCAAGGCGATGTTCGTCTGCTGGGAGTGACCCGAAGCCGGGACGTCACCCGCCAAGGTGACGGCCTCGACTCCGGGCAAAGTGCTCAAGTGCTGGCGCGCCATTTCGTAGAGCTGGGTGTTTCTCGCCCGCCGCTCGTCTGAGCTAATGGCCTGCTGCGGCGAACCCGAGATCGTCACTAAAAAAAGCTGATCGGTGGTAAAGCCAAGGTCTACCTGCGCCAAGGTGAAGAGGTTGTGGGCGAGCAGGCCCGCCCCGAGCAAAAGCACGGTGGACAAGGTCAGCTGGGCGACCACCAGCAGCTGACGGCCGTCCAGCATGCGGCCAGTTCGGCTGCCGAGGACTTCCCCTTTGAGCGCACTGACCAGATTGGTGCGCCAGGCGAAGAGCACGGGCGCTAGGCCAAAGAGCCCGCTGGTCAGCAGCGACGCCAAGAGCGTGAAGAGCAGCACCCGACCATCGATGGGCAAGAATTCCGTGCCTTCGGCCCAGCCTGCCAGCCCCACGGGCACGGCCGTGAGGTGGTCGCGAATTTGGCCCACCAAAACGTAGGCGAAGCCGATCCCGAGGGTCCCCCCGGCCAGGGCGAGCAAGAGGCTTTCGGTCAGCAGCTGACGCAAGAGATGGAAACGGCTGGCACCGATGGCAGTGCGCACCGCCACTTCCCGTTGTCGGCCGACCATCCGGGCGAGGAGTAGGTTCGCCACGTTGGCACACGCGAGCACCAGCAAGAAGAGGACCGCACAAGCGAGCACATGCTCTTTGGTTTGCGGCGTCTCGCCCAGTTCGTCGAGACGGCTGGTGGTGAATTGACGAGGACCGCTGGGCAACGACGCGACCTGGTCGAGATGCTGGGCAAGGCTTGCGAGCTGGCCCGCGAGTTGCTCGCGGTGGATCTCGTCGCGCAGGCGGATCATGCAGAATACACGGCGAATCTCGCGGCTCTGAAGTTGCGGTCGGATGGCCGTGTCGTCGAGATGGGCGAGCGGGATGTAGATGCGATGGACCACGCCATATCCCTGGAAGCTGCGCGGCAGGATGCCGATGATGGTGTAGGCATGGCCGTTGATCCGCAAGGTCTGACCCACCGCTTCGGGGTCTGCGCCGAAGTGCTGGCTCCAAAACAAGTGGCTCAGGACCACCACGCGCGGGCTACCGGGTCGTCCATCCTCGTCGGGCAGAAAGTTGCGGCCGTGCATAAAATCCGTACCAAACAGCGGGAAAAAGCCTGGGGTCACGGCATCCCCAAAAACGTAAAAGCTCTGCCCTTGTTGATCCGCATCCCCGCCAGCTATCCGAACGTTGGCGGCAAAGGTGCTCCACGCCTGGAGGTCGCCAAACTTGACCAGGTCAGCGCGCGCATCGAGATAGTCGAGGTAGGAGAACCCCTGGCCGCCCGGCGCTTCGCGGGTACCACTGCGGACCGCGAACAGACGATCAGGCTGAGGGGCTCGCACCTCGGTCCAGTACAACCCTGCCAGGTAAGTCCACATGGCGGTAACTGCCCCGATGCCGATCGCCAAGGTCAAGACCACGACCAGGGTCCACCCGGGTTGGCGGGCGAAGAAGCGCAGGGCGCGAGAAATTTCTTTGAAGGTATTCATGGGAGTTCCCGTAGTTTGGATTTCGCCAGAACTCTATCGGCAGTTGCATACGGTCCTGGGTCATCGCGCGTCCACGCTGCAGTTGATCGCCGCAGTTGATCGCCGCAGTTGATCGCCGACGCGCTTTGCCATAAGTTCAACTGCCGGGTAACCGCCTGAGAACATCGGCGACCGAAGACAGCCGGGAGAACATGCTGGGAGAACATGCTGGGAGAATATGCTGGACTAATGTGGTGATGGCAAGACGAGAGCGGCAGTACCCGCGGTGGTGGCGTGGTTCGAGGCGCAGTCGGCTTTGCGGGGTCGTCCTGGGGATGTTTGTCCTACTCGGCCCCCTGATTGGGTCAGGCTGTCGGCTGGCACCTGAGCAACCCCTCCAAGGAGAGGTCCTGGTCTTTGCCGCAGCCAGCTTGCGCGAGGCTTTGCTGGACCTCAAACCTCGTTTCGAACAGGAGAGCGGGCTCGAGCTGGTGCTCAACCTCGCCGGGAGCAACGATCTCGCCCGGCAGATTGCGGCAGCGCCCCGCGCCGACGTGTTCTTGTCAGCCAGCGAGCAATGGATGGACTTTCTCGCCCAAGCGGACTTGTTGGTCCCGGAGTCGCGGCAAACCCTGCTGAGCAATCGGCTCGTCGTGATCGTGGCTGCCGACAGCGAGTTGCAGCTGCAGGCGCTTGCGGAGCTCGAACGCGCCGAGTTTCGCCACCTGGTGCTGGCGGATCCGCAAGCGGTTCCTGCCGGGATCTATGCGCGCCAGGCCCTCGAACAGATCCCCGCAGCTGCGGGGAATCTTTGGCAGCAGCTGAGCCCGCGCACCGTGCCGACCCCCGACGTCAAAGCAGCACTGGCGATGGTCGCGGCGCACCCCGATGCCGTGGGCTTGGTCTACCGCAGTGACGCGCTGGCCTCGGCCGAAGTGCGGACCCTCTTCGCGGTCCCGCGCGAGCTCACCCCCACGATCCGTTACAGCGCGGCCTTGATCCGCGGACGTCCGGGCGATGCTGGCGCGCGTTTCCTCGCTTTCCTCACCCGTCCAGAAGCTCTGACGGTGTTCGTCGCCCATGGTTTCGACCCTAAACCAGCGGAGTCTGGGCATGGATGACGTGACCCTCGCTGCCCTGCGCTTGACCCTCGCGGTCGCTTCGCTCGCCACCTTGCTGGTCCTGGTGCCTGGAACCTGCGCAGCCTATGCGCTCGCGCGCTGGGAGTTTCCCGGCAAAAACTTGCTGTCGACCCTGGTCGGCTTGCCTTTGGTCTTGCCCCCGACGGCCGTAGGCTATTTGCTGCTGCAGCTGCTTGGCACGCGTGGACCGCTGGGCGAAAAGCGCCTGGGCTTCGACCTCGACCTGCTCTTGACCTGGAAAGGAGCGGTGCTGGCCTCCGCGATCATGGCCGTGCCGCTGGTGGTGCGCACGGCTCGCGTCACGTTTGAAGGAATCGACCCGCGGCTTGAGTTGATGGCCCGCACCTTGGGGCTGGGGCCGTTCAAGACTTTTTGGCGCTGCACCTTGCCGCTGGCCTTTCGCGGTCTTTTGGCGGCCACCATCCTCGGCTTCACCCGGGCGGTGGGTGAGTTCGGCGCCACCATCATCGTCGCGGGCAACATTCCCGGGCGCACCCAGACCCTGGCCTCTGCGATCTTCTCTGCCCAGCAAGTCGGTGATGACCGCGCAGCCTATTTCCTGCTCGCCATCGCGGTTTTAATTGGCGTGATCGCAATCCTCGCCGCCGAAGCCCTGGCCCGCCAACGTCCGGGCCATCGCCCGCGTCCCGGTTGACCGGACCTAAACTAGCTGACGCCCGGTGCAGACCCGCACGCCGGGTGGTGTAGGGGGCGGGAGAGAAATCCTCCCGGCTACCTGATTAGCCCTCGCCTTAGATTTAGATTTAGATTTAGAGGGCT
>CAZCOV010000328.1:0-7122 GCA_964499975.1 uncultured Thermoanaerobaculia bacterium
CGCCCCGGGCTGACGCGCCCCGGGCTGACGCGCCCCGGGCTGACGCGCCCCGGGGCACGCCAGCCCGTCGACGATGACGCTGGGGTCCTCGACGAGGCGATCCCGCTGGCGGGGTTGGCCTATGTGATCTACACCTCAGGCTCGACCGGCCGTCCCAAAGGCACGCTCCTGCACCACCGTGGTCTGCTGAATTTAATCGGCTGGCACCACGGGGAGTACCAGGTGCGGGCAGGAGATCGCGCGAGCCAAGTGGCGAGTCCGTCGTTTGATGCTGCGGTGTGGGAGACCTGGCCCTACTTGACCGCGGGGGCGAGCTTGCATTTTCCCTTGCCGGAAGCGCGGATGAATCCTGCGGCCATGGCGAGCTGGCTGGCATCCGAGCGGATCAGCATGGCGTTCCTGCCGACGCCTCTGGCCGAGGCCCTGCTGCTGGAATCGGGGATTTCGCGGATTTTGGGTGGCCTGCGCGCGCTGCTGGTGGGCGGGGACCGCTTGCACCGAGCGCCCGAGCAGACGTTGGGTTTTCGTCTGGTCAACCACTACGGCCCGACCGAAGTCACGGTGGTGACCACCTGGGGTGAGGTGGCCACTGGACGCGCCAGCGACGACCCGCCGCCGATCGGCCGGCCGCTGCCGGGGTTGGCGGTGACGCTGCTCGACCGCCACTTGCGGGCGCTCCCCCTGGGGATTCCCGGCGAGCTGTGCGTGAGCGGGGTCGGGCTGGCGCGGGGTTATTTGCAGCGTCCGGGCTTGACCGCTGAACGTTTCGTTCCCCATCCGCTGCCCCCGGCTGCTGGCGCGCGGCTTTACCGCACAGGCGACCTAGCGCAGCATGCGCGGGACGGCGCGATCGAGTTTTTGGGACGCCTCGACCACCAAGTCAAGGTGCGGGGCTTCCGCCTCGAGTTGGGCGAAGTCGAAGCGCACCTTTTGCGCCATCCGGGCGTGTACGAAGCCGTGGTCGTGGTGCGGACCGACGCCGTGGAGCCGCGGCTTTGCGCCTATTGGGTGGCGGCTGGCCCGGTGGCGCCGTCCGGTTTCGAGTTGCAGCAGTTCTTGCGCCGCGACCTGCCCGATTACATGGTGCCAGCCGATTATTTGGCGCTGCCCCAGCTGCCGCGGCTAGCCAGTGGCAAAGTCGACCGGCGGGCCTTGCCGCAACCCACTGCCGTCCGGCAAGACCAAGACGTCGTCCTGCCGCGCAACCCGCTGGAGGAGCTGCTGGCGGCGATTTGGACCGAGCTTTTGGGGCGAGAGCAGTTCGGGGTCGACGACAACTTCTTCGCGCTCGGAGGGCACTCGCTGCTTGCGACCCAGGTGCTCGCGCGGGTGCGTTCCCGGCTCGGGGTTGAGCTGGCGCTCGCGGATTTCTTCCTGCAGCCGACTCTTGCGGGGTTGGCTCAAGCCGTGACCGCAGCCCAGCAAGGAGCCGGGCCCGGCTTGCCGCCCCTCGTGCCCCAACCCCGCGGCCACGACGTCCCCCTCTCTTTTGCCCAAGAGCGGCTGTGGTTTCTCCACCAGTTGCTGCCCAGAAAAGAGGTCTACAATTTGTTCTGGCCGCTCCGCTTCAGCGGGCGACTCTACCCCGCGGCGCTGGCATGGGCCGTGGGTGAGGTGGTGCGCCGTCACGAGCCGCTGCGCACCACTTTTCGCGCGCCGGGCGGGCGTCCGGTGCAGGTGATCCATCCTTGGCCGATCACCGCGTGGGAAGCGCCGTTCCTCCCGCTGGTCGACCTCTCCGCACTGCGCGCGCCCGCGGCAAACGCCGAGCGACTGCAGCAACTCGAAGCTGGCTGGCCCTTCGACCTCGAACACGGTCCCCTGCTGCGCACCACCCTGCTGCGGCTGGCACCTGAGGAGCACCATTTGCTGCTGACCGTCCATCACATCGCGAGCGATGGCTGGTCCATGGGGCTTTTCACCCGCGAACTCGCAGCGTTTTATCGGGTAGCGCTCAGCGAACCGCTGGCATTTCTGCCGGCCGCACCTCTGCCGGCCGCACCTCTGCCGATCGCACCTCTGCCGGCCGCACCTCTGCCGATCGCACCTCTGCCGGCCTTGGCAGTGCAGTACGCGGACTTCGCGCAGTGGCAACGCCAGTGGCTCGGGGGCGAGGTTTTAGCCCAGCAAGTCGCTTACTTTCGCGCCCAGCTGACGGGGGCGCCGGCCTTGCTCGAGTTGCCCACGGATCGTCCGCGGCCAGCGGTCACCCACCACCTCGGCGGCCGAGTCTTGCGCCTTCTGCCCGCGGGTTTGCGCGCCGACCTGCTGGCTCTGGGGCGAGACTGTGGCAGCACCCTGTTCATGGTGTTGCTCGCGGCGTTTAAAACCTTCCTCGCGCGACACGCCGGGCAAGTCGACGTGAGCGTGGGGTCACCGATTGCCGGGCGGCGACAAGTCGAACTCGAACCCTTGATCGGCTTTTTCGTCAACCCTTTGGTGCTGCGCAGCCGAGTTCCCCTGGCGCAAGGTTTCCGTCCCTGGCTGACCCAGCTGCAACCCCAGGTGCTCGCGACCTTTGCCCATCAGGACGTGCCGTTTGAACGGCTGGTCGAGGAGTTACAGCCCGAGCGCAGTCTGAGTCACCAGCCGCTATTCCAGGTGGTCTTCATCCTGCAAAACACACCGACGGATCGCGCGACGTTTCCTGGGTTGACCGTGAGTCAGCTGCCGATCCCAGCCCACACTGCCAAGTTCGACTTGACCCTGTCTTGTGCGGAGGAGAGCGGCGGGGGGTTGCACTGTGGGTTGGGGTATAGCCGTGAGCTGTTCGACGCGACCACCGTCGCTCGGTGGTTGGCACGCTTTGCCGTTTTGTTGGCCGAGATCGTGGCCGCTCCCGACCGCCCGCTGGGGGACTTCGTGCTGCTCAGCGCGAGCGAGCAGCAGCAGCTGACCGCGGAGTGGAATGACACCGCCACCCCGGTGCCGGAAACCTCGATCCACGGGTTGTTTTCGCGGCTGGTGGAGCAGCGGCAAGAAGCCGTGGCCGTGGTCGAAGCCATCCCAGGAAGTGGCTCGGGTCTGAGCTTGAGCTACCGCGAGCTCGAACTGCGGGCCAACGGCCTGGCCCATCAGCTGCAGCAGCTGGGGGCTGGGCCGGAGATGCTGATCGGGCTCGAACTAGAACGCTCAGGAGCGGCAGTCGTGGCAATTCTCGCCATCCTGAAAAGCGGGGCTGCGTATGTGCCGCTCGATTCCGACTACCCGGCCGAGCGGCTGGCCTTCATGCTGGCGGACACCCAGGCGCAAGTGGTGTTGGTCCAAGACGAAACGCGCCGCCGAACGGCGGAGATCGCGCGGGTGGTCCCGGCGGCAGCGCGGGCTGAACAGCCGCCGTCCGTGCGGGTGCCAGCCGAGGCCTTGGCTTACGTGATGTACACCTCGGGCTCGACCGGTCAACCCAAAGGCGTGGCGGTGAGCCATCAGAACGTGGTCCGGCTGGTGTGGGACGCGGATTACGCGCACTTTGATCGGGCCTGGACCTGGTTACAGTTCGCGCCGCTGTCGTTCGACGCGTCTACCCTCGAACTGTGGGGAGCGCTGCTCCATGGCAGCCGGCTGGTGGTCTATCCCGCAGGTCCGGCAGCGCTGGCGGAGCTGGGCAAAACGCTGCACGCGGAGCGGATCCAGACCCTGTGGCTCACCGCAGGGCTGTTCCAGCAAATGGTCGAAGATCACGGGGAGGACCTGGCGTCGGTCCAACAGCTACTCGCCGGCGGGGATGTGCTGCCCCCAGCAGCCGTGCGGCAAGTGCTGGCGCAGAACCACCTCACCTTGATCAATGGTTACGGGCCGACCGAGACCACCACTTTCGCTTGCTGCCATCGCCTGGCCAGTTCAGCAGCAGCAGGGGTGGCGCCAGTGCCGATCGGACGACCGATCCAAAACACCCAAGTGTGGGTTTTGGGGCGCAACTTGGAGGTCCAACCGAGCGGAGTGATCGGCGAGCTGATGATCGGCGGTCTGGGTGTGGCGCGCGGCTATTGGCGGCGTCCAGCGCGCACGGCTGAGCGGTTCTTGCCGGCGTTGGGACGGCAGTCCGGGGCGCGGATGTACCGCAGCGGCGACTTGGTGCGCTGGCTTGCCGACGGCACCTTGGAGTTTTGCGGACGCTGCGACTTTCAAGTCAAGGTGCGCGGCTTTCGCATCGAGCCGGGCGAGATCGAAGCCGCCCTGGCGCAGCATCCAGGGCTGTCCCAAGTGCTGGTCATGGTGCGCGAGGTCGACCGGGAAGGCAAGGCGCTGGCGGCCGAGCGGCAACTGGTCGCCTATGCGGTGCCGGTCCCGGGCGCGGCGCCCCAGCGCAGCGAGTTGCGGGAATTTCTTGCCGCGCGCCTGCCGAAGCACCTGATCCCTGCGGCGTTTGTGCTGCTCCCGGCTTTTCCGTTGGGGCCGACTGGCAAGGTCGAGCGCAAGAGCTTGCCCGCGCCCGATCTTTCATTCGCTGGCGATGCGGTCGCGGTGAGTTGGGCGCAGACCCCGGCCGAGGAGCTTTTAGCCCAGATCTGGAGCCAGTTGTTGGGCGTTCCGCAAGTCGGACGGCAGCAGAATTTCTTTGACCTGGGCGGACATTCGCTGCTTGCCACCCAGCTGATTTCAAGGATCCGCAGCCAGTTCCAAGTTGAGCTGCCGCTGCGCACCTTGTTCGAACACCCTACCGTGGCCACGCTGGCGAGCGCGATTCAAAGCGCGAGTCGACAGGGTGCCGTGGACTTGCCTCCGCTGATTCCCTACCCGTCGCCAGAGCACGGCTTGCCCCTGTCGTTCGCCCAGGAGCGGCTGTGGTTCCTCGATCAGCTGCTGGGTTCGAACGCGCTCTACAACATCGCGGCCCCGCTGTGCCTCGCCGGACGCCTCAAGGTGGGGTCATTGGCCTGGGCGCTCGCTGCGCTCGTCCGCCGGCACGCGGTGTTGCGCACGGTGTTCCCCGCGCTCGGAGGAGCGCCGCGTCAAGTGATCGAGGCCGGCCCCGACCCGATCTTGCCGATCGTCGACCTGAGCGCCTTGCCCCCAGCCGTGGCTGCGGCTCAAGCCCAGCGCCTGCGCGACGCGGACGCAGCACGCCCTTTTGATTTGGCGCGAGGGCCGGTGTTGCGGACCACCCTGCTGCAGCTCGGCCGCGCAGAGCATCACCTGCTCTTGACCGTCCACCACATCGCAGCTGACGGCTGGTCCATGGAGGTTTTGTGGCGTGAGCTGGGCGCCCTTTATCGGGCTGCGGTGACCGGTCAGCCGGCCGGGTTACCAGAACTGAGCGTGCAGTACTCGGACTTCGCGCAGTGGCAACGGCAATTCTTGGTGGGGGAGGTGCTGGCAGCCCAGCTGGCTTTCTGGCAGCAAGCGCTGGCGGGCGCACCACCGCTGCTCGAACTGCCCACGGATCGTCCGCGGCCTGCGGTGCCGAGCTACCGGGGAGCGCGTGCGGGCTGGCCCCTGCAAGCAGCAACAACCGCCCAGGTGCTGGCCTGCTGCCGCGCCGCAGGCGTCACTCCCTTCATGCTGCTGCTCGCTACCCTAGAAGTCCTGCTCGCCCGCCACAGCCGTCAGAACGACCTCAACGTGGGCGTTCCGGTAGCCGGTCGGCGGCAACTCGAAAGCGAAGGGCTGATCGGCTTTTTCGTCAATCCGCTGGTGCTCCGCGCCGAGCCGCACGGGGAGTTGCCATTCGCTGAGTTTTTGCACCAAGTGCGGACCCGCGTCCTTGCGGCTTTTGCCCACCAAGATTTGCCCTTCGAGCGCGTGGTCGAGGCGGTGCAGCCAGAACGCGACTTGAGCCACGCTGCTTTGTTCCAAGTCTCGCTGGCGATGCAGATCCAGACCGGCGCTGCTGACTTGCCCCAACTGGAACACCTGGGGGTGAGCGGTTTGCCGTTTGCGCTCGAAACCGCCAAGTTCGACCTCGCGCTGCACGCGATCCTGTTGACGAACGCCCAGCCAGACCCGCGCCTGACGTTGCGTGCGGTCTTGAGCCGTGACCTGTTCGACCGCGTGACCGTCACCCGCTGGCTCGGCCACTGGGCGCAACTGCTGGCCCAGGTAGCCAACCGACAAGACCAGCCGCTCGCCACCATCCCGCTGTTGGGCGCCGCTGAGCAGCACGCCTTGGTGGTCGAGTGGAACGCCACGGCCGCCCCTTACCCCCAAGACGTCTGCGTGCATGAGCTCTTTGCACGCGCCGTGGACCGCACGCCCGACGCGCTCGCCTTGGTTTTTGCCGAAGCGCAGCTCAGCCACCGCGAACTCGACCGGCGGGCTGAAGCCGTGGCCGGTCAATTGGTCGATCTCGGGGTGGGCCCAGACTTGCCGGTGGGGCTTGAAGCCGAACGGGGAGCACACCTGATGGTGGGGCTCTTGGGCGTGCTCAAAGCCGGGGGCGCTTATCTGCCGCTCGATCCCGACCTGCCGAACGCGCGGCGTGCGGCCCTGCTCCAGGCTGCGGGCGCGCGCTGGCTGGTGGTCGGGCGCACCGGTGATCCCGCCGGGCTCAAGCCGTCGGTACAGGTGGTGGCGCTCCCGCAAGGGCCGTGGATGCGCAACGGTGCCAGCCGTCTCGAACGGCCGGTACAAAGCCACCACTTGGTGTACGTGATCTTCACTTCGGGCTCGACCGGCGAGCCCAAAGGAGTGGCGGTCGAGCATCGCCAGCTGGTCAACTACGTGTTGGGGATCCAGGCGCGTTTGGGACTGCCCGCGGGTGCCACCTACGCCACGGTTTCCAGCCTAGCGGCGGACCTGGGTAACACCACCGTCTTTCTCTCGCTGGCGACCGGCGGCTGTTTGCACCTGATCAGCGCAGACTCAGCGCGTGATCCGCTGGCGCTGGCGGACTATGGCGAGCGGCAGCGAATCGACTGCTTGAAGATTGTGCCGTCCCATTTGAAAGCCCTGCTCCAAGTGCCTCGCCCCCAGCGGCTCTTGCCGCGGCAACGGCTGGTTTTGGGCGGAGAAGCGAGCGACTGGGAACTGATCGCGCAAATCCAGGCGCTGGTGCCGCAGTGCGCGGTGTTCAACCACTATGGTCCGACCGAAACCACGGTCGGGGTATTGGCTGTCCGGCTTCCCCAGGCTGGCGTGCCCCGGGCTGGCGTGCCCCGGGCTGGCGTGCCCCGGGCTGGCGTG
>CAZCOV010000329.1:0-7073 GCA_964499975.1 uncultured Thermoanaerobaculia bacterium
CATTTCTTGGAAAAAGTTGAAGCGGATCAAGTTGGCAAGGCCATGTGCGCTGGTTGTACCAAAGCGGATCGAGCGGAAAATGCCAGCCAGGAACGTCACGGTGTTGTCTTGCAAGTCGACTGGCCCGAGCTGACCGCGAGCGTGCAGCTGCGACACCATGTAAAGCCCAAGGACGTCGGCCTTGCCTTCTTCGAGGGCTGATGCGCGGTCGCGCAAGGCTTCACGCACGGTGCCTTTGCCAGTCAGGGTCTGCTTGATCCCCAACCCGTGCGCTACCTCATGGAACATGGTGTTGGCGAAGAAGGCTTCAAACGTGAGGTGACGGCGCTGGCTCGGGTCGATCAGGATGTGGGCGATCGGCAGCAGGATCTGCTCGAACTTGGCGCGCATGGCGTTCTTGAGCTGGAGGCGGCGGGTACCCTTTTGCAACTGCACCACTTCATCGTTGGGCAAGTTGATCGCGATGGTTTTCGAGCCCGCATTCGAATCCCCGGCGTAAAAGATCACGTCATAGGCATTGAGGTCGGAGTCGCTGCCGGGCTCTTCCTGCTTGTAGGCGGGTGGCACCGGCAGGCCGCGTTGCAGCTCGGGGAGAAACTGGGCGTACTTGGCGAGACGGGCACTCCACTCCGGGTCCTTGACCAGCAAGTAGGCCGAGCTGGCTGCTTTGTAGCCGAAGAGCTTGTCCTCATAAGTTTCGATCGGCCCTACGACAAAATCGATGTTGCTGTCCTTCATGTCCATCCAGGCCATGTCGCTTTCCCGATACTCGTCGGTGAGCAAGGCATCTGCACGTAACTTCAAGTAAAACTTTAATTTTGGGTTTTCGGCGAGCTCTGACGCGGCTTTCAGCTTGGCCGCTGCGCGCTGGTACGGTTCGGCATAGGCTTGACTGTAAGGGATGGCGACCAGCTTGCCTGCAGCATCGCGCCGTACCACGGTGTACTGGCTGCGCAGGGCCTTGCCTTGGTCCGGTGCGGTTGCGGCGGCGCGCTCGAACTCCTCGGGTGTCATGTCGCGCGGATAGAAGGTAGCGCCCAGCGGCTTGGCCCCAAAGCCGGGGAGGAAAGGCTCATCGTTGGCGAGGCGGTCCCAAGGACCATAGTTGATCTCAGCAAAACGGCGCAGCTTGGGATCGGTGATTTGACTGAGCAAGGGTTCTGGATCGCCATAGCTTTGCTGCCAAAAAGCGTCGTCCATGGCTTGGGCTGCGGCCAAGAGCAGCGGGATCATCTGGCGTTCGCGAGCGCTCAGGAATCTCATGTCAGTGGTCAAGCGGACGGTGGTGTATTTGTCGTTGTATTTGTCAGTGTGGTCGAGTTGGGTTGGCATAGGCGTTGAGCTTTCGGGGGCTGGTGCCGCCGGTTGTCCCATGGCCTGGCTGGTCAGGAGTAGGGTGCCGAGCCCAATGGCCCAGCGCAGCGCAGTGGCTTGCACGAGGGATCTCCAGGGTAACCTGCCAAGGACTGGGACTGGCAGGCGGGGTCAAGGGGTGCTGCTATTCGCGGTAGAGCATCAGCCACAACCCGGCATAGCAGCGCAACAACTTCATTTTTGCCGTGAGCAGCGACTTGGCTTCACGGCCATCGTCGTTCAGCAGCTTGTGCTCGATCAGATGCTCGAATTGTCGGACAAAGTGATCCGCCAGCCGACAGGTGATGGCTGCCTGGCTGAACACCGGGCCCTGGCGGGTGGCCGCGCTGTCATCGAGAATGCCTTTGATCATTTCGACATCTTGTTCGATGCGGATCCTGAGGGCCGCGACCCGCAGCAGAAAGTCTTCCAGCTTGCGATCCGCCGACGCCGACGGCGGAGCGCCAAACAGCCGGCGGTAGGCGACAACTTCGCGCGGGCTGATCCCCAGGCCAAAGACTTCGGGCATGAGGCACGCCTTCTTGGGTTCGGTCGAGGGGTTGAGCTGATCGAGCGCAGCCACCACAGCGCGGTACTGCTTTTCCAGGTGGGCGTCTTCTTGCCCGAGGGCAGGCGACGAAGCTTCGGTCGTGGCTGAACCGAGCTGGGGGGCCGGGAATTCGCCGTAGGGATCCACTTCGCCTGGCTCTGGTTGTAGCTTGGGGATCAGCTCCCGCACTTTGTTGCGCAACTCGCTCAGTTCATCGAGGCGGATGTCGGATCCCTGGAGGCGTTTCTCAAAGCGCTCGACTGCGTGGCGGAACTGTTTCAGCTCTTGGCTCAGCTGCAGATCGACCGGAACTTCCCGCTCGAGTTCGAACACTTGCTGGTACTCCGCGACAATGCGCTGCTCTTCGCGGCGGTAGAGCTCGTGGATGCCGTTCTTGAGCGCCAGGTTGGTCTCGATGATTTGATACAGGATCCGCGGCTCGAAGAAGCTGCTGCCCAGCGAGTGCTTGAACTCCCGATAACGCTTGACCAGGTTGTTGCTGGCGAGATTGTCGATCGAGTCGAGGGCCTGGATTTCTCGGCGCAGGATTTCGAATTGACGGCACCGTTCGGTGACCACGCTGTCGGCAATCGACGGAGCTCCCACCGCAGTCCACAACCCTTCAGCCACTTCGCGCAGGTGGGTGTGGTCGCGGGTGGCGAAGTGATCGCGGCCCTCGATGTACTCCTCGCACAGCTTGGTGGCGATGTAGTCGGCTTTGTCGAGCCGGTCGACTGCCCAGGCTTGCGGTGCTTCGTGGGTGTAGAGGTAGAATTTCAGTAGCTGCGACAGGATGTTGTCGTCGAAGTTCTTGACCCGGAGGAAGAACTGGCGGAGCAAGGCGGGCGAAATCTGCGCGTCGACCGTGAGGAGGATCTGGATCAAGGCCTGGATTTGCTGGTCGACGATATTCAGCTGCTGAGCAGCTTCTTCCGCTGCCACCTCGGTGAGGTTCTCGGAAATGGCCTTGAGCTGGCTGTAGACGTTTTGGAAGTCGACAGAGTATTCTCCTGGCGCCTGCTCGACAAAGACCTTGCGCAGTCCTTGCAGGAACTGGTGGAAGGTCCAAGCAGACTTGAACAGGTTGGACAACGTGATGTAGCGCCGATGGACCAGGTGGAGATCTTGAACCAACATGGTGAACCTTTGCTGAGAGGTGGCTGTGCGCGCTGGCCTCCTGGGCCAAAGAGTTGCGCAGCGGGTTATTCTAAATCATGAATAAGCCAAATAAGTCCCCTAAACTTCGGATTCTGATTCCTCAAGACCAGCTCGAAGCCCGGATCCGCGAGCTGGCGCACCAGATCAACCACGAGTATGCGCCTTGCGAGCGGTTGATCTGCGTGGGCATCCTGAAAGGGTCTGCATTTTTCATGGTCGACCTGCTCAAGCAGCTGACGATTCCCGTGGCCATGGACTTCCTCCAGACCTCTAGTTATCGCGACAGCACGACTCCGGGCGAGCTGCGGATCCGCAAAGACATCGACATCTCGCTCCACAACGCCGACGTCCTCTTGATCGAGGATATCGTCGATACCGGCTACACTTTGCGCACGGTGCTCGACCTTTTGCGTTTCCGCGGCGCGCGCAGCGTCAAGCTCTGCGCCTTGCTCGACAAAGCCGAGCGTCGGCAAGTCGAGGTGCCGATCGACTACCTGGGATTCCAAATCGAGGACGTGTTTGTGGTCGGCTATGGTCTCGACTTGGCTGAACAGTACCGCAACCTCCCTTACATTGCAGTTTACGAAGAGGAGCCCCAATCTCCATGAAGAGTTTTCACACGGATCAAGCCCCACCGGCGATCGGACCCTACTCACAGGCGGTGACCGTCGATGGTTGGCTGTTCACTTCGGGTCAGATCGCTTTGGACCCGCAAACCGGGGAACTGGTGCCGGGCGACTTCGCCGTCCAGGTCGAGCAGGTGTTGCGCAACTTGCGGGCGGTCCTGGCGAGCGCAGGTTGCACTTTTGCCGACGTGGTCAAGGCCACGGTGTATGTAGCTGACCTGGCAGATTTCCCGCGCCTCAATGCGCTTTACGCCGAAGCCATGGGCAAACATCGTCCGGCCCGCTCGACCGTCCAGGCCGCGGCCTTGCCCAAGGGTGCGCGAGTCGAAATCGACTTGATCGCGCGCATCCCGTCGGCGTCGACGTCCGCATGAGGCCGCAGGAACAGGAAACTGCCAGGAAACTGCATAGAGTCGAGGTGACCCCCGATGCAAGTTCTCGCGCCCACTACGCTCGCTGATGCGGAACTGCTCCGTCAGCTGGTCGCTTTCGATTCTCGCAGTGCAAACAGCAACCTGCCGATTGCGGACTTCATCTGCACCTACTTGGACCGTCCTGGCACTGTCGTGGAGCGCTGGCCTTCACCCGATGGACAAAAAGTCAACTTGGTGGTCCGCATGGGGCCTGAGGTCGACCCCGACACCCGTGCTGGGTTGGTGCTGTCCGGTCATCTCGACGTGGTGCCAGCCGACGAGCCTGACTGGCAGAGCGATCCCTTTGAGCTGCAGGAAAGCGCGACCGCGTACAGCGGACGCGGCACCGCGGACATGAAGGGTTTTGTCGCCCTGGCGGTCAACCTCGCAGCCCAAGCTGATCCGCAAACCTTGCGCGCACCTTTATGGTTGATCTTGACCTATGACGAAGAAGTGGGCACGGTGGGCGCCCGCGACTTGGTGCGGGCTTGGCCAGCTGGCCGCGCTCTACCCCGCCGCGCGATCGTGGGTGAGCCCACCTCGCTGCAAGCGATCCGCATGCACAAAGGCCATGCCAAGCTGCGGATCGTGCTGACTGGCCAAAGCGCGCACAGCGGCTACCCGCATCTCGGGGACAACGCAATTGAACCTGGCGGCTTGGTGATCACTGCCCTGGCGCGGTTGCGGCAAGAGCTGCAAACCGAGACCTGCCCGCAGTGCGAATTTTTCCCAGAAGTCCCTTACGTGGCCTTGAACCTCGCGCGAGTGCGCGCGGGAACTGCGATCAACATGGTGCCGGACCGCTTTGAGCTCGAGCTCGGTTTCCGTGTTCTACCCGGGATGTCCACCGCCGCGATCACCACCCGGATTCGCGCGTGCGTCGAGCAGGCGCTGGGCAACCGGGCTTTCGCCCTGGAGTCTCTCGGTGAAAGTCCGCCGTTTTGCCTGGACGCAGAAAGCGACCTTTATCAAAGCGCTTGCGCCTTGCTCGGGCAAAACCAAAGCTTGAGCGCTGCTTATGCCACGGACGCGGGCTGGCTTGAGACCTTGGGAATCGACTGCTTGCTGTGGGGTCCGGGCTCGATCACGGTAGCTCACCGCGCCAATGAATGGCTGCCCAAAAACGAGTTCAGTCGAGCGCCGCACCTACTCCAGCAGCTGATCGCGCGCTTTTGCGCGAAGGGGTGAGGAGTGCCAGCCGAGATCCTCGCCGCAGACCTGGTGTGGACCGCAGCTGGGTTTCTGCCCGATCTCCAGGTCCGTATCAACGAGCATGGCAAGATCGTCGAGGTGGGGCGACTGGGCCTCGCGCCCACTCGTCGTCTGGCCCGGCGTGCGCTCCTTCCCGGCATGGTCAATGCTCATTCCCACGCGTTCCAGCGCGGTCTGCGCGGGCGCGGCGAGACTTTCCCCGCCGGTGCTGGGAGTTTTTGGACCTGGCGCGAGGCCATGTACCAGCTGGTCTTGGAGCTCACACCCGAACGCTTCTATGCGCTATGCGTCCAGGCTTTCCGCGAGATGCTCAGCTGTGGCATCACCACTGTGGGCGAATTCCACTACTTTCACCATGCTGAGGACCATGATTACGCGTTCGATGAGCTGGTCCTTCAAGCTGCACGCGAGGTCGGGATCCGCCTGGTCTTGCTGCAAGCTTTCTACCAGCAAGGTGGTATTGGTCAGCCGCTCGCCCCTGCCCAGCGCCGGTTTCGCAGCGATTCGGTCGACCGCTTTTTTGCTCAGCTCGACCACTTGCAATCCCGCCTCGACCCGCGCACCCAAAGTCTCGGCGTGGTGGTTCACAGCGTGCGTGCTGCCACCCTTGAAGACTTGGTGGCGGTCCATCGCGGTGCGCTCGAGCGTGGCCTGGTCTTCCACATCCACATCGAAGAGCAGCCGCAGGAAATCGCTGACGCGCTCGCAGCTTATGGCCGGCGGCCCCTAGCGTTGCTGAGCGAGCGCCTAGCGGTAAGTGGATCCCTGACCGCGGTCCACTGCACCCACAGCCTTCCTGAAGACTTGCAACGCTTCTTCGCGGCCGGCGGCAACATCTGTTTGTGTCCCTTGACAGAAGCCAATTTGGGCGATGGTCTGGCCGACCTTGCGACCATGATCCAAGCCAGCGCTCAGCTCGCTTTGGGCACGGATTCGAATGCGCGCATTGCGATGGCAGAAGAGATGCGTTGGCTTGAGTACGGCCAGCGTCTCGGGCAACAGCGCCGCGGCATCTGTCGCGACCCCAGCGGCGAAGTCGGTCGCCAGCTCTTCCACTTTGCCACCCGCGGAGGTGCCCGAGCCCTGGGTCTGGAGGCGGGTGAGATCCAGGCAGGTGCCTGGGCTGACTTTCTGACCCTCGACCTTGAGGCCACGTCCTTGGCCGGCTTTGACCCCGCAACGCTCCTCGATGCCTGGATCTGCGGCGGCACCGACTCAGTCGTCCGTGAGGTCTGTGTGGGCGGATGTTGGCAGAGTTGGTAAGCGAGAGCCTGGCGTCCAGCTGAAGGTGCGTGTCGCTCCGGCCCGCCCTTGAGGTGCTCCCCTTTTGAGGTGGCCCCCGAGGTGCCAGCCGCCCGCCATTGAGAGGTGCTGCCCCCCGAGGTGCTGCCCCCGAGGTACCAGCCGCCTCCTGCGCACTGGCCTTCCGAAGTGCTGCCCCCGAGGTGCCTGCCCCCCCCAGGTGCCAGCCGCCAGCTGCGCGCTGCTCTGACCCGCCCTTGAGAGGTGTTACCCCTTTCGAGGTGCCAGCCGCCTCCTGCCCCCCGAGGTGGCCCCCGAGGTGCCAGCCGCCTCCTGCGCGCTACCTTGAAGTGTCGGTCCTCGCCTCACCCTTGCCCTGAGCCAGCCTTGGGGTGGTCTCGCCTTCCTTGAGGTGGCCTTGCCTTGCCTTCCTTAAGGTGCCAGCTGACATCAGCAAAAAAAAATCGCCGTGAGTGAGAAATGAAAGGTCTTGTTCGTCTCCGTGTCTCAGAAAACACC
>CAZCOV010000330.1:0-7072 GCA_964499975.1 uncultured Thermoanaerobaculia bacterium
TTGGGCCAGGCGATTTTCCAGACCGCGCTGAGGATCGGTCCGTCGACGATGGAGAGATCGACGGCTGGAGCAGTGCGAGGTGTTCTCATGTGATTTCGGGTAAGAGCAACTGGGCAGCGGCCACCAGTGCAGCGGTCTCAATGCGCAAAATGCGCGGTCCGAGGCTTACGGCAAAACAGTTCAGGGTGGCCAGTTCGGCAGCTTCCATCGGTGTCCATCCGCCCTCGGGCCCGATCAGAGCAGACCAGCGTTCGTCAGCTGCAACTGGCCACGAACGGGGGCTGGCTTGGGGGTCCAGGTAAAGGCGGACCGTAGCAGCGTGGAGCAACGCGGGCAGATCTTTCCAGGGGTGGACGCCGCTGATTTCTGGTACGGTGGCGCGTTGACATTGTTCCACCGCGGCCCCGGCAACTCGGCGCAGCCGCGCCAGGCTGGCGTCGCCATAGTGACGCGGTGCGCGTTCGCTGGCCAAAAAGCGAATCGCGCTGACCCCGACCTCAGTGGCTTTCTCCACCAGCCAAGAAGCTCGCTCGCGGCGCAAGGTGGCGACGATCAGCTCGACCTTTCGCGCAGGTTCGTTGCCGGGGGCTTCGGCACCCAGTTCGACCCTGGCGCACTGGCGTTCGATTCGGGTGAGTCGACCCCAGCGCGTGCGGCCTTGGCCGTCCACCACCCGCAGCTCGGTTCCGACCGCCAGCCGGTGTGCTGCAATCCAATGGCGGTAAGCGTCTCCGCTGAGTTCCAGCGAGTCCAGGTCGAGCTGCGACGGCGCGGTGAGCAGAGTGGTCAAGCGGTGGCGTCTCCCGGTTGGAGGATGAAAGAAGTCCACTCGCCCACGGACTTTTCCCCGACGAGCAGGAATCCCAGCTGGGCGAACTGCAACAACAGCTCGTCCCGACGTGTTTGCAAGTTTCCCGAGCTGACCACCCGTCCACCTGGCTTGAGCAAGGGTAAGAGCGCGGGGAAATCCGGAAGGATCCGTTCGGGCAGGACGTTAGCGAGCACGAGGTCGAACTTGGGGTTGGGTTTGAGGGCCTGCAACTTGCCCGCGAAAAGGTGCGGAAAGAGACCATTGCGGCAGCTGTTGGCGTGGGCGATGACCACGGCTTGCGCGTCGACGTCTAAGGCCCAAACCCGCCGCGCGCCGAGCGCCAGGGCAGCCAGGGAGAGAATCGCGCTGCCGGTGCCCACGTCGAGGATGTCGCGGCCGGCCAGGGGGAGCTCGGCGAGCCACAGCAGGGCGAGTTGGGTGGACTCGTGGCTGCCCGTGCCGAAAGCCGTCTGCGCGGGAATGCGCAGCGGAATGACGTCTGCTGGCACCTCTCCCGGCGATCCCGCGTCCAGGTCGCGGGGATCCAGCCAGAAACAGCCTACCCGCAGCGGGTGCGCCCTTTGCCGATAGTCGGCCAGCCAGTCGCGCTCTCCCAGTTGCTGGCGCAGCACCAGTTCGACCCCGCGCGCTTGCCAGGCTGCCAGGTCGAGCGCGCTCGTTTCTGCAGCGGGGAAATAGGCGTTGACCGCGAGCCATCCGGGCGTTTCCGGGCGAATTTCACAGCCCATCCCGCCGCAAGACCACAACTCAGCGGTAAAAACGTCTTCGAGTTCCGCTGGGAGGCGAAAGTTTAAGGCCCAATACATCACCGACATCACCAGTACCTTGCTGAGGGTCGACGGCGCGGTGGCTCTGGGCTCAACCGCGGAGCGTAACCTTATCGCGCAATCGCGATTTAGCCGATGATCTTCTTCCAGGCCTTTTCTAATACACTTTCGTTGTTCGCCACCTGAGCGCCTTCGAGCTCTGCAAGTTGCCGCAAAAGCTCGGCATGCTCTTCGCTCAAGTCCTTGAGCTGAGGGATTTCAATGCCGATTTTGATCACGTGATCCCCCCGCCGTTCGGAGTTGAGGTGCTGGATTCCCTGATGGCGCAGGCGGATTTCATGCCCGGGTGCCGTTCCCGCAGGAACTTTGACTAGGTCCGAGCCGCGCAAGGTCTTGACTTCTAAGGTGGTCCCCAAGACCAGCTGAGAGTAAGTCAAGGCCACCACCTGATAGACGTCAGCGCCTTTGCGCTCCCAAAAGGGATGGGCTTCGACGCGCAACATGATGTCGAGGTCACCCGGCGGACCACCGCGACGTCCATGCTCTCCTTCCCCGCGCATCCGCAGGCGCAGTCCAGCATCGACCCCAGGCGGGACCGTGATTTTGAGCTTGCGTTGCTTTTCGGTCCGTCCTTCACCCCGGCAAACCGTACACGGCTGGGTCACCATCTCGCCTTCGCCATTGCATTGGGGGCAAGGTCGGGCCACGCTGAAGAAGCCTTGCTGATAGCGCACCCGTCCGGCTCCCTGGCAAGTGTTGCAGGTCGCCACCTTGCCGCCAGTGCCGGAACAGGTCTCACAAGCCTCGAGCCGGTCGACGCGGATTTCGACCTCACGGCCAAAAGCTGCTTCTTCGAACTTCAAACTCAGGTCATAGCGCAAGTCGGCCCCAGGACTGCCGCGGCCGCCGCGGCGCCGGCCGCTGCCGAAAACGTCACCAAAGCCGAAAAGGTCGCCCAGAATGTCGGAAAAGTCGGCGAAAGTCGAGGGGTCGAAACCGCCAAACCCAGGCTGGTCGGCTTGATGGCCGAAACGATCGTAGCGCGCCCTTTTTTCCGGATCCGAGAGCACGGCATAGGCTTCGGCAGCTTCCTTGAACTGCTCTTCAGCTGCCTTGTCCCCCGGATTCTTGTCGGGGTGAAAGCGCACCGCCAGCTTGCGGTAGCTCGATTTGATTTCTTGCGCTGAGGCGTTCTTGGCAACACCCAAAACTTCGTAGTAGTCGCGTTTGCTCATGTCGAACTCAAACCCAAAGCCGGCGCGCTGCACGGCCCTCGCCGGCAAATCAGCGCCCGCTGTTGTTCAAAAAGTACGTTGCACGGATGCTCAGCCCGATTTTTGCCCACTGGTGCTTTCCAGCATCACTTGGGACAATTTCTGCGAAATCGCATTCAAGTCGAAAATCGCGGCCTCGAGGTCAGCGCGTTCTTCTTCATTCATCGCCATACGCGCCCGGAGAAACGACTGGTGGATCTTCTTTTTTTCGTTCTCGTTCAGAGCGTCTTGAAATTGCTCGTAGACGCGTTCGTTGGAGTAAACCAGCCCTTCCAGCCGGTTCTTGAGCCGCCGTACTTCCCGCCGCTGGTTGTCTTCCTGGGAGTACTGCTGGGCTTCGCGCACCAAGCGATCGATCTCTTCGCTCGACAGCCCGCTCGAAGAGTTCACTTCGATGCCCTGCTGCTGGTTGGTGGCGAGATCTCGCGCGGAAACGTTGACGATACCGTTGGAGTCGATCGCGAAAGTCACTTCGATTTGCGGGACGCCGCGCGGTGCCGCCGGAATTCCGACCAGCTCGAAGCGGCCCAGGGAGCGATCTTCGGTGGCGATCTCGCGTTCGCCTTGCATCACATGGATCTCGACGGTGTCCTGATTGTCGATGACCGTAGTGAAGATCTGGGCGTTCTTGGTCGGGATCGTCGAGTTGCGGTGGATCAGCTTGGTGAACAAGCCACCATGGGTCTCGATCCCCAGCGAGAGCGGGGTGACATCGAGCAGGACCACGTCTTTGATCTCGCCGTCGAGGATGCCGGCCTGGATGGCCGCGCCCATGGCCACGACTTCGTCGGGATTGATCTCGCGGTTGGCCGGCTTGCCAAAGATGCGCTCGACCGCCCGGGCGACCAGCGGGGTCCGGGTTTGCCCGCCGACGAGCAGGACCTCGTCGATCTGGTTGGGGTTGAGCCCGGCCGCGTCGAGTGCTTGAAAGCACGGTCCCTCGGTGCGATCGACCAGCTCTTGCACCAACTCCTCGAACTGGTCGCGGGTCAGCTTGCGCGCGAGGTGGCGGGGACCGCTTTCGTCCGCGGAAATAAACGGCAGGTTGATTTCCGTTTCCATCGCGGTCGAAAGCTCGCACTTGGCGCGCTCCGCGGATTCCTTGAGCCGCTGGAGTGCCATCCGGTCGTTGCGCAGATCAATTCCGACCTCTTGTTGGAAGCCTTCGATCAGCCAGTCCATGATCCGCTGGTCAAAATCCTCGCCGCCCAGGTAGCTGTCGCCGGCGGTGCCGCGGACTTCAAAAACGCCGTGCGCCAGCTGCAAGATCGAAATATCGAACGTGCCGCCACCGAGGTCGTAGACCGCGATGACCTTGTCCCCGGCTTCGGCGTTGAACCCGTAAGCCAGGGCTGCGGCCGTGGGCTCATTGATGATCCGCCGCACTTCGAGGCCGGCGATGGTTCCTGCGTCCTTGGTCGCTTGCCGTTGGGAGTCGTCGAAATAGGCCGGGACCGTGATGATCGCGCCCGAAATCGGCTCCCCCAGGGCCTCCTCGGTGAAGGACCTGATTTCGCTCAGGATGAAAGCGGAAATTTCCTGCGGGCTGTAATCGCGTCCGCGCAGCCGGATCCGGACATCACCATTGGGCGCGCTGGTCAAGGTGTAGGGCAGCACGGACCGCGCTTTTTGCACTTCCGTAGCGTCGTACTTGCGGCCGATCAACCGTTTGACGGCAAAGACCGTGTTCTCCGGGTTGGTGACGGCCTGACGTTTGGCGATTTGCCCCACCAGACGATCACTGTCTTCGGTAAAGGCGACGATCGAGGCTGTGGTGCGGCTACCTTCGCGGTTGGCCTGGACTTTGGGAACTCGCGCCTCGACCACCGCAACGCAGCTGTTGGTGGTCCCCAAGTCGATGCCAATGACTTTGCCCATCGTTCCAGCTCGGCTCAGCCTAAACGGCTATTCTGCCGTGGTGCTCTCCACGCGGTCGGCCGTTTCCTCAGTTGCTGGGGCTTGCGCTGCGGGCGCTGGAGCAGCGACCTTGGGCATGGCGACTTTGACCATGGCTGGCCGCAGCAATCGGTCGTGGTAAACATATCCGGGTTGGAGTTCGTCGGTCACGGTGGGGACTTGCACGTCCGGGTCTTCGCTGCGGGCAACGGCCTCGTGCTGGGCTGGATCAAAGGGTTGCCCCACAGCCATGATCTTCGCGACCCCATGGCGGCGCAGGGCCTCGTCCCACAACCGGACGATCATCAGCACCCCTTGCTTGAGGTCTTCCACGCTGCCGGCGGCAGCATGGGCCCGTTCGAGGTTGTCGGCGATCGCCAAAAAATCCCCCAGGACCTCAGCCGCGGCAAACCGCCGCAGGGCGTCCTTTTCGCGGTCCATGCGCTTGCGATAGTTGTCAAAGTCCGCCAGGCTGCGTTTGAGTTGCTCGCGCAGCTCAGCGTTTTCTGCTTCGAGCTTGGCCGCTCGTTGCGCAGCTGCGGCAGCAGCTTGCATCTCCGCTCGCGCTCGTTCCGCAACGGTGGGATCCGGATCCCCGTCCGCCGCAGTTGGGCGAGTTTCGTGTTCGACGGCGGCAACCGCTTCGGCGAATGCGTCGTCGAGACGGGAAGTGTCGGCTTCGAGATCGAGTTCGAACGGCTCGTCGACCCCTGTCTCGGAAGTCTGCTTGTCCATCGAATCTGCCTCCATACGCTATCACTCAACTCGTTGGGCCCAGGTCAGGGTATTGGCCCCGCAAGTGATCCCTGACTGAGGTCACTGGAGGATATCGCGACTGAACGGCCGTGGTCAAAACGAGGATTGTCCGGGCTCAGCGTTCCCCCAAGGTTCGGCTCAGCGCTTCACCCAAGAAGCGCACCAGGGGAACGATGCGGGGATACTCCATGCGCGACGGCCCCACGATGCCCAAGCTGCCCAAGCGCCGCTGGCCATCGCCGTAAGAGACCCCGACCAGGCTGAAGTCGAGTTCGGAGGTGACCGTCATGTCCTCGCCCATGAAAACGCGGACCCCATCGCTTTCAAGGCAGCGATTGAGCATCTGCACCAACTGGGCTTGGTCGGCAAAAGTGTCGAGCATGCGCCGGATCCGGCCCACGTCGGAGAGCTCCGGCTGGTGGAGCAGCGCGGTCGTGCCTTCGACCAGAACCCCCTTGTTTTGCTTGCCGCAGACCGCGCGCTTTGCCAGTTCCAGTGCACCCGACAACCAGGCGTCGACGCGGGTCTTCTCCTCGTTCATCAGGTGGATCAAGCGATCGCGCACTTCGCGCAGGTTGAGGCCGGAAAAATGGTCGGTGACGTAGTTAGAGATGCGGATCAGCTCTTCCCGTGACGGTTCCTGCTCGGTTTCGATCACCACATGATCGACGAAGCCTGCGGTCGAGACGAGGACGCACAAGACCCGCTTGTTGCCGAGGTTCACGAAGTCGACCGCGTGCAGGACCGTTTCCTCGACCGCAGGGATCAGCACGATCCCGACTTGTTGGGAGAGCTCCGAGAGGAGGTGGCTGACCACGGACATCAGCTGGTAAGCGTCATGGACCGCGCCCTGCAAGGATTCCTCGATGTAGCGCCGGTCTTTTTCGGGAAGCGGCCGCTTGGTCATCAGGCTCTCGACATAAAGGCGGTAAGCGGCCTGGGTGGGAACGCGTCCGGCAGAGGTGTGCGGCTGGGCCAAGAAACCGAGCTCTTCGAGATCCGCCATCACGTTGCGGATGCTCGCGGCCGAGAGTCGGGATTCGCTAGTCTTGGAGACCGTGCGGGAACTCACCGGCTCGCCGCTCGAGACGTGAGCACGGATGATTTCCGCCAGAATCTCGCGATCGCGTGGTCCAAGACTGCTGGCGGATGCGGTAACACTGGGCTTGTTTTTGTCTAGCACGAGTCGCCCTCGCTGGTTCCCGTCGCCGATGTGGTCGCGACTGCCCGGGGATGCTCGGTTCCCTACCCCTCGGTTCCCTACCCTTTAGAATCGCGGTCCCTGGCGCGCGACGCCGGACTCGCTTATCTTACTCCAGTAACCTGCCGGCTCCTCTATACTATGCTTTCGGACGCGGGTGTTGAGGGCCCAGAGCATTCGGCTGTGGGTATGGCTCTTCCTGATTCTTGTCCCGGCGGCCGGCGAGCCGGCGGTTTCGTCCTTGACCCCCCAAAGGGCAGCTGTTATGCTTCCCAATCCTCCTGATGAGGACGCGTATCGATGGTTTTTTTCAACTACAGCACCATGCAGATGGCGGCCAAAGTCG
>CAZCOV010000331.1:0-6989 GCA_964499975.1 uncultured Thermoanaerobaculia bacterium
CGGTCGCAGGTGGCCTCAAGATGGGATGCCAGAATGGGAAGTTATTGCTGCGTCGACCCTAAGCCCGCGGTAACCTCCCACTCAGCGACGGAACCCCAGGGGCAATGGAGCCCATGGGTTGGTCTCCGTCTGCGTAAGAGGCGCAGATGTTGGAACTAAGATGGCACGCAAGTTTTGATCCCCACGGATAGGAAGGCGTTCAGGCGGCCAAGCCGCGCGCGCAGTGAGGCTGTCCGCAAGCGCGTCAGTTTGGCCGCCGCGTTTTCGTATTTGATGGGCCGCCCTAGCCGCACCAGAGAAAACAGGTCTTGCACAAATTCCAGCGACGCGCGGTCGGGCACGTTGCAGCGCCCAAGTAGCAGGCCGAACGCCGCTCGCGCGCTGGCTGTGCGGGGATCCAGCCGATGGCCCTCTAGGGCGCAAGAAACAGCACCGAACAGGTCGAAGGGCAAGAGGGCTTGAGCCGCGGCAAAGTAGCATTCCTGGTCATCGTAGAGTCGCGCTTTTAGCCATGTGGCGTGCGCCGCCATGGCTTGGAAACTTTTGCCCTGCGGCTGCGCCTGCTGCATGACTTCCTGCGCCGCGTGGAAGGCTGTCTTGGCCTCAGCCAGCGCTCCGGAGGCGTGGAGTGACTCGGCGAGGCCTTGCAAAAGGCCAACCTTACTTCGCAGTTTGAGGTGCGGGAAATACCCCGTTTGTGCGTCTTTGTAAACTTCGACCGCTTGGCCGTGCGCCCCCTGCACCTTGTACGCAATGGCGAGGTCAATCAAGGAGCTCCCGATGCCCGCGAGGTCGCCATTCCGGAGGTGCAAGGCAACGGCCTGGTTGGCCAAGCCGACGCATTGCTCGGGCTGGTTGGACTTTTTCACGTAGACCAACCGCTGGTAAATGCCAGCGGCGCTGTGCCGGTCTGACAGGTCAAGGGCTCGCGCGAGGCACGCCTCGGCTTCGGGGAGCGCATGCAGCAGGCGATAGCTGCTGCCGACCACCCCCAGAGCCAAGGACCGCAGCGGTGGTGGCACCCTGTGATACCTCCGGGTCAGCTCAACGATGACGCGCTCCGGATCAAGGTAGCGACTGTCGTCCAGGTCGAACAGCCTAGCTCGTTCCGCTGCTTCGTCCACCCCGGTATCGACGTCGACCTCCTGCCCCAGAATCGGTACCGGTGAAGCCGCGACCGACGCTGGCGCAGGAGCGGGCTCGGGTGTCGATGGCGGCTGGAGGAGGGTTGTCTCAATTGCTTGCCGGATAATGGCGCCGGCGTCGGCGCCGATGTACCGAGCTACCGAAACAAACTCTGCGAGCGAAATCCCGGTTTTTCTGGTAGGGATCTTCCTCCACCAATCCGGATACTGGCCCAGGGCTTTTTCCATCTTGCGAATCGTCCCCATCTGGCCTTCTGTGATCATCCGGTGAAGTCGCTCATAAGCCCCTTTTGCTGCCTTGGTCCCGTCGAACACCCTTCGGACTGATCCGCTCATGCTCATTTTTTCCCCTCGATTCGGTCCCAATGGACCCGTTTTTACTTTGAGGAGTTGTCATCAGGTGCCTATTAGCCGCTCCTGATTCGCAGAGTGCGCAATGGACACTTACATTAAGTGCATGGCGCAGGGGCTGTCAACTTCTAGGAAGAAATCCTTGCTGCCGCGGTGATAAGCCCCTCATAGGGGTTCCGTCATGAGCAACAGCAGCAACAGCATGCCACTGCCGCGATCGTCCAGGCTGAGCTCGGTTCCCGCGACGCACACAAAAAAAGCCTGGCGCTTGCTGAGCGCCAGGCGTGAGCTACGAGGAAGGAATTGTGAGAAAACGAATCGGCAACGCGACTTACAGGATGGTGCCGTTGATCGGGATTTCGATCACCGGCATCTGTTCGTCGGTGGTATGAACTTTGACCACGCTCGAAAAGGCACCCTTGGGCATGTTGGGGGAGATCTCAAGGGTCAGCTGAAAGCGATGGCCAGCGATATTGCCGGTTTCGACGAACGCGGCATTGACCCCCACGTGTCCGGTGTCGATCTTGGTCAGCTGGATACCTTTGGTCGCGAAATTAGTGAAAGCCAGGGTCCGCTTGAGCGGCAGCGAAGCGCCTTCGAGCGTGCCGAAATCGACTTTTTCCGGAGTGACGTGCTGACGTGGACGCACAAAGCCGGAAATCGCGATCTGCACCTCTTTTTGTTTGGGATGATCGGTCTCGACCAAAACATAGTCGCGCAGCGCGCCGATCGGCGACTGGGCATCGATGGTGATGTCGACCCGCCACTGCTGCTTGTCGTTGGCCTTGGCGAATTTTTCGCTCTCCTCCTTGGCCTCGTGGAAGCCCACCTTGAGGTGCGGATAAGGGGCAGTCACTTTCAGCACCTTGAGCGGGTGACCGTCCTCGGACCACAGGTTCTGGCTGATCGTGCCAGTGGTTTCACCCTGCACGTAGTTGAACCGTGCAAAGCCGGGATACGCGTTGACATAGGGCTTGACCTCAGCCTTGATCACCAGCTGCAGCTTGGGATTGGCCGGGTCGTTGGTCAAGACCGCGATTGATTTGCTGATCGGGCCGTTGAAGCTGGAAGTGTCCAGCTTGGCGGTGACCTTGCCCACGCCGCCCGGCGGCACCACGCGATCGAATTCGGCCACCGTGCAACCGCACGCAGGGTGGACGTCGGTCAGCTCGAGAGGGGCATTTCCCTCGTTGCGGATGAGGAATTGGTGGACGATCAACTCCCCTTTGGGGACGATGGCGAGGTCCTTGACCGGCTCGACCGGCACGGCCTTGGGAACAGCTTCGCCCTGGGCGCTCGCCACCGTGGCGAGACTTAGTCCGCAAGTCGCCAAGAGCGCAAACAACAAAATGGTGCGACGCATTTTTTCTTCTCCGTACAGCTGATTCGCTACTGCTTCTGCTTTTGTTTTGTTCTGCTTTTGTTTTGCAGGTGCTTCTTTTGCGGCACCTCCCCGCCAGGGGAACTACGCTCTTGATGCTATACTCCGCCGCGAATTCGAGGGGTAAAAACCGGGTAAAAGCTCACCCGCGCACTCGATGACCAGGATGCAGCCAACATCACTCGACATTTATTGCATTGCCATCGGGGGCACCGGCATGGCGCCGCTCGCCTGCTTGCTGCAGGAGCAGGGGCACCGGGTGCGCGGGGTCGATGGTCCGTTGTACCCGCCGATGAGCCAGTTGCTCGCCCAAGCCGGGATCGAGCCGCTCGTCGGCTACCACGCAGCCCACCTCGATCCTGCGGCCGGCGCCAGCCTCCCCGACCTGGTGATCGTCGGCAATGCGGTCCCGCGCCACAACCCCGAGGTCCAAGTGATGGAGCGCCTGGGGCTCGCGCACGCGTCGATGCCTGAGGCCCTCGCCCGCTTCCTGCTCGCCGACCGCCAGCCGCTGGTGGTCTGCGGCACCCATGGCAAGACCACCACCACCGCGCTCGCCGCGTGGGTTTTTGCTCGCTGCAACGCGGATCCTGGGTATTTGATCGGCGGCATGCCGCTCAACTTGGAGCGCAGCTTTCATGCGGGCCGCGGACCGCGCTTCATCATCGAGGGCGACGAGTACAACGCGGCCTACTTCGACCGCGGCCCCAAGTTTCTCCACTACCGACCGCAAACCCTGATCTTGACCAGCGTCGAGTACGATCACGCCGACTTGTACGCCACTCCAGAAGCGCTGCTCGCGGCCTACCGCCAGGTGGTCGTGGGCCTGCCGCAAAACGGGCTGCTGATCGCTTGCGGAGATACCCCGGACGTGCGCAGGGTGGCCGCGTCAGCGCCATGTCGGGTGATTTTTTACGGCCACAGTGCGCACAACGACGTCTACCTCCTGGATCCGGTGTGCGGCCCGGAAGGCAGTTCGAGTCAGGTGGTGGCACGGACGCCGGATCTTTTACCCGGGGGGTCCTTGACGCTGACCGTCCCGGGTGAGCACAACCTGGGTAACGCGCTCGCGGTCGCGCTTGCAGCCACCGCCGACGGCCTGCCCGCCGCCGCCGTGCGCGCCGCCCTGCACGATTTTCGCGGGGTCAAGCGTCGGCTCGAAGTGCTGGGCAGCCCGCGCGGCATCACCGTGGTCGATGACTTTGCCCACCATCCCACGGCGGTTGCCAAATCGCTCCAGGGACTACGCGCCCGCTTTCCGGGCCAGCGCCTGATCGCTCTCTTTGAACCGCGCAGTCTGACGGCGGGGCGAGCTTTCTTTTTTACCCCTTACGTCGAGGCGTTTGCGGCAGCCGACGGGGTGCGCTTTGCGCCGATTTTTTATCAGGAGCGGCTGACCGCGGAGGAACGCCTAGACTTAGACGAGCTGTGCCAACAGCTAAAGGCCCGCGGAGTGGCAGCCACCACGGCGCCGTCGATCGACGACTTGCTGGCCCAAACGGTGGCAGCAGCGCAGACGGGCGACGTCCTGGTCACCATGTCGTCCGGCTCGTTTGCTGGACTGCCCCAGCGGCTGCTCGCTGCCCTCACTTGAAGTTGCTACTCGACCTTTGTCGCTATCCACCAAGTCGTGCCTCCTGCGTCTTTGACCCCGCCCCGCTTGTTCTCGTCCTGCTTCTTGACTGGCTCTTGGACCGAAACAGCGCCGGCAGCGAGAGCCCTCCGATATGTCGCATCCACGTCCTTGACGTAGATATGGACGTAGGAGGCAATGGGGGGCCAGTCAGGCGGCACCGGATCGGCAAGCATTAGGACGGTGTCGTCGATCCGAACTTCCGCGTGCATCAGCTTTCCGGCGTCGTCAGGAAATCGCCGCAGTTCGACAGCGTCGAAGACTTGCTTCAAGAACTCAATGGTCGCATCCGCACCGTTAACGATGAGATACGGCGAGACGGTGCTATAGGCGGCTGGTTTGTACTGTTGCATTCGATTTCCTCGTTCCTGGTGCCGCCCAACGCGGGGCGTCAGCTGTGATCCAGGCTTGCTCTTTCTGTGGCGTCCGGGTGGTCTCCGCTGCAACGAGGGAGGGGTTAGGCGCCGCCCCACCTACTGCTCAGGATCTCCGTAGAGGAGCTGATAGCAGTCGCACACCTTCGCTGCAGCCGCCTGCGTTTGGATCTCCCCGAAGCGTTCGGCGAACGCCTTCGCAGCTGCCGCCTGCTGTTCGACGAAGAGTTCGGCGATTTGCCGTGTCTCTTGGAAGGTCTTGAGGAAGTCGGAGGGCTGCATGTCGTTCCGAGCGTCGCCTAACGCGCACGCTCAGCGGCGGGCGCCTGTCGCCCGTCCGCTGGAGCGTGAAGTTAGACGCCGCGTCGCCTCCGACATCCTCAACAAGGACCGAAGCGCCTCGTTGACGGCGGCCGAACTACGGAACGCTCTTGCAACGTCAGGGTCGAGGACGATAACGTTCGCGCCCTCCTTAAGGAGGCGTCGGTAATACTTACCGCGCACAGCCTCCGAGTAATCGAAGTTGTACTCGGGGCGCATGTCATCGGAGGGATCGGTGACCCTAGTCTTCATGTCGTTTCCTCTCAGCAGCTGTGGCGCGGCGGGCGCTGATCAACCTCGTTGCGACGCCTCGCTCACCATGACACACAACGAGGAGTCGCCCTCGGGTGGAGTAGCCGACCGTGATGAGGCGACTCTCATCGTCGGAATGATCGGGATCGCTGAAGGTCGCAGCGAGCGGATCATAGAACGCAGTCACGGCTTCCTCGAAGGATACGCGATGCTTCCTGACGTTCGCGGCGGCCTTATCGGCATCCCACTCGAAGCGCATGGTCTCGTTCTCACGTGCTGGATCATCTCTGGGCGCCTAATGTCGTGGCGCTGAGCGACCGGCGGCGACGGACGCTTCAATCCAGCGGCGCAACTCCACCGCCGGTCCGATCCAGCGCGGGGTTAGCCACTTGCAGTCTAGCAAAAAATGGGTGGCACCTTTGGGGCGGCACCGGATCGGCAAGCATTAGGACGGTGTCGTCGATCCGAACTTCCGCGTGCATCAGCTTTCCGGCGTCGTCAGGAAATCGCCGCAGTTCGACAGCGTCGAAGACTTGCTTCAAGAACTCAATGGTCGCATCCGCACCGTTAACGATGAGATACGGCGAGACGGTGCTATAGGCGGCTGGTTTGTACTGTTGCATTCGATTTCCTCGTTCCTGGTGCCGCCCAACGCGGGGCGTCAGCTGTGATCCAGGCTTGCTCTTTCTGTGGGACAAAGTTCTTCTTAGGCATACCGTGTCCGGAGTGCCTTGGAGGGCCTCTGCGCACTAACGGCTCCTGAGGTGAGCGGCGGCGTCAGCGGTCCGCTCCATCGAAGTATTTGGCGCCAGCCTCTCGCTAGGCACACATCGGCGAAGCTAGGAGGCATGTGCAAGCTCAATGACCTCGTCATGCAGTCGATCGCCCAGGCGGTCCTTCTCGCGCTCCAGGTCGTATCGCGTCTGGAGGTTCATCCAGAATCTCTCACTCGTGCCAAAGAAGCGAGACAGCCTTAGAGCGGTATCCGCCGTGACAGCACGATTACCGTGGACCAGCTGATTGATGCGCCGAGGTGGCACGCTGATACTCTTGGCCAGGCGATACTGACTGATGCCCATGGGGCGGAGGAACTCCTCCAGGAGAACCTCGCCGGGGTGGATGGGAGGAAGCTTCGTGGTCACGCGCTGCTCTCCTAGTGGTAGTCGGTTATCTCAACATCCCCAGCGTCACCATCCGACCACGTGAAACAGATCCTCCACTGGTCGTTGATCCGGATGCTGTGCTGACCCTCCCGATCCCGTCTGAGGCGTTCCAGGCGATTGCCGGGAGGAATCCAGGTCCTGGAGGGTCTCCGCGCCATCCAGTATGACCAGCTTCCGCAGGGCCTGGCGCTGAAGCGCGGGCGACAGCTTCCGGGAACCCTCGCGCCGGAAGACCTTCTCCGTGTCCTTGTCCCGGAAGCTCCGGATCATCAGCGCGCATGATAACGCATCGCGTCATTAACGTCAAGGGTCATGGGTAGGCGGGTAGGCGCGAGACCACCTCGGCTTGGACCTCGGATCTGCCACGAG
>CAZCOV010000332.1:0-6953 GCA_964499975.1 uncultured Thermoanaerobaculia bacterium
AACCCCACACCGTCAGCACGACCGCCAAGCCGCTCAGAGTGAAAAGCAACCCGCGGGACAACCGGTCGCCCGACTTTTCGTGGCTCGGCTTTTCGTAGTTCGACCTCTCGAGGCTGCGCCGCCAGCTGCCAGCCGTCAGTCCGACCAGCAGGAGGATCCAACCCGTGGCGAAATCCCAGGCCAGCGGCGCGAGCAGCACCAAGGCGGCCACCCCCCGCAGCAGTTTGGGGCGCGACGGGTCGAGCAGCACGAACCCGGCGGCCAGGGTGAGCCAGCAGAAAGTGATGGTCACATTGAATCCCGGCGCGAGCAGCGCCACGGTGGCGCCAGCGATCAACACCGGGCGGCGGGCGAACAGGGTCGCCAGGAAGCTGAGGACCAGGGCACAGACTGTGGGCAAAACGAGCAAGCTGACCAGCGTCCGCAAGGCGAGTAGCGGTGAGAGCAACAAATCCGTGCGCGCCAGGACCTGGAACGCCAAGGCTGCCGGGATGGTGATGCTCGGCGGTAGCCGGGTTGCGGGCAGGGCCAGACGGCGCCCCCAGGCGATTCCCAGCCCGACGCTCAACAGTAAGCTGATCACGGCAGCGCGCTGCGGACCGTACTCGATCAGCCACAAAACCGCGGTCAAAAGCACTGCGGTCCAGCCGAGTTCGAGCGCTGGGCGAGGGGCGAGCGCGGCGAGGGCGGTCAACCCAGCGCCGGCAAAAAGTGCCAGGAAAATGCCTTCGGCTTGGGCGGTGGCGTCACCTTGAACCGCGGCAAAAGCCGCCATCGCGAAGAACGTCGCCAGGGCGACGGCAAAGTGCGCAATGCCCTGACGCTGCGCCGAGTCCGTGGCGAAAATCCAGTCCAGGCTGGGGATTACGGTTGGTGACGCCATGCGGGAGGGATCTTAACCTGCGCAGCCCCAGAGTGGCCCAAAAATCGTCCCGGCTGGAGGTTTTTCTTGGGCCGCGCGCAGTCCAAAGCGCGCAGTCGAACTCCGCTGGATTTTGTCTGGACTTTGTCTGGACTTTGTATTGATCCGGGGACTCACATCGACTATACTATTGGACTAGTTTGAGTCTTCACCACGGGGCCCCAAAGACGGAACCCCAAAGACGGAACCCAAAAGACGGGACCCCAAAGACGGAAGTAGGAAACGTCCGAACCGTCGAAAGAACACGCGATGATTTTCTGATGAACTCCTAAGGAGAAGCGCCATGAGCCTCACCGACCGTCAACGATTCACCGCAGATTTCGAAGCCAACGTCAGCCTCAAGAACGCTTTCCTCGCGCTGGGCGAAGATCCCCATGCCTGGGTGCAGCTGGCCCGCGAGAAAGGCTATGTGCTGACCGTGGAAGAAGCCGAGGGTCTGATCGCGACTTACGCAGAACTCTCGGACGACGAACTGGAAAACGTAGCTGGTGGCTGGGACTGATTCCTGGACCCCGGCTGGCAGCCTGGAAGATGTCCGTCGAAGCAGCGGGCCGATCGCAAAGTCCCATCGGCGGACATCATCCCATCCCGACCCTTAGCTCAACTGAGAGCTGACTGCCACAACGTCCGCAGCCCGGACATCCCGCAAAACTTGCCCAAGTGCTTGCCTTCCAAACGTGCCAAAGCTGACTGCGCTTGGGGATGATTGGGGTGTTGCTCGAGGACCTTCCGATACTGGGTCCTTGCCGCCACCAGATTTCCCTGCTTTTCGTTCAGCTGAGCCAGCGTCAAACGCAACTCGTGGTCGCGCGGATCGAGCGCGATCGCCTGCTGATAGCTGGCGATCGCGTCGTCGTTCCAGCGCGGGTTTTTGGCGAGCGTCCGGCCTAAAAGCTCGAAGTAGGCAACTTGCGGATCAAGGCGGGTGGCCTCGCGCATCAGGTCGATCGTGGTCGTAAAATCCAGCATCGAAAAATAGTGACGGGCCAGGCGAAAGTAGTGCGCGGCCAAATCGCGCTTCTCCTGGAGCCGTTTGGCCGGTGCGATTCCCGCTTGCGTTTGGATCCCGGTCAAAAGATTGTAGCTGCACCGTTTCCGCGCATCGATCAGGGTCAAGTAGGCCTTGGTGACCTTTTCAAAAAGAAAACACAAAATCTTTTCCTTGTTGCTGAGTCCTAACCCCGGAGCGTGCACCGGGTGGACGCGGCGCGCCAGGTGAAAGTAGCCGGCGAGAATCTCTTGCTCGTCAGCGTTGGGACCCACTCCCAGAAGTTCATAGAAGTTGATCCGCGCGATCTTGGCGACCAGATCGGCCAGGCTGATCCGGTGCTGCTCGGGTTGCACGTGGACCGGCTTTTGTCGCAAATTCTGCGCGATCAACGCCAGGAAATGCTCGATTTGTCGGGTGGTGATCCGGTCTTCAGCAGCGGGCTGGACCCCACCAGCACCGATTCCGTTCAGCTCGCGAGTGAAAGTCAACGAGCGCGGGGGCAGCGCGGGCGCGGCGGCGGTAACCGACGATTGAATTAGAAAACTTTGATTCATTGGATTCATCATAACAACCTCCCGGCCATCACTTGGCCAATCCTCATCGTGACAGGGGCCCTGCGAGCTGGGAATGCGGGGTTTGCCGATTCATTTGTCAGGCAGCAACGGAGCCGCGCGGGTGGACCGGCCGAGTTGGAGGGGAGAACTGCTATACTGACCCCGTTTTGACGAGGAGGAGATCATGACCCCAAAGCTGGTTTCGCTCGGTTCGATTTGGCTCGCAAGCTGCCTGCTTCTGCCGCCTTTGCACGGGCAAGCGGAACCTGCGGAAGCGCAACTGCAGCTGGTCAAGCTACCCGGCCTGCGCACTTCGGTGCGGGTGCGGCGCGACCTGCAAAACACACCGCACATCTTCGCCAGCACTGACCACGACGCGCTCTTCATGCTGGGTTACGTCCAGGCGCAGGATCGTTTCTTCCAGATGGACACCTTGCGCCACACGTTTAGCGGCACTGCAGCCGAGCTGTTCGGCACTGCCGCCCTCGAACAAGACGTCTTGCTGCGCACCCTGGGACTGCGCCGCGCCGCAGAAGCCAGCGAATTCGCACTCAGCGCGCCTACCAGAAAATGGCTTGCCGCGTTCACCGCTGGGGTCAACGCTTACCTGGCCGACCCCGACCAGCCTTGGCCGCTCGAGTACCAAGCTTTGGAGCTGACCCGGCAGAGCATCGCGCCGTGGACGATCCGCGACAGTCTGGTGATCGTCAAGGGCTTGAGTTTTGGCCTGTCTTTTGACTTGAGCGATCTCGATTACACCGTGGCCCTGCTCAGTTTCCAGGCCGCAGGAGAGCAGGCCGCTTGGAATGGTGCCGCGCTCTTTTTCGAAGACCTCTACCGCAGCGCACCGTTTGATCCTGCGGTCTCGATTCCGCCTCCGGGACTCAGGCGGCAAGCCGAGGTAAGCCTACCCACCCAAAACCGCTGGCCGGCTTACCTCGATACCCAAACGGTCGGGCTGATCCGCGGCTTGGAACAACGGGTTGCCGCTGCACCCATCCTCCAGCCCGCGTTCAAGCATCGCAGCACACCCGCGGGCAGCAATTGGTGGTTGGCGCATCGTCAGATCACCGAGTCGGGAGCCGCCATGCTCGCGAGCGACCCCCACCTGGCGCTCGGCACGCCCGCGACGTTTTACGAAGTCCAGCTGCGGGTCAGCGCTGAGTTTCAACCTCCGATGAACGTGATCGGCGTGAGCTTTCCCGGCACCCCGGGCGTGGTTTTGGGCTGCAATCCGCGGATCTGTTGGGGCGCAACCGTCAATGCGCTCGACGTCACCGACGTTTACGTAGAACGCCTGGTGCTCGATCCAGCGACCGGGCTGCCCACCCACACCGTCTTCGGGGATCACCTCGAACCCTTAATCATCATCCCCCAGACCTACCTCTTCAACGTGCTCGGCGATGGGCTGCCCGACAACCTCACAGATGCGGGGGTGGGACCGCTCGAAGGCGGATTGACTCTGATCGTTCCGCGGCGCAACCATGGCCCGATCGTGGCGATTGATCCCAGCAATCCAGCGCAAGTCACCGGCTTGAGCATTCAGTACACCGGTTGGGGTGCCACCCAGGAACTCGAGACCTTGCGCCGCTTTGGCCGAGCTGCGGATCGCAACGACTTTCGCACTGCGCTGCAATTCTTCGACGTCGGCTCGCAGAACTGGGCCTTTGCTGATCGCAGCGGCAACATCGCCTACTACACCAGCGCCGAACTGCCGATCCGCGAAGACTTCCAGAAACTCGGCTTCCCCGACGGCGGCGTTCCGCCCTACCTCGTGCGCGACGGCACGCACACGTTTCGTCACGAGTGGTTGCCCGTCGAGAACCCTCAGCCCAAGCAGGCCCTCGACTACGAAATCTTGCCTTTCGGGGAGATGCCGCAAGTGGTCAATCCTGACCGCGGTTACATCCTGAACGCCAACAACGACCCGCTGGGGATCACGCTCGACAACCACCCGTTCAACCAGCTGCGCCCAGGTGGGGGCCTCTTTTACCTGGCCCCTGGCTATGACGCGGGCTATCGCATGGGACGGCTCGAACGCCTGTTTGACACGCTGCTGGCAGCTGGCAACAAGCTCACCGTTCTCCGGATTCAGGACTTCCAGGCCAATCACCAATTGCTCGATGCCGAAGTGCTGATGCCCTACATCCTGCAAGCGTGGCAAAACGCGCAGGCACCCGGAGCGCCGAGCGAACTCGGCGGTCTGGTCACCCAACCGCGGGTAGTGTCGGCCTTGCTGCGGCTGGCCGGGTGGGATTTCAGCACTCCTACCGGCATCACCGAGGGCTTCGATCCCGGCGACGACCCGACCAACCTCGCTCCGCCGAGCGCGGCTGAAATCGATGCCAGCGTGGCCGCGACGATCTACGCGGCGTGGCGCAGCCGGCTAGTGCGCACCGTGATCGATGGCACCCTGGCGGAATGGGGGCTCGACGGCCTCGCGCCCGGTGACGACCAAGCGCTGGCGGCCTTGCGCAACCTGCTCGATCGTTTCGAGTTCCAGCAAGGCGTCGGGGTTTCTGGGGTGAACTTCTTTGCGGTTCCTGGGCTCGCGCCCGAAGCGGCACGGGATTTCCGCATCCTGGACAGCTTGCGGCAAGCCCTCGTCGACTTGGCCAGCGCAGAATTTGCGCCGGCTTTCGGCGGCTCGCTCGACCTCGACGACTACCGTTGGGGCAAGCTCCACCGGATCGTGTTCGCCCACCCCATGGGCGGTCCCTTCAACATCCCAGCAGCGGATAGCCCGGGCAACCTCTCTCCCGAGCTTCCCGGTTTTGCCCGCTCCGGAGGCTTTGGCGTGCTCGACGCTGCGAGCCACAGCGTCCGCGCCAGCGGGGCCAATGACTTCATGTTCGACGCGGGGCCATCACGGCGCTTTATCGGCTACCTGCATGCGGACCAGATCGAAGCTTGGCAGGTGATTCCGGGCGGGGAAAGCGGCCACCTGGGGGACTTCTTCCAGATCGACCAGTTGCTCTTGTGGTTGACCAACCAGGTCCATCCGCTGGCCATAACGCCGGATCAAGTGGTCACAGCGACGAGAACCTATCAGCGCTTCGTGCCCGCCGACTAAAACGCCGAGGACCCGATTGTTGCTGCATCACATCCCCCCCCTTGGCCGTGGTGCCCTGCTCGGCTTCGTGCTGGTTGTTTCCCTGCATCAGCCGCCCGCCAGCGCGGACGCCGCCAGCGCGGACGCCGCCAGCGCGGGCGCCGCCAGCGCGGATGCCACAGGGTATTACCGCTTCCCAACCCTCCACGGCAACACCATAGTGTTTACCGCCGAAGGCGACCTTTTTACGGTCAGCACGGCCGGCGGCGTGGCCCAACGCTTGACCACCCACCTCGGCCCAGAAACGCATGCCAAGATTTCGCCCGACGGCATGCAACTGGCATTTTCAGCCACCTACGAAGGCCCCACTGAGGTCTATGTCATGCCGCTCCGCGGGGGCTTGCCCCGCCGTTTGACCTACGAAGGCGACCGCGCCCTGGTGGTCGGCTGGACGCCGGGCGGGCAGATCTTGTACACCACCCGCCAGGACTCCGGACTGCCGTCCGAGCACCTGGTCCGCCTCGATCCCCAGACCGGCGAACGGACCCTGATCCCCCTGGTGCGGGTCAGCAGCGGGGTCTACACCCCGGACGAGCAGACCCTCTTTTTCACCCGCTTCCGCTTTCAAGGCAGTCACACCAAGCGCTACCGGGGCGGGACCGCACAGAGTCTGTGGCGTTTCACCGCGGGCGAGCCCGAAGCAGTGCCCTTGACCGCGGACTATCCCGGCACCAGCCGAGAGCCCATGTGGTGGGACGGCCGGGTGGTTTTCGCGAGCGACCGCGATGGGACCCTGAACCTGTGGTCGCTGACCGCGGCGGGTGGGGATTTGCGTCAGCACACCCGGCATCAAGGCTGGGACGTGCAGTCTCCGGACCTGGATCAGGGACAGGTCGTCTACCAGCTGGGCGCCGACCTCCACTTGCTCGATCTGCCGACGGGCGCGGACCGCAAGCTCGAGATCACCCTCGCTTCCGACTTCGATCAGCAACGCCCCCGCTTTATCCACCATCCCTTCGACTACCTGACCGCTGCCCACCTGTCGCCCCAAGGCGATCGGGTGGTGCTCACCGCCCGGGGCCAGGTGTTTGTCGCGCCAATCAGTCAGGGCCGTTTGGTCGAGGTGACCCGGCGCCCCGGAGTGCGCTACCGGAATGCACGCTTCTTGCCGGCACCCCCCCCGCCAGGCGTCGCGGCCGGACGCGAAACGGGGTATCTCAGCGCGCTCTCGGATGAGAGCGGTGAAGTCGAACTATGGCGGCTCGACCCCCGCGGGATTGCGACGGCCGAGCAACTCACCCACAACGGCAAGACGCTGCGCATGGACGCTTGGCCGTCCCCGGATGGCCGCCAGATCGCGCTGATCGACAAGAACGACGAGCTGTGGCTGTTCGACGTTGTGCGCCGCGAGTCCATCCTGGTGGATGCATCCTC
>CAZCOV010000333.1:0-6922 GCA_964499975.1 uncultured Thermoanaerobaculia bacterium
TGCGCGCTGCGCCCGCAGCGCGCCCGACCCATCCGCGTCCCCGCACTTCTGCTGCGCCCGCCTGCTGCCCAGACCTTGGGTGGCGGGCGCTAACGTGCTACCATCCCGCACCAGCTGGGCCAACCCTGACGGCTCAGCTTTTCCATTGATTCTGACTCGACGGCCTGGCATGCTTCCCGGTCTTGGGAACAAGGAGCACAGCTTTGAACGCGTGGGTGGATTTGCAGTGGCGAGGGCTGGTTTACGACGCCTCGCAAGGGGCAGCCGAGGCGCTAGCGCAAGAGCCGGTCACGGTTTATGTCGGCTTTGACCCGACCGCGGCCAGCCTCCACGTGGGCTCGCTGCTGCCGATCCTGTGTTTGGCCCGCGCCCAGCGGCGCGGTCACACGCCGATCGCATTGGTCGGCGGGGGGACCGGACTGATCGGGGACCCGAGCGGCAAGTCGCAAGAGCGCCTGCTGCTCAGCCGCGAGCAAGTCGAAGCCAATCTGTGGGGGATCGGCGAGCAGTTGCGCCGCTTCCTCGACTTCGACGCCAAATCCAACCCCGCCCGGCTGGTCAACAACGCCGACTGGCTGACTGCAGCTGAGCTGATCGAATTTCTGCGCGACATCGGCAAGCATTTCACAGTCAACTACATGCTGGCCAAAGAGTCGGTCCAGCGACGGCTGGAGCAGGACGAAGGGATCTCCTACACCGAGTTCAGCTACTTGCTGCTGCAAGCCTACGACTTTCTGATGCTCCATGACCGCTACGGCTGCAACTTCCAGATGGGGGGCAGCGATCAGTGGGGCAATATCACCGCCGGGACAGAGCTGATCCGCAAGTTGCGGCGGACCAAGGCTTATGGCCTGGTTTTCCCCCTGCTGACGACCGCGAGCGGCAAGAAGTTTGGCAAGACCGAAGCGGGGACGGTGTGGCTGGATGCGGCCATGACCTCACCCTATTTGTTCTATCAGTTTTGGCTCAACACCGCGGACGTCGAAGTCATCTCCTACCTCAAGTTTTTCACCTGGCTGAGCCAGGAGGACGTGGCCGGGCTGGCAGCCGAGCTGCAAAGCCGGCCCGAGGAGCGCTCCGCCCAAAAGCGTCTGGCTCGCGAGGTGACTGCGCTGGTCCACGGCGAGACCGCTTGCGCGCGGGCGATCCGCTCGTCAGAGGTGCTTTTTGGCGGCGCGCTCGACGATTTTGGCAGCGCTGAGATCCTCGAAATTTTCGCCAATGTACCGCACAGCGCGCTGTCCCCTGCAGCCTTTGCGGGAGCTGGCCAGCCGCTGCCAGAGCTCCTAGTTGCGACCGACTTGCTGCCTTCCAAGGGGGCAGCCCGGCGGCTGATCCGCGAGGGCGGGGTTTACCTCAACAACCGGCGGATCGCTGACGAACGATTTGTCGTGACCGCGGACCAATTTGTCGAAGGTCGCGTCCTGTTGCTGCGCAAGGGACAGAAAACTTACCACCTGGTCACCTTGCCGGGAGAAGCGCGCTCAGGTCGTCCCAACGCTGGGACAGCGCCGGGGGAAACCTCGCGATGACCACCGCGCCCGCATGGCCGACCACGAGCCAGCTCGCGCAAACCCTGCCGCAAGCGCTCGCGGGGCTTGCGTTTCGCAAGCGAAGAGTGGCTTTCCTGCTCGGTTCGGACGCCTTGATCCCGCACGAAACCCGGGTCGCCTTGACGCCCCAGCACGTCGCACAGTTGCGCCAGGACTTGGCTGCTTGCGGACTCGAGCCCGAAATTCTGGTCCATGCCGGCGCGGGCGAGCGGGCTAGGTCTGGCGATCAGCTGGGGTTTCAAGACCACGAATTTGCCGCGGCCGGAGCCCGGATCGTGACCCGGGAAAAGCTCTGCGAGCTGCCGCCGTTAGACGTCGTCCACGCGCTCAAAGAACCCACGGACTATGAAAGTGAATTGCCTGGGCCGTTCCTGCGCATCGGCGCCTTGCATTTGGCGAGCAAGCCTGCGGGGTTGTGCCGCCTGCTGGCGCGCCGGAACTTCGCCGCGATTTTTGACGGCGGGACCATCGGCAACTGCGCCTACCTCAAGTTCGGCGGCGACCGCACGCCGATCGTCAATGCGATGTCGCGCTTTGCTGGAGCCGTGGCGGCGCGCAAGCTGATCGCCGGGATGGCCGGTCAGGGTCAAAGCCAAGGCAAGGTGATCGTGGTCGGCGGAGGCATCGCCGGCCAGAGCGCGATCCGGCAGCTCGACCCGCGCAAAACCGAGCTGATCGTGGTCGAAATTGCCCCCCAACTCGCGGCGCGCTTGCCCGGCATTCTGTGCGAGCTCGGCTTTACGCAGTTTCGCGTTGTGTCAACCGTCACGGACGAAGCGCTGACCGATGCGATCGGCATCCTCTTCGCTCACCGTTCGGGCGCCAAGGCCGCAGAAAAAGTTTGCCGCTTTGAACAAATTTGCAAGATGCGCCGCGGGGCTGCCATTGCCGACATTGCGATTGACCAGGGCGGTAGCATCGATCACGACGGCTATGCGGAAGCTGACGATGCGCTGACCAGTCGGCGCAAGTATCAGGCGCTGCTCAAAGATTTTTTTTACTATGCGGAAACCAACATGCCGCGCGAAGAACCTTACGGAGCTTCTGAATTCCATGGCAATGCGTCCTTGCCCTACGTGACGTTGCTGCTCGCGCTTTGCGCCCTCTACGGCGGTCCGCAACCAGCCGCCGACCACTTGCTCGCGGGGCCTGCACGGGTTTATCGCAGTGTCGACGAGCTCGCGGAGTTCGATCTGCTGCGCGCCCTGACTCAGGATTTGCGCAATGGCCTGCAGCTGGCACGGGTGGCGGGGCGAGTCGAGATCGTCGAGCCTGACATCTTGAGCGACCCGAATCTGTGCAGTTGGATCCGGCATTGCGCCAACTCGGGTTAGAGGGTGGCAGTCAGGGGGATGGCCATGTCGCAAGTTGCCTGGCGTGCCCCCCTCGTGCTCTTGGTCGCTGCTGGCGTTGCCGCGCTGGCACTGTTTTGGCCTTTGCTGACCCTTGAACGCTCGCAGTTCACCGGCGCTGTGACCGGGTCTTTGGAACCGCCTCCGTCTTGGCTCCTGCCGCTGGACGACGCTTACATCTTCATCCGCTACGCGCAACAGTTGGCGCGGGGTCGGCCGTTCGAGTGGAACGATGGCGAACCCGCCACCGGCGCCTCGTGCTGGGTTTATCCCTGGCTGTTGTTGCCCGGCCAGTGGTTGTTCTCGGACCTGGCGGGCTGGTCGCGTTTCTCGACCGGGATCGGGTTCTTGAGTTTGTGGTTTTTGGGGCTGGCGGGTTGGCGCCTGGCCCGCACCGTGGGGTTGCGGGATCCGTGGCCAGTGGTTACGGGACTCGCCCTGATCTGGTCAGGACCGATCGCGTTCGTTTCGCTCGCCGGAATGGACAGCGCTTTAGGATGCGCTGCGGTGCTCTGGGCCGCTGCCTTATGGAGCGAGACGATGGGCTCGCCTTCACCCAACCGTCGGGGCTTCCTGGCCTGCGGTTGGATCGCGGGGTTGCCGCTCTTGCGTCCAGATTTTGCGATCCTGGTCGTGGTCGCTGCGCTCGCAATCGCGGTTCGTCGAGGTCCGACCGTGCCCCGTTGGGTTGGCCTCATCTTGCTACTTCCCGGCCTCTTGTCCGGGGTCCTCAACTTCGTCCTGACCGGAACTCTGGCACCTGCTGGCGTGATCGCAAAGTCCGCGATGAGCTCCCCTTTCATGACCCTGTCGCACCGCCTCACGGTGCTGGGGAATCTGGCCAAAGACAATCTCGTGCCCGCTTACGCAGGCTTTCATCCCGAGGTCTTGCCCCCACCGATCGGCCTGCTGGCGGTGGCGACCGCGCTCGGGGTGGGCATCTTGGGGTGGACGTCTTGGCGCCGCTCTACCCCGATCCCGCGGCAGCTGCAAGCGCTCCTGGTGTTGACCGTTGTGTGGGTTCTGCTAGTCGCGGTGGCACCCTTTTCGGGCTACTTGTCCTGGCAGTTCATGCGCCACCATCACCCGGGCCTGGCCTGCGCCTGGACCCTGGCGATTTTGGGCCTAGCCTTGGGCGGTCGCTGGCTGATCGCACGGCTGCCGCCGACGGCTGGCACCCTGCGCACGCTGGTAGAGACACCTGCCTGGCGGGCCGGCTGGGTGGTGCTGTTACTGCTCTTTTTGGGATGGAGCTGGCCCGAGCGCGTTTTTGAGTTCTTTCGCGCCGCGACTGAATTGCAGCAGAGCCACGGGACCATCGCGCGCTGGCTGACCGAGCAGCCGCGGAAAGAAGTCCTGCTGGTCCACGACGCGGGCCTCCTCGCCCTAGCCCACGATGGTCCTGCCATCGACATCATGGGGCTGGGGACCGCCGAGTTCGCTCGCCCTTATCGCCACGGCCTGGGCGCGGTGGTCGAGACCCTCGCGCGCCGCCATCCCCTGCCGTCGTTGGCCGCGGTGCGTTTTGCCCTGTTCCCCCTGCGCCCGCTCCTGGGTCCGCCGCTGGTCATTTCTGCCTTGGGAGAGGACGCCGTCGCCCTTTACCCGCTGCAAAGAGAGCTCCTGCGCCGGACCGCGTTGCCCCAGCCTGGGATTGACTTTGGCTATCTTCGCGACGAAGACCGAGCCAAACTGCGATGGATCGTCCCGCCTTGGCCGCGGGAGTCGAGCTTTGCCTTCACCTTGCGCGGAGCGTCGGGTGCGCTGGAAACCCATGGTTGTCGGCCCCTGCAGCAGCTATTGGGCATCCCGCTGCCCACCCTGCAAACGCGGACCCGCATCCGTTTTGCCCCCCAACCAGGGTTCTCGGGCCGCATCGCCGTCTGGCATGGCAATGCTCAAGGCCCGATCGGCTCTCCCGCAATCGAGGTCGCGGTCGATCCTCACCCGAAAGCATGGAGAGACCTCCAGGTGCCGGCTCTTGCCCCCGGCTTCGGCGAGGACAGAGATTTACTATGGATCAAAAATACAGGTCCGGGAGCTCCGTGCATCGAATCCATTGCGTGGGTAAGTTAGACTCGAATTTGCCGTGAGAGCCTCCGGGCGCAACGGTGGGCAATTGCTGGCTGTGGGCTGAAAACTGTGGGCTGAACAACGCTTTCAGAGCAATCATGATGAGGGACCACAGGCTGAACAGACATCGGAGGAGAACCGCTGAAACCATGGAAAGCATCTTGCGCAAGATTTATTACTTTAATCATGTAAATATGATGTTTATTGGATGTTTTTTGAGCTGTGTCTGGATCACTTGATGCAGCGAAGTAGCGGGAGGTAGGGATGGAATCACCGTTGAGCGCTGATGCAGACCCCGTGCGGCGCATCCTGGAAGGAACAGCAGGACAGACCGGTCAGGCCTTCTTTGCCGCACTGGCGAGTCACCTTGCCACGGCCTTGGGTTTGCGAGCTTGCTTCATCACAGAGTGCCTTGACACCCCGCCGACGCGGGTCGCTACACTGGGGTTTTGGCACGAGCAGCAGCTGGTCGAGCGCTACGAGTACGATCTCGCGGGAACTCCTTGCGCCGCCGTTTTAGCCGGGCAGGAGGTCGTGATCAGCGACGGCGTCCAGCAGCTCTTTCCCCACGATCTGGATTTGGTGCGACTCGCCGCGCGCAGCTACGCTGCCTTGCCGCTGAAAAGTGCGACCGGGCAGGTCATCGGCCATCTGGCTGTCTTGCACGATCAGCCCTTTGCGGACCACGCCCCGGATTTAGGTCTGCTGCGACTCTTTACCGCCCAGGCCAGTGTTGAGCTGGAACGTCAGCGAGCCTTGCTCGACTCGACCCAACTCAAGCGGCTGGAGAAGAAGTTTCTGCAGTCCCAGAAGATGGAGGTCGTTGGCCAGCTCGCCGGCGGAATCGCGCACGACTTCAACAATCTCTTGACCGGAATTTTGGGCTATGGCGACCTGCTCCGGCGCCAACTGGCCGAAGGCACGACCGCCCGCCGCGCCTGCGAACAGATCATTGAGGCGGCCCGACGGGGTGCCGACTTGACCCGTCAGTTGCTCGCTTTCAGCCGTCGTCAAGTGTTGCAGCCGCGCGAGGCCGATTTGAACCAGACCATCGCCGAGGTCGAGCCGCTGCTGCGCCAGCTCTTGCGCCACGGGATCCAGCTCGAGACCGAACTCGCCGCCGACCTCTTTGCCGTGATCGTCGATCCCGCACAAATGGAGCAGGTCCTGATCAACTTGGTCGTCAATGCCCGCGACGCCATGCCAGAAGGTGGTCGCCTGTCCATCCGCTCCGGCACTTTGAGCGTAGCTCCGGACGATACTGCCCAAGCGTGGCAACTCCCGCCGGGCGACTACAGCTGGTTCGCGGTCAAAGATAGCGGTACGGGCATTCCATCCCACATCCAAGAGCGGATTTTTGAGCCGTTTTTCACCACCAAAGACGATGGCCTCGGCCTCGGCCTGGCCGCGGTCTACGGGATCGTCCAGCAAAGTGCAGGCACGATTCGCGTCGCGTCGCAGTCGGGTGTCGGCACGACGTTCACGCTCTTTTTCCCGCGCGCAGAAGCCCAAACCACTGCTCCCCACAAGACTTCACCGCTGCCCCGTGACCAGGCCGTGCCGGGGAAGACCGTCCTGGTCGCCGAGGATCAACAGTTGGTCCGGCACCTGGTGGGCCGGGTCCTGGCCGCTCGGGGCTACAAGATTTTGGCCGCCCCGGACGCCGAGAGCGCCTTGACCTTGGCCGCCCGGCATCGCGGCACGATCGAGCTCTTGATCACCGACGTGGTCATGCCGGGCGACAATGGTCGTGAGTTAGCCGAAAAGCTGCGCCAGACCCGCCCGCAGACGCGAGTGCTCTACATGTCGGGCCATACCGACGAGGTCCTCCTCCGCCATGGGATTCGCGCAGGCAACCTCGCTTTCCTCCAGAAGCCGTTCTCAGAAGAAATGCTGGTGCGCAAGGTGCACGAAGTCCTGACGGTCGGTTGAGCTGCCACCGGA
>CAZCOV010000334.1:0-6921 GCA_964499975.1 uncultured Thermoanaerobaculia bacterium
CCTGCAGATCCTGCCTTGGAACATGCCCTGGCCAAGGCCTCGCTGCTCCTCGGCCAGGACACTGCAGCGCAAGACCATGCTCTTAAGTCTTGCGAATTAGCCCAGAAACTCGATCGTCCCTGGCGCGAACAGCTTGAGTTCTGGGCTGGTTACCTCGAAGCCAGCGGGGACCTCGAAGGAGCGTCCGGGTTGTTGCAAGCCTTGTGGATGGAAGAGAACTCGGAGTTCCGCACGGGAGCCCCTGCCGAGCAGCTCGATCGGGCCGTGGACCTTGCCATGCTGCTGGCGCGCGCGCGGTACAGCGAGCCCGCGTTGGCGATGATCGAGCGGTTCAAAGCGCAGCATCCCGACGATCCACGAATTCCTTTGGTCGCAGTTGAGGCCATGCGCAAGGAGAGCGCCAATGCGCAGCAGCAGATGACCTTGGCGCAGCAGGCAGCGCAGCTCGCCAGCCAAGCCAAAGCACCCTTCTTGCGCGCTCGGGCGCTGGTGCTAGCGGCGGAAGCCCAGCGCAGTCTCAAGCAGTACCGTTCTGCCGCCCTCGGCCTGGGTGAGGCCTTGACTATCTATCGCCAGGAGGAGCATGCCTTGGGGCAAGCCGAAGCCTTGACCTTGCTCGGCATGATCTCTTGGGACGAGCAGAAACTCCAGGATGCCAAGCTGCTGTGGGAGCAGGCTGAGGCGTTTTATACCTTGTTGGGTAAGCGGCGCATGCTGGCCCGGGTCAAGGCCAACCGCGCGCTCGTGCTCCATCAGTGGGGGCACCATCAGGCCGCGGTCGACGTCTTTGACGAGGTCATCGCCCTCTTCACTGAGCTGGGAGATGATCCTTCAGTAGCTCAGACCAAGGCAAACCTGATTGATCCGCTGATGGTCCTGGGCCAGTTCGAGCGCGCCAGGACCGCTTGTGAGGAGGCGGAGAAGCTGGTGGCAGCTGGCGACCATGTGTCCGAAGCGACCACGGTGATGACCGCGTGCGGTGGAGAGTACTGGCTGCAGATCGGCCAGCTGCGGGAGGCTGAACAACGCTTGAGCCAGGCTGTGGTGTTAGCTGAGAGCACCACGGATCAGCGGAAGCTGGCCAAGGCATGGTTCTACCTCGGTCAGCTCCGTTACTACCAAGGGGATCTCGCACAAGCCGAGCAGCAGTATCGCATCAGCTTGGACAGCTTTGCTGGCGAAGATCGGGCCTCCTCCTCGCTAGGCCGCGCCTACTGGGGCTTGGGGCGGGTCATGATCGCTCGTGGGGAGCTCTCGGCAGCGCAAAAACAGCTCGACGTGGCGCTCGCCATCCAAAAGCAAGCGGACGAGCCGCTGCGGATCACCGAGGTGCAGCTGACCCTGGCCGAGTTGTGGCTCGAGGAGGCCAAGCTGCAGAAAGCCGAAAAGCTGATCGGCGAAGCCCTGGATGAACAGAGCTTATCCGTCCTGGAAATTTCACGGGCGCACCAGCTGCTCGCGCGGGTTGCTCTCGAGCGACGGCAGCTCACGGACTGTCAAGAGCACCTCACCCAAGCTTGGCAAGCGCTGAGGAGCCTCGCCAACTCGGTCTACCACTTGCCCCTCAAGATTATGGAGAGCCGGTTGGAAGCCGCTCAGGGGCGAGCCGAAGAGGCCAATGCTCACCTGCAGCAACTGCTCAGCGCCGAGACGATCGGGCCGGGTTTTCGCGGCGTAGAGCTCGAGATCCGGCTGGCCTTGGCCGACTTGAGCCGCGGCAGCAAGCGGATCCGCGATCTCGAAGGGGTCGAGCGTGAGGCCGCGGAAAAAGGCTTCGGGCTGATTGCGCTCCAGGCGCGGCGGTTCCAGCAGCATCAGGGGGGCAGCGGACGGAAAGCTCCGAGCATCGAATAGTTTTTATAAACATATAATTAAATGCGTTAAGTTGCAAATTTGTATTTGGCAACTTCGTAACTCTCCAGATCAATCCAGTGCTCCTTCAAAAATTTGCCGTTTCAATATTGACGTGATTTCGCACTGCATAAATTTGCAGCACAAGCTCACAGAACGTTAGCCAAGAGATATTTCGATATCTATCTGCGAGGCGCCACCGCGGAGTGAATATCTCCCGTTTGTATCAAGCTGTGCTGTACAGAATAGACGATCCCAGAGGAAGTGATAGATGTTACCTCCGCATCGACTGTTGCCGTGAGCGCTGAAATCGCTTAGAATTAGCCAAGGTCTTGCTGGCCTCCAGGTCTACCTCAAGATCTACCACAAGGTCTACTACAAGATCTGCAACAAGGGCTGCATTAAGATCTGTCATCAGGTCCATTGTACGCAAGACGCCAAATATTGAGCGTTCCATGGATACGACTCGCTGTACAGTCGTCTTCAACTACGTAAAAAATCGGAGATGCGAAACTAAAGGGGGAAGTAATGGCGCATGAGCAGCAACAGAAAATTCTGCTGGTGAGGCAGGTGGCTTGGGTGATCCTGGTGATTGCAACTGCCATAGGGATCATCGTTCCGGCAGTCGCCACCAATCCTGAAGGGGAATTCAAGATCGGTGATGGCTTGAACCCTGCAGCTGACTCCAACGAAGTGGACTACAACGTCATCGTCTGGGAAGGGGAAGACGACGACGGCACAGGAATTGTGGGGAAGCGGCTCGACTTGCAGGGTGAGCCCTTGGGCATCGAGTTTCGGGTGAATACCACGACCGTGGGGACGCAACAGAATCCCGACGTCGCCATCTTGGCGTCGGGCGACTTTGTGGTGGTCTGGCAGAGCGGACAGCCCCAGCAAAGCGAGGTCCTCGGCCAGCGTTTCAGCAGCACCGGCGAACCTCTGGGTATCGAGTTCCGGGTCAACACGATCGGCCGGGCGCTCTACCCGGCAGTGGGTGCGGATACCACAGGCAACTTTGTGGTCGTCTGGGCCGGGTACCGTCAAGGGCATGGCGCGGCTTCGCGTTTCCGCCATTTCGTGCGGCGTTATGCCAGCGATGGGCAACCCTACGGATCCGAGCAAGGATTCGACCGCGACGGTCAAGTGACACCACCAGCCCTGGCGGTCAAGTCCACGGGCGAATTCCTGGTGGCCTGGGAAGATGCGGGCAGAGACATCCGCGGTCTTGCTTTTAGCAGCTCAGGCGTTGAGCTGGGCAACGAGTTCCGGGTCAACGCGAATCGGAACGGTCAGCACACTCTGCCGGCGGCGGGTGTTGCGGCGGATGGTGACTATGCCGTGGCCTGGAATCAGGAGCGGTTGCATTCGGAGCGCATCTTGCTGCGGCGGGTCAGCGCTCTGGGCGAGCCTCTCGGTATCGAACACAAGATCAATGTCCAGCCCGTGGGTCGCGGCGCTCAACCGCGAGTGGCGGGAGATGAAGACAGCAGCATCGTGGTAGTGTGGCCAGGTGAGGATGAAAGCGAGGAGAGCGGTACCAGCAATGCGGTGTTTGCCCGCTTGGCTCAGCTCAGCGGTGAGCCGTTGGGCATCGAATTCCGCTTGAACTCCTCGGTGGGCACGACCAGCAGCGCAGACGTGACTCTGGAGACAGCGGACAGCTTCTTCGTGGTCTGGCAAAACGAGTTCGAAGAAGCGGTTGAGGATCCGGACATTCTCGGTAACTGCGTCGATGTTGTCGAGCTGATGCCGGAATAAGAGGACCGTCCATTGCAAAACGGACGCTGAGGCAAAGCTAGCCAGAAGTGGGGTCATGCTGCAAAACTCCATAGCAGTAGCCCTGCTTCTGGCCGTTTGTGCCATCCTCACCTCGGCCAAGCCCTGGCGTTTCCAAGGCCGCAAGCGCTGGGCGTCCTTGGCCCTACTTGCAGCGGGGCTAGGTGCGCTGGTCTGGGTCTTTCCCCGAGCAGGGATTGATTTCGACACGGCCAAGCAGTTGAACCTGCTGATTGCGCTTTCGGCCGTGGGCCTCCTCGCCTGGCGCTGGGCTGTCCCGGTTGCTTCAGCCAGCCGCTTTTCGTTGCTGGTGGCTACTGCGCTTTTCGCGCTGCTCAACTACTGTCACTTTTTTGCTTTCCATGGACAGCGCAGTTTCGTCCACTTGCATGACGTGGCACACTATTTTCTTGGGTCAAAATATTTTGGCGAGCTACGTTACGATGGGCTTTATACCGCCATGGTACGGGCTGAAGCCGAACTCTACCGCAATCAATTCCGGGCCAGCGAAGCCCGCGATCTGGTCACTTATCAGCTGGTCCACACCGGCTCGCTTTTGGCCGCAAGCGAGCGCGTCAAAGGGAGGTTCTCTCCCGCGCGCTGGCATGAGTTCCAGCAAGATGTGAAATATTTTCGTGAACGGCTGGAGCCCGATCATTATGCGCTCTTGCTCCGCGATCATGGTTTCAACGCTACCCCCTTTTGGGCGCTCGTGGGCGGCACCCTGGCTCATGCCGTCGGCCAGGCGAACGACCGCAGCTTGTTGCTTTTATCCTTGCTCGACCCGCTGCTGCTGCTGGGGCTTTTCGTGGCGATCGGCTGGGTCTTTGGCGCTCCGACCGCACTCTTTGCCGTCATTTATTTCAGCCTCGCATTTGGCGCGACCTTTGGCTGGACCGGAGGCGCATTTTTTCGTTACGGCTGGCTGTTCGGCGTGGTTTTGAGTGTCTCCTGCATAAAGCGTCAGCGACCGGTTTGGGCCGGCGCCTTTCTCGCCTGGGCCACGTTGCTCCGCATCTTCCCGGCAGCATTCGCGGTTCCCTTGCTGTTGCGCGCCGTGTGGGATGTCAAGGAGCACGGGGCGATAACCCCACCGCGCTGGCGTTTTTTGATGTCTTTCGCAGTTTTTGGTCTGTTCTTTTTTGTGGTCACCGCACTGCTGCCGGACGGACTCTCTTCATGGCACGGTTTTCGCGTGAACACCGAACGACAGATCGAAAATATTTCACCCAACGTTATCGGCGTGACGCAGCTGATGTTTCAGGGAGCGGGGAGTGCTGCGCTGGTCACTCAGGAAGAATTGGCCACTATCGGCGAGCAGCGCCAGCAAGTTTATCACTGGCAACTCGCGACGGTTTTCCTCGCAACCTTGATCTTCCTGGCGATAGCATCGCGTCGGTTGCGCGACAGCGAAGCAGCGGTTGCGGGAATTCTTTTGCTTTTCACGGGGCTCAATCTTGCGGCGTACTACTATGTTTTCTTGCTCCTCCTGATCTTGGTCAACCGCGCTTCCGCTCCACGTCTCCTGCTCATTTTTCTGGGAGAAGCGATCCTCTACGCCGCGCGCTTGTTCGAGGTGCGCGAGGCGCAGCTGTTCATTTTCCGCAACTGGCTGATTCTGGGCCTCTTGGTTGCCCTTTACTGGCAAGCCGTTGGGGGCTGGGTTGCCCAGCCTCAACGCACGCAAGCGGTTTTGGGCCGGGCGGACAGCGAAACGGAACTAGCGAAAAGAATCCCCGGAAATCACGCCTGGTGAGGGCTCTCGTCGAGAAAGCCGTACTTCTTCATCCACTCGTCATTGACGAACTTACTCAAGTAGTTGCGGATCGAGTCGGGCAGGATCGTCAGCACGCGCTGGACTTTGGGGAAAGCCTTGATCGCCTCGAGCGCGGCCCAGACCGCGGTGCCGGAGCTGCCACCGACGAGCAGTCCTTCTTGTCGGATCAGCTGTCGGGCCGTCTGAAAGCTGTCGCGGTCGTTGACGTAGACCCAGTGATCGACCAGGTCGCGATCGAGCACTCCGGGCAAGAAATCGTAACCAATGCCCTCGACTTGGTAGGTATGGACGTCGTCGTGTCCGCCCAAAACCGAGCCTTGAGGATCAGCGCCGACCACGATGATCCGTGGGTTTTTCTCTTTGAGGAAACGTGCCACCCCGGTGATCGTCCCCCCAGTGCCAGCGCCGATCACCACCATGTCGAGCGACAAGCCAAAATCTTCCCAGATCTCCCGTCCGGTGTGTTCGTAGTGGGCGGTAGGGTTGTTCGGGTTGTTGTACTGATCGGGGATCACGGAGTCAGCGATTTCTTGATTCAGGCGATGCGCCACCCCGATCAGACTTTCCGGCGAGTCGTGCGGGGCTTAGGTGGGGGTGCGGATGATCTTGGCCCCGAGCGCTTCCATCACCACCTGTTTTTCTTGGCTCATCTTGTTGGGCATGGTGATGATCAACGGATAACCCTTGACCGCAGCGGTCATGGCGAGCCCCATGCCGGTATTGCCGCTGGTCGGCTCGATCAGCGTCGTGTGGGGTCCGAGGCGGCCGGTTTTCTCCAGTTCTTCGACCATGCGGACCGCGATCCGGTCTTTGATCGAGCCTCCTGGGTTGAGGAATTCACACTTGGCGTAAAGCTCTACGGGCAGGTCTTTGCCGATCTGATTGAGGCGGACCACCGGCGTTTTGCCGATGACTTGGAGGATATTGTCGTAAATCATGCTGCCTTTTTCCTGTTATGGGTCCCTGCTGGGCCTGGTTGCCAGCACGTCTGGAGCCTGCTAGCGGAGGGCGAGTATATCAGTCTGAGATCGCACCGCTGGGGTTCGGCGTGTTTGTACGTTTTGTACGCATGCACGGTTGAGCGGGCGGCTGAAACGCTCTCCGTTCAGTTGCGGCCGTGCGGGTGGTCGCGATGGGGCTCGCTCGCCCAGGCCAGGGGTTGGCGCTCACGCACGCGCAGTGTGGGATCGCCTTCGCGGATTTCGTACGCGCGGTCGGCGGTGAGGTGGGTCAAGCGCTGGAGCAGCCCTGAGGGCCAGCGGATTTCGAGCTCTGCCACTTGGGCTGCTTCCCCCAGGCCGATTTCCTGTTCCAGGCTGGCGGAGCCGAAGCTACCTCCGGTCGAAACCACGGCGTGGATCTGCCGCGGTCCTGCCGCGGTGTGGGTCAGGAGCCGCAAGCGGGCACCGATGGCCGAGCGGTTGGACTTGGTCCCGCTCAGCCGCAGGTGGATCCAGTGATTGCTGGAGCCCGGGTTGACAAACAGCGCATTGCGGTAAACGTCCCCAGAAAAAGCC
>CAZCOV010000335.1:0-6915 GCA_964499975.1 uncultured Thermoanaerobaculia bacterium
TGCTGGTCGGTGAAATGCGCGATCTGGAGACCATTGCCTTGGCGATTACCGCGGCGGAAATGGGTTCGCTGGTGTTCGGCACCCTGCACACCAACAGCGCGGCCAAGACCATCGACCGGCTGATCGACGCTTTTCCCGCAGAAGAGCAGCCGCAGATCCGCACCACCTTGGCTGAGTCGATCTCGGGGATCGTGTCGCAGCAGCTGCTGCCCACCGCAGATGGCCACGGGCGCTGCGCTGCCCACGAAATCTTGCTGCGCACCACGGGTCTGCCCAACATCGTACGCGAAGGCAACACCCCGATGCTCCAGTCGATCATCCAGGGCGGGCGGGCGATCGGCATGTGCTCGATGGATGACTCGCTGATGGCGCACCTCGAAGCGGGACGCATCACCGCGCGTGCCGCGTACCTCAAAGCCGCTGACAAGTCGAGGTTTGAGCCGCTGGTCAAAAAGGAAGAAGCGGCGCGGCCAGTGGGCGCAGCTTAAGGGTCGACGTTTTGGGCTGGGTTGTGCCAAAATGCCCGCCATGGTGGAGAAGCCACTGGTTCTGGTGATCGACGATGAGACGGGGTCCCGCGAGTCGATGGCGATTGCGATCGAAAAGACGGGGCTCGGGGTCCGCACTTTTGACGAGGCGCAAAAAGCGCTCGACTACCTGCAAGAGAATCCCGGCGCGCGGCTGGCGATCTGCGACTTGCGCATGCCGGGGATGGACGGAATCGCCTTCATCCACGAGGTGCGGGAGCGCGAGCTCGACCTCGCCATCATCTTAGTGACCGGCTATGGCTCGATCGAATCTGCCGTCGAAGCCATGCGGGTCGGCGCAGACGACTACTTGACCAAGCCGGTCGACCTCTACGAGCTGCGCAAGCGGGTGATGAACCTGCTGGAAAACAAGCAGCTTAAGGCCGAAGTTTCGAACTTGCGGCAAATGCTCGACAAGCGCTACGGCTTTGAGAGCATCATCGGTCACTCCCCTGTCATGGAGCAGCTGTTTGAACAGATGAAGATGGTCGCGCCCACGCGCTCGAACGTCCTCATCATCGGCGAAAGCGGCACGGGCAAGGAGTTGGTCGCCAATGCGCTCCACCATAACAGCCCGCGCGCCGGAGAACGCTTCCTCGCGATCAACTGTGGAGCGATCCCCAGCGACATCTTGGAAAGCGAGCTTTTCGGTCATGAGCGCGGCGCGTTTACCGGCGCGGTCGCGCGCAAGATCGGCAAGTTCGAGCTGGCCCACCGCGGGACCCTATTTCTCGACGAGATCTCCGAACTCTATCCCGAGCTCCAAGTCAAACTTTTGCGGGTGCTCGAAGAACGGCAAGTGATGCGGGTTGGCGGCAGTGAGCTGATTCCGGTCGATTTTCGGCTGCTCGCCGCGACCAACCGCGACCTCGAAAGCGAAGTTGAGAAAGGACGCTTCCGCGAAGACCTTTATTACCGGCTCAAAGTGGTGACTCTACGCATCCCGCCGCTGCGCGAGCGCGGGGGCGACATCGCCTTGTTGGCCGAACACTACTTGCGCGAATTTTGCACGGAGCACGGCAAGCCGGAAGTGTCCTTTTCAAGTGAAGCCTTGGCCGCGCTCAGCCGCTATTCCTGGCCGGGCAACGTCCGTCAGCTCAAGAACACGATCGAATCGAGTGTCATTTTCACCACCGGCAACGAGATCCCGTTGCTTTCGTTGCCCCCCGAGATCCGCGAAGCACCCCTGGCTCATGCCGCGCGCACTGCGGTCCAGCCAACGCTCGGTGAACCGCGCACCATGGAAGCGATCGAACGGCAAGCCATTCTCGAAACACTCGAGCGTACCCACGGTCACCGGGCCGAAGCAGCCAACTTGCTCGGCATCGGCCTCCGCACCTTGCAGCGCAAGCTCAAGGATTACCGGGATCAAGGTTTTTTCAAGGATTAAAGCCCATGGACCTACCAGCAGAAGTTCAGATCACCAACGAACTCCTCGGTATCAAAGGCGGCAAAGGACAGCTGGTGGCGATCAATCCGACCGGCTACTACGAGCTGATCCTGCTGTTCGGTGGCAACCGCCATCGCGTCTTGCTCCCCATTACCGGCACTGCCCTGGTCTTCCGTCAGCCAGAAGCCGAAATCAGCGCCGAATTCGAAGTCGAGCGCTGAGCGCCAAAAGCCGACCTCACTCCGCCCCGCCCCCGCCTGCGCGACCTTCAAATCGTCTGAAAACGCGTCCATGACCCGCGGTTGCGGGTCGATGGTGGCTTTGCGGTGGGAATTTGTTGGAGCTTAGTGGAAAAAAGTGGACAAAGGTGGATCAATCTGATAGAGTTTAGCCTATATTCTCTCGGCCGTTGGATCAGCCGATGGATGAACCGCGGGAAGCCATGTCTCCAGGATCTATGTCAGGACCTATGTCAGGACCTATGTCAGGACCTATGTTTCGAGGAACCGCACCCACCAAGATCGACGACAAGGGACGCCTCAAGCTGCCCACCGAGTTTCGGCGTTTGCTCGAAGAGCGCTATGGCCTCGACGTGTTTGTCACGTCGGTTCAAGGGAGCTCGGCGCTGCTTTACCCCTTGCCGGTGTGGGAAGAACTCGAAGCCAAGCTGGCCGCGGTCCCCAGCTCTGATCGGGCCAAGCAAAGGTTTTTGGAGCGGGTGAATTACTACGGACAGCAGCTCCGGCTCGACGTCCAGGGGCGGGTGGTGATCCCCCAGATCCTGCGCGATCAAGCCGAGATTCAAGGCGAGGTAGTGGTCAGCGGGCGCCTCGAATATTTGGAGATCTGGAATCGCGAACGGTTCGACCAGAAGCTCGCCCAAGAACCGTTTACCGACGAGGACTTCCAGCGTCTGGCCGGCCATGGGCTATGACCAGGGGTCAGGACCGCTCCATCGCCCCGTCTTGACTGCCGAGGCGATCCATTTCCTGGCCCCAGAGCGAGGAGGTACCTATGTCGATTGCACCGTGGGGCTGGGTGGGCATGCAGCAGCGCTGCTCACGGCTGCGCCAGCTGCAGAGCTGGTCGGCATCGACCGCGACCCGCAGGCGCTCGCGCACGCTGCTGCGCGTCTGGCGCCTTTTGGCACGCGGGCACGCCTGGTGCCTGGCACCTTTGCCGAGGTGGGGCCCTTGCTGGCGGGTTTGGGTATCGACCAGGTCGCGGGGATTTTGGCGGACTTGGGAATTTCTTCGCTCCAGCTCGCAACCGCGGAGCGGGGTTTCTCTTTTGGGCTGGACGGCCCACTCGACATGCGGATGGGAAAGGGCGAGCTGACGGCTCGCGACATTGTCAATCGGTATCCGGAGGATAAATTGGCCAAGATATTTCGCGAGTACGGAGAGGAGCCCCAAGCCCGCCGCCTAGCCCGCAATATTGTCGAGCAGCGCGAGGACCAGCCCTTCACCACCACGACGGAGCTCCGCCAGCTGATCGAACGGGTCAAGGGTCCGGCCGGGAGCCCGCGCAGGACCCGGCAGCCCGGCCAGCGGCAGCGGCAACTCCATCCAGCGACCTTGACCTTCCAGGCGCTGCGCCTCGAGGTCAACCAGGAGCTGGAGCAACTGCGCTTGCTGATCGACCAGTCGATCCACTTGCTTTCCGGGGAGGGTCGGCTGGTGATCATTTCCTACCACAGCCTCGAAGACCGCATCGTCAAGCATATGTTGCGCTACCTCGCGCAAGGAGAAGTCGAACCGGTGACCGGCCGTCCGCGCATGGAAACCCAAGTGATCGAAGTCTTAACCCACAAACCCGTCCGGCCGAGTGAGGAAGAAGTCGCGGCGAACCCACGGGCGCGTTCCGCCCGCTTGCGCGCTGCGCGGAGGCTGTAACCGATGCGGCGTGCCTATGCCCTGCGGCGTCCGGTGGAGAACACTTTCCTGGTGCGGCAGCGCGATAGCCGCATCTTGCGCGAGCTGTTCCACACCGTGCTGTGGGTTGTCCTCTTGGGCGGTGCACTCTTGCTCTACACCTGGGTACACATCGAGACCCTGCGCACGGGCTACCGCAATAACGAACTCGAACGCAAACTCCACCACCTGGAAAGTGAGGAACGCCGTTATCGTCTGGAGATCGCGCTGCGCAGCCATCCCCACCAGCTCAAGAGTCGGGCGAGCAAAGAGCTGAGCATGCAAGCCCCGACCCTCGAGCAAACTTTGTTCGCGCAGGAGCTCTTGCCGTGAGAGGACGGTTGCTCTTGCTCCTGGTCTTGGCTGCGGTGTGGCTGGGCGCGATCCTGATCCGCCTTTATGACCTCCAGGTGCGGCGCCACGTGGACTTTGCTGAGCGGGCGGAGCGGCAGCAGCAGCGCAGGGTGGTGCTCGACGCGCCGCGGGGGACGATTTACGATGCCCAGGGTCGCGAACTCGCGGTCTCGATCGAAGTCGATTCGGTGGCAGTCGACCCCAGCCAGCTCAAGGATCCAGAAAACCCCGCCCAAACCCGCGAAAACGTCCACCAGGTGGCGACCACCCTCGGCCGGACTCTAAGCCTCGATGCGGAGCGGATGCGCAAGCTCCATGCGGATCTCGACAGCGACCGCGCTTTCGCCTGGGTCCAGCGCAAGCTCGATCCGCCGCTCGCTGCGCGGGTGCGCGCGCTCAAACTGCCTGGGGTGCTCTTCCTTTCCGAAAGCAAACGCTACTATCCCTTGCGCACGCTGGCCGCCCAGATTTTGGGCTATGTAGGCACGGACGAATCCGGCCTTGCGGGGCTGGAGTTCCTTTATGACGGGGTGATCGCGAGTGCGCCGGGACGGCGCACGGTGCTACGTGACGCCCGCTATGGCACGGTGCTCGACCCCAACCTCGAAAGCTCCGCGCCGCAACCGGGTCGCGATCTCCACTTGACCCTCGACGCGACGATCCAGCAGCTGGCCGAGCAAGAGCTCGAAGCTGCTGTAGTTCGTCACCATGCCAAGGGCGGATCGGTGGTGGTGATGAACCCCGACAATGGCGCCATCCTGGCAATGGCGTCTTACCCGACGTTCGATCCCAACCACTTTGCCGACTATCCCGCGAGCTACTGGCGCAACCCGGTAGTGATGGACGCCTACGAGCCGGGGTCGACGTTCAAGATGGTGACGCTCGCAGCAGCGCTCGAGGCCGATGCGGTCCGTCCGAGCGATTTGATCGATTGCCAGAACGGCGGGATCAGCCTCTACGGCGTCCATATTTCTGACCACAAGTCGTTTCCCGTGCTGAGTGCTCAGGAAGTGATCGCGCGTTCGAGCAACGTCGGCGCGATCAAGATCGGGTTGCGAGCGGGCGCGCGCCAGCTGTTCAGCACGATTCAAGCTTTTGGTTTCGGGCGCCGCACTGGGATTGATCTGCCGAGCGAGAATCCGGGCCTGCTGTTGCCAGTGGATCGCTGGTCAGCGATCGCTCCGGCTTATATTTCCTTTGGCCAAGGAATGGCCTTGACCCCGATGCAGCTGGTCACGGCTTTTGCGGTCATTGCCAATGGCGGGCATCTGCTCAAACCGTACATCGTCGCGGCCGAAAGTGACGCGGAAGGTCACCGTGAACCTGTGGGTCGGCGCGAAGTCGTCCGTTTGCCGATTTCACCGTCGAACGTGGCCACCCTCCACCACATCCTGCAAACCGTGGTCGAGGAAGGTACGGGCAAGGCTGCGGCACTCCCCGGCTATGGTGCAGCTGGCAAGACCGGGACCGCGCAAAAAGCGATCGGGGGCAAGTATTCGCACAACAAATTCATTGCCAGCTTCGTCGGTTTTGCGCCGGTCGCACGGCCAGCGCTCGTCGTTTCGGTGATGATCGACGAGCCGTGGCCGCTTTACCACGGTGGCGATGTGGCGGCGCCGGTCTTTCAAGCGATCGTCGGACAAGCGCTGCTTTATCTGGGCATTCCTCCGCAGCGTGAGCTCGAACCCCCGCCGCCACCGGACGAGGACCAAGTTTTGCTCGCCCAACAAGCCGCGCCCGGGGAAGAAGCCGCAAACCCGCCGTCTTCAGTGCCGCTGCCGCCGGGCACGATCCCAGATTTCACCGGACTCTCAGCGCGCATTGCCGTGACCCGCTCTTCGGCTTTGGGCCTGCGCCCTGAGCTTTTTGGTCATGGCCTAGTCACCCACCAGGAGCCTGCACCAGGAACTCCGCTCGAACTGGCTGCCGGGGTCCTTGAGCTGTGGTTGTCGACGGAGGTCCTATGATGCGCCTGCACGAGCTGATCCAGACGTTCCCCCTGGCCCCTCCGGCAGAGAACCCCGAAGTGACCGGGATCGCGGTGGATTCGCGGCAGGTCCAAGCCGGTGATCTCTTCGTCGCGCTGCCCGGCTTGCGGACCGACGGACGCAGGTTTTCTCAGCAAGCAGCCCAGCGCGGTGCGGTCGCGGTCTTGGGGGCGGGGCAGCGTCCGGACGATCTGACGGTGCCCTGGGTTGCCTCTCCCGATCCGCGCCACTTGGTGGGGCCGATGGCGGCGCGTCTGTACGAGCACCCGGATGAGCGCTTGCTGCTCGTGGGGGTTACGGGCACCAACGGCAAGTCCACGGTAGCGACCGCCATCCGCAGTGTGCTCGAAGCCGCGGGCAAGCCCACCGGGTTGCTCGGGACGCTGGGTTACAGTTTTCGTGAACAGACCTTTGCTGGCCAGCGCACGACCCCTGAAGCCGCGGATTTTTTCCGCATCTTGCACACCATGGCGGCCCGCGGAGCGCAGGCCGTGGCCATGGAGGTTTCGTCCCATGCTTTGGCCTTGGGGCGAGTCGCCGGAGCCCATTTCGACCTGGCGGTGTTTACCAACCTGACCCATGACCACCTCGACTTTCATCACGACCTTGAAAATTACTTTGCGGCCAAGCGGCAGCTCTTCACCCAACTCAAGCAGAGGGGGCACGCGGTCTTGAACCTCAGCGATCCTTACGGTCGCCTGCTGGCCGACGAATTTCATGCTGCCATGACGTTTGGGCCTGGT
>CAZCOV010000336.1:0-6907 GCA_964499975.1 uncultured Thermoanaerobaculia bacterium
CGTCAGCCCGGGGCGCGTCAGCCCGGGGCGCGTCAGCCCGGGGCGCGTCAGCCCGAGCGCGAGCCCGCTGCGGTCGAGCAGGATCGTGGGCAGCGAGCGGTCTGCAAAAAGGTCTGCAAAAAGGGGGCTCAGCTCGGCGCGGGTGAGCAGCGCGACCGCGCCCGAGTCCTGGAGGGTCGAACGCAGACGCTCCTCCGGGTGCGCTGGGTCAAGCGGCAGATAGGCACCGCGTGCCCACCAGGTCGCGAGCTCCGCCACGACCAACTCGGGCGAACTCTCGAGGCAGATCGCCACCAGGCTTCCTTCGCCCACCCCCAGCTGCACCAACGTCTGGGCCAGCCGCTGACTCCACGCCGCAACCGCCCGATAGGTCAGGACCCCGTCTGCAGCCCCCAACGCCACCGCGTCCGGGGTCCGCGCGGCCCAGGACGCAACCTGCACGGGAACTGGCACCTCGTCCAAGACGTCCGCGTCCGCGTTCCACTCCCAAAGCACCTGCTGCAACTCTCCCGCAGACAACCACCCTAGCTCGTCCAGGCGCTGCTCCGGACCTGCCAGCGCCCCATCCAACAGCGTCAAGTAGTGCCCGGTCAGCCGCTCGATCGTGGTACGGTCGAAGAGGTCCGTGCTGTACTCCCACAGCATCTCGATCCCCTCTTCCCCAGCCTTCTGCTCCCGCCCCACCCGCTGCTCGGCCCGCGGGATCACGATCACGTTCAAGTCCATCTTGGCCGAGCCGTTGTGACAGATCGTCACCTCTCCTTGCAGGTCACCGAATTCGAGATCGGGAACCGGCGAGTCGTGGAAGCTGAACATCGCTTGAAACAGCGGGTTGCGCGCCAGGTCCCGCTCGGGGTCCAGCCGCTCGACCAGACGCGACAGCGGCATCTCCGGATAAGCCAGGGCCGCGAGCAAGGTGGACTCGGTGCGCCGCAACAGCTCGCGGAAGCGCGGACGCTCCCCCGCGTCGATGCGCAGCACCAGGGTGTTGACCAGCATCCCGATCAACCCTTCGACTTGACGCAAACTGCGGTTGGCGGCGGCGGTCCCCAGCACCACGTCGCTCGCGCCGCTGCTGCGATAAAACAGCGCGGCAAAAGCCCCGAGCATGGTGGTAAAAAGCGTCACCCGCTCGCTTTGCCGGGCGGCGCGCAATCTCTGGCACAGCTCAGGACCCAGCTGGAAGCGCACCATGTCCCCGCGGAAGCTGTGCCGACGCGGGCGCTTGCGGTCGGTGGGGATCTCGCAGGCGAAGCGGGAACCTAAAAGCAGCGCTTGCCAGTGCTGCAAGTGCTGCTCTAAAACCGCGCCTTGCATCCACTCCCGCTGCCACCGCGCATAGTCCCCGAACTGAATCGGGGGTTCGGGCAATGGCGACGGCTGCACCGCGGCAAAAGCGCGGTACAGCTCCTGCATTTCGGTCAGCAGCATGGCCAAGGACCAGCCGTCGTGGACGAAGTGATGCTCGGCCTGGATCAGCACGTGCTCTTTGGGAGAAAGCCGGACCAGCCGCCAGCGCACCAGCGGGATCTGCAGCAAGTTGAACGGCCGGCGGAACTCCCCGCGCTCCCAGCGCGTCTGCTCGCCCCTTTGCTCTGCAGGTGCCAGCCGACTCAAGTCGATCACCGGCAACGCGATCTGGGGGACCTCGCCCACCACTTGCACCGGGCGTCCTTCGCGCTCCGGAAACGTGGTGCGGAAAATCTCGTGACGCCGCACGATTTCCTGGAGCACCGCGGCAAATACCCCCACCCGAAGCGGTCCCCGCAGGCGCAGCGTCGCCTGAGTGTTGTAGGCGATGTTGCCGGGTGCCAGCCGATCGATGAACCAGATCCGCTCCTGGGGAAAAGACAGCGGTAGTTCGGCATCACGGGGGGCCGGGGCGATCCACAGCGCGGGCTGAGCGCTGCCCAAAGCCCGCGACACGACCCCTGCCATGGCCGTCAGGGTGCGGTGGGTATAAAGATCGCGCACCGACAGCTCCACGCCAAGCCCCAGGCGCAACCGCGCGACCAACCGTCCGAGCAGCAGCGAATGACCGCCGAGTTCGAGAAAGTCGTCGGCGATCCCCACTTGCTGCAGGCCTAACAGCTCGCACCACAGCTGCGCCAGCTCCCTTTCGAGCGGGTTCCGCGGCGTCACCAGCTCGCGTTCTGGCGCGATGGCTTGGGTCAGCGCCAGCTCGGCCAGGGCTCCCCGATCCACCTTGCCGTTGGGCAGCCGTGGGAAGTCGTCCAGCTCCAAGTAGCCGCTCGGCACCATGTAGTCGGGCAAGCTCTGCGCGAGAAAATCGCGCAACTCCGCTGCTCTCAAAGCTCCCGCACCCGCGCTCACCCAAAACGCAACCAGCCGCGCCGACCCGTTCGCTCCCGGCGCTGCCAGCACCACCGCAGCGCGCACACCTCGATGCGCCAGCAGCCGCGCCTCGATCTCCCCCAGCTCGATCCTGAAACCGCGCACCTTCACCTGGTGGTCAAGCCGTCCCAAAAACTGCAGCTGACCCGTCGGCGAAAAGCGCACCTGGTCACCGGTGCGGTACCAGCGCTCGCCCCAGCCCCGATCCACCGGGGACGGCACGAACTTCACCGCGCTCAATCCTGGCCGGTGGAGATAACCCCGCGCCAGCCCCAAGCCGGCCAAGCACAGCTCCCCTGCCTGACCTGCTGGCAACAGCCGCAAGGCCGCGTCCACCACATAAGCGCAAGTCCCGGGCAGCGGTCGGCCGATCGTCGCTTCACCCCCAGGACGCCGCTCTGCCCACGTCGAATAGGTGGTGTCCTCGGAGGGGCCGTAAAGGTCATGCACCCGCCATCCGGGCACCTGATACAGCTCCTCGACCAGCTCTTGGCGCAGCGCTTCCCCCGCCAAGTTGATCGTCAACAAGCCGGGCGGCAACGCGCCCTGGCGCAGCAGCTCCGCCGCCGCCGAAGGCACGGTGTTGAGCAGCCGCGCGGCGCGCAACGCCCCCTGCATTTGGGGTGTGGCGAGCGCCAATGCGTTCTCGACCACGAGCGCCGTGCCCCCCCAAGCGAGCGGTACCAACAGCTCAAACACCGACAAATCAAAGTTGATCGAGGTGGTAGCCAAGACCCCGGCCAACTCGTCCGCGCCAAAGGTCTGCCGCGCCCAAAACAACAGCGCCACCGCGCTCTGATGGGTGATCGCCACCCCCTTGGGACGGCCGGTCGAGCCCGACGTGTAGAGCACGTAAGCGAGGTTTTTGGGAGCGAGCCGCGGACCACGGCCCTGACTTGGGCGGGCGGGCGGCAGCGCGGCCCCCGCGTCGAGTGCGCAAACCGCTGAACGGCGCAAAGCGGTCACAGGCAAACGCTCCCGGAAACCCGCTTCTACCAGCAGCACTGGGGGATCCTGCCCAGCTTGCGCATCGTCCACGATCAACGCCAGACGCGCTGCGGGATAGGCCGGATCCAAGGCCACATACGCGCCCCCAGCAGCCAACACCGCGAGCAGCGCTTCGACCATGCTCAGCGTCCGACCGGCACAAACTCCCACCCGCGTTTCCGCAACCACCCCCAAGGCCTGCAACTCACCCGCCCGCAGCGACACCCGGCGCCACAGCTCGCCGTAGCTCCAGCGCGCTTCACTGCCGTCCTGCGGAAAGACCAGCGCCATGGCTTCAGGACTGCGTGCGGCTTGCGTCCCCAGAAGCAAGTCCAGGGTGGTGGCGGGCCAACCCGCTGCGGTGTCGTTCCACTCCCACAGCAGCTGCTGCCGCTCCGCTGGCGAAAGCGGCCGCAGACCCAACTCGGCGGACGGCTCACCGTCCACCTCGTGGTCTTGCTGATGGGTGGTTTCTGGGAGAAACGTAGTGTCCAGCATGCGGCGGTCCTTCCGAGCTCAAGCCGACGCTGCTGCTAGTTGATAGGCTGGGCTGTGTGCAGCGAAGTGCTGTAGATGTCAGATCATTCTATGATTGGATAAATATCAGGTTGACAGTTATTTTGACTGCGCCTATTTAGCAATCCATTGTTCTTGTCGGAATAACTTATAACTTTGGGGATAACCTTGGGGCCGGAACCAGCTGTGGCGACGGCAGTGCTCTGCAGGCGCCGCCGCAAAATTCACACTAGCTTGAGCAAATGCCCCATCTTGTCGCGTTTAGCGCGGAGGTAGTCGCGGGTCGAGTCGGTGGGTGGGATTTCGAGCGGGACCCGACCGCTGATCTCGAGGCCATAACCCTTGAGCGCGATGTACTTGCCTGGGTTGTTGGTCATCAGGAGCATTTTCTGCACCCCGAGATTGCGGAGGATCTGGGCGCCGATGCCATAGTTGCGCTCGTCGGGACGAAAGCCCAGCTTTTCGTTGGCCTCGACCGTATCATGCCCTTGCTCTTGCAACTCATAAGCCCGGAGTTTGTTGAGCAAGCCGATGCCGCGGCCTTCCTGCAGCAAGTAGAGCAAGATGCCACGCCCGGCTTCCTGGATCTTTTGTAACGCCTGGTGGAGCTGGAGACCGCAATCGCAACGCTTCGAACCGAAGATGTCACCGGTCAGGCATTGGCTGTGGACGCGCACCAGGATCGGCTCCTCGGGCTGGATTTCGCCCATGACAAAAGCGAGGTGTTCTTCCCCGGTGATGTCCGAGCGGTAGGCGTGGACGCGGAATTCGCCATACATGGTGGGCAAAAGCGGTGCAGCAATCCGGCGCACCAGCGTCTCGTGGCGCAACCGGTGGCTGATCAAGTCGGTGACGCTGACCAGGATCAGCTGGTGCTCCCGCGCGAACTGCACCAGATCCGTGACCCGCGCCATGGTGCCGTCGTCATTCATGATCTCGCACATCACCGCCCCTGGTTTGAGGCCAGCGAGAAGCGCCAAGTCGACCGAAGCTTCGGTGTGCCCGGCTCGCTTCAACACGCCGCCCGGACGTGCCCGCACCGGGAAGACATGGCCGGGACGGGTCAGGTCTTCGGGCCGAGTCGCAGGATCCATCGCTTTGCGGATGGTGGTTGCGCGGTCCTTGGCGGAAATGCCGGTGGTCACGCCTTCCTTGCTTTCGATCGAGACGGTGAAGGCCGTACCAAAGGGGGTCCCATTGTCTTCGACCATCAACGGTAGTTCGAGTTCCTTGCACCGCTCCTCGGTGAGCGACATGCAGATCAGACCGCGACCAAACTTGGCCATGAAATTGATCGCTTCCGGCGTGACCTTCTCGGCAGCGAGGACCAGATCGCCCTCGTTGGGTTGCTTGGGATCCGTCGAGCCGCCGTCGTCGACAATGATCACGATACGACCTGCGCGGAACTCCTCGATCGCGACCGTTATGGGAGAAAAAATCCGCTCATCGGACATCTCAAACCTCACCCTTTTTCTGTTTTCTTGGCGCGGCGATCCAGGTCCTTCTGGGTTGCGTCTTTGTGCTCGGCAGCGATTTCTTGCCCCTTCTGGCGGCCCTTCTCGGTCATCGTCCCGTATTTCTCGCATTTCGCCAGCGCCGCCTCGCCTTCCTTGGTGTCCAGCACTTCGAGCTTGGTCCGCGCCTTGAGGCCACCCGGCCGGACACGCTGCTGAATGTAGTAGGTCTTGCCCGCTTCGACTGCGAGTTCGAGCGCATCGACGTTCTCAGATTTTGACCAAAAAACGTGCTTACCTGGGCTCACGTGGGCGAAGAAATAGCTGCTGCCCTTGTTGATCCCGAGAACATCGTCGTCGCAGAGGAAAAAGCTCTTGATCGCAAAACCCATGCTGGTCGGCCGGACGACATAGACGAGGGCCTTGTCTGCCCGCACCTTGCCCTGGGGGTGGTCCTTGGTGAACTCGACATAGTGCTTGTCATCGTCATCGTCCTTGTCATCGTCTTTAGCCCAGCCTGAGTTTGCCAGCAAAGCCAGGCCGAGGAACGCCAGCGCGGCGCATCGCCCCCCCAACAAAAAGCGCGAACGAGCGAGCGGGGCGCGGAACAGAGTGCGGTTCTTGCGGTTCATGAGGTACCTCCTTGGATGGTCGGAGCAAGGCTAGCACCCATCAGAGTAGCACAGCTCGCGGGTCTCGCCGTTGCTCGCCAACATTCTGTTGGATGACCTCGACCAGGAACTGGAACGGCGCGGATACCGGTTTGCGAGGTACGCTGGATGTGCTGATCCTCGTCAAAAGCCGGCTACCCAATTGAGCGTGGAGTCACGACAATTGACGCGGTGTGTTGGGCAGGCGATGGCGGTCAACCCAGTAGGCCCAGAGGACGATGAGCCACATCGCCTGAGCGACCCAGGCAACGGCCGCAGGGCTCGGCGGTGGCGGACCGAAGAGATTGGCGATGGAGATCGAGAAGAGAAAGCCAACGAGGAGCCAGAGTCCGATACTTCCGATGCGATCTCGAGGATGGGTACTGCGGACGTAAACCGTTACGCCTGCGGCGAAGAGAAGCGTCTCGACGACGACGGTGCCCGGAACCGAGTTCCAGAGACCAAGGCCAACGCGATCGCTACCGGTGAAGGTGAGCGGCATGTCCGGCCGATGCGACAGCGCATCAAGCACCCAGTGACTCACGACCACGAGAGCCACAGTGAGTGGACCCGCGGGCCACTGGCGGCGGACGGACCAGAAGATTGCGCCGAAGGCCATGGCCCACAAGCAAAGGGCCAAGAGACTGTGGGAGTACGGGTAACTTACGAAGTTGAGAGGAGTCACCGCGGTGGCGCCAGGTTGCACCTCGACGCGCTCGACGCCCAACAGCACGAGGTTCGGCCACACGAGGTCTGCGAGTTGACAGGCGAGGAAGAGCGTGCCGAGGGAGAGGGCAGGTGCAACACGCTTCGCTCCGAATCCGACGCCGAAGTGACCGATGAACATCGTGGTCTCCCTGGCCCGGCCAACAGCCATCTACACGGCGCAGACTGCCGTGTAAGTCTTGGGTGTGCCGTGGTTGTTGGCTCGCAAGGTCTTCTCCA
>CAZCOV010000337.1:0-6901 GCA_964499975.1 uncultured Thermoanaerobaculia bacterium
CGCCCCGTACCCCCCCCCCCCCCGGGCCCCAAACCCCCGGGGGGTTGCTGGCCTGGTGGGGGGGGGGGGGGGGGGGCCTCAACGCGGTTTCCACCAGCGCAAGTGTAGAAGTTATTGCGAAGTTATTGCTGCGTCGACCCTAACCCGTCCACGCGGCCGCGTCGCTGTTTGGGTGCCATGATTCGCTGCGCAGGGAAACAATCGCCCCGAGCAGGCCCGCGAACGCACCGAGCAGCACCAGCGCGAGCACGTGGCGCCAGGGCAAAAAGTCGGCGACAAAGACGGTGACTAGGATCGACGCGGGATGCTGTTCGAGCACCACCGCATGGGCCAAGGAGAGCAAGCTCATGGCGACTGCGCCGCCACAGAAACCTTGGATCAGTCCTTCCATGTAAAACGGCCCGCGGATGAAAAACTCGGTGGCGCCCACTTGCCGCATGACCATGATCTCGTCGCGGTAAAGGTAGGCAGTCAAGCGGATGATGCTCGAAATGGTGAAAACTGCGGTCGCAATCAGCAGGGTGCCGAAGATCAGCCCCAGCCCCTGCAACACCAGCACCGCGGTTTCGATCTGCTGGAGCCAGTCGCGATCATCGTCGACCACCATCACCGCTGGGTGGTGGTTGATGGTTTCGAGCCAACGCGCCAGGGCTGGGGCATCGATTTTCTGCCACTCCACTTCGACTTCGAGCGACGGCGGCAAGACATTGCTGTTCTTGCCTTCGAGCAACTCCGCCATGCTGGGAAAAGCCGCGCGAAAACGTTCTTGCGCCGCCGCCGCCGACACTTCGCTGGTGCGTTTGACCCACGGTTCTTCCACCAGTTGCCGCAGCTGCTCCAAGTCTTGCCTGCTGCTCCCTTCGTTCAGGTAGATGATCATTTTGCTTTCTTCCCGCCACAGCGCGATGAACTTCTCCAGGTTGCCGAGGACGAGCACAAAAATCCCCGACAAGAAGAGACTGACCGCAATCGTGAAAATCGCGAGCAAGCTCACTTTGAAACCGCGGATCAAATTGAGGCTGGCCTCACGGCTGAAATAAATGAGTGCTTGCCCCAAGGTCATGAGCGAGGTCTCCGCATCAGGCGCTTTCCGGGGCTGGCGCCAGGGACGCTTCCGGGGAGCTCAGAATTTGATCGGAAACCAGCCGTCCCTGGTCGAGGGTGATCACCCGCCGGCCGATGCGTTCGATGAGCCGCCGGTCGTGGGTCGCGAAAATGATGGTGGCGCCTTGCTGGTTGATTTCGAGAAATAGGCGCAAGATCTCGGCGGAAAGCCCAGGGTCCAGGTTGCCGGTGGGTTCGTCGGCGAGCAGGATCTCGGGCTGGTTGATCAACGCTCGGGCGATCGCGACCCGCTGCTGTTCGCCGCCGGACAGTTGCAAGGGAAAGGCGCTCATCCGATGGGCTAGGCCGACCTGGCGCAAAGTCTCGTAAGCGAGCTGTTTTTGACTTTTCAAATCGAGGCCGAGGATCCGTGGCAGATAGATCACGTTTTCAAAAATCGTTTTGCGTTGGATTAGTCGAAAATCTTGGCAAACCACCCCGATCGTCCGCCGCAAGTAGGGTATTTTGTTGCGGGGCAAAGATGAAACATTGCGTCCGTTGACCAAAATATTGCCTTCGCTGGGGACTTCCTCGCGGTAGATCAGTTTGAGAAAGGTGGTTTTGCCGGCACCACTCACCCCGGTCAGAAATACCAGCTGGCCTCGGTCGATCTTGAGGGTCAAATCAGCCAAGCCGAGCTGGCCCGTGGTATAACGTTTGGTGACGTGGAAAAATTCGATCACGGAGACCGCCGCGCGCAGAGCGTTTGTTCGAGCAATTGGCGGGTTAAAGCCGGGTCTGCTTGGCCGCTGGAAAGTTGCATCACTTGACCGAGGAAAAAACCGAGCAATTGGGTCTTCCCCGCCGAGCAAGCCCGGGCTTGCTCGGGGTGTGCGGCGACCGCGCGATCGACCCACGACGCGATCTGCGCCACTTCGCGCACTTGCAAAAGCCCGAGTTGTCGCGCCAGGGTTTCTGGGGTGGAGTCGCTGGTAAACAGGGCTGCGAGCACTTTCTTGGCACTCTGGTGCGACAGCGCTCCGCGGTCGACCAGCGCCACCAGGTGGGCCAGACGCGCGGGCGCGATGGCTGCGTCCAGGGGCAGCGCGTGCTCGCGCAAGTGGTGCAGGAAATCGCCCTTGATCCAGTGGGCAAGCCCCAGGGGGTTCTGCGGGTGGACGGCCACCGCCTGCTCGAAGTACCGGGTGAGTTCCGCGGTCGTGGCGAGCAGTCGGGCGTCGTCCGGGGTCAGCCCGTAGGTATTGACCAGGCGCTCGCGCCGGGCCCAAGGCAGTTCGGGCAAGTGTTCGCGGGCCAGGGCGAGTTGGGTTGGGGTCAAGCACAAACGGGGCAAGTCGGGCTCGGGAAAGTAGCGATAATCCTCGGCTTCACCTTTGCTGCGCAAGGCGTGGGTCTGACCCGTTTTGGCAGCGAATGTCCGCGTTTCCAGCTGCACGCCTTGACCGGACTCTAACCGCGCGAGGTGGCGTTCGGCTTCGTAAGCGAGGGCTTGACCGAGGTGGCGAAAGGAGTTGAGGTTTTTGATCTCGGTGCGCGTCCCCAGCGCGTGACCGCGCGGCCGGAGCGAGAGGTTGGCATCGCAGCGCAAGCTGCCTTCCTCCATGTTGCCATCACTCACTGCGAGGTCTTGCACCAGCTGGCGCAAGGATTGGAGGAAGTCTTGGGCAATGGCCGGGGTAGGGATCTCGGGCGCGGTCACGATTTCGACCAGCGGCACGCCACAGCGGTTGAAATCGACCCAGGCTGTCCGCTCTGCTGCGACGTCCGGCAGGGGCTTGGGGAGGGGGGGTTCGTGGAGCAACTTTCCCGCGTCTTCTTCGAGGTGCAAGCGGCTGAGCGTCACCGTCCCAGGGTGGCGGCTGAGTGGCAAGCGTCCACCGGTTGCCAGCGGGCGCTCATACTGGCTGATCTGGTAGCCTTTGGGCAAGTCGGGATAGCAGTACTGCTTGCGCGCGAACTCGGAAACCTCGGCCACCCGCGCTCCGAGCGCCAGCGCCAAGCGGACCGCGAGCGCAACGGCTTGCGGATTGACCACGGGTAGGGTCCCGGGATAGCCGAGGCAGGTGGGACAGATCAAGGTGTTGGGCGGAGCGCCGAAACGGTTCGGGCAGCGGCAGAACATCTTGGTCGCGGTGCTCAGCTGCACGTGGACTTCGAGGCCGATCACCAGTTCATGTGTCGTGTTCATGTGCCGTGCCGTGCATCAAGGTTCGTCCGGGGGGCCGATGCGGTAGACCACAGGGGGTAGCGGCTGCCCGGCCGCTGTCAGCAGATCGACGATGTCCGCTTTGCGCCGCAACTCTTCGGTCCAGCGGGCGATTTCTTCGTTGAGCCGGATCTCGCGCAGCAGTTCGCGGATGGATTCGCGCACGGTTTCGAGGGGTGGCGGGGTCTTGCCCTCCTGCGCCAGCGCAGCCGTGAATTCACCGTCATAGTAACGCTGGACGTCTTCGAGGTCGACCACCACCCGCGGTCCCAGGCGCTCCTCGATATAGGCGAGAATCCTGAGCTGCTCGGCGAGCAAATGGCGCAGGCCAGCCAGGTCGAGACCCAGTTCCTGCAGGCGTGCGGTCATGGCTTCAGCGGTGGGGAAGCGGCTCAGAATGGCGCTCAGCTGCTGCTCGACGGCTTCGCTGGCCACCGGACCAAACTCGTAACGGTCGACTTCATGCAGGTGCAAGCGTTGGTCGATCAGGCGATCGAGCACGCGGCGCCGCAGCTGGTGCGGGCTTTCGCCGGGCTCGGCTGAGGCGAGACCGAGGGCGATCACCCGTTCGATATCGGAGTGGAAAATCGGGTCAGCGTCGACCACCACCACAATGCGGTCGACCAAGACAGTGTGGTCGACCAAGACAATGCGGTCGACCAAGACAGTGTGGTCGACCAAGACAGTGTGGTCGACCTCGTTCGCGGTCAGCGGCGAGGCGATGGTGACCAGGACCAGCCCCAAGAATTCCAAGAGGCGACGGTGCTCCATGGGGTGTATTCTAGGCCGGGTTGCGGCTGCCAGCACAGCCTGCGCGGCAAAAGCACATTCTGCGCGGCAAAGCTGCGCGCCAAAGTACAGTCGAGAAAGCGAGTGAGCTGATGGCGGGACAGATTTGGGTGATCAGCACCCCGATCGGCAACCTGGACGACCTTTCGCCCCGCGCTCGTCAAGCGCTGGAATCGGCGGACCTGATCGCCTGCGAAGATACCCGCCACAGCGGTCGTTTGCTCGCCCGTTGCGGCCTCAAGAAGCGGCTGGTCTCGCTCCATGAACACAACGAGCGGCAGCGGCTGCCCCAGTTGCTGGCGCTCTTGGCCCAGGGTGAGACCCTCGCGCTGATCAGCGATGCCGGCACCCCGCTGATCAGCGACCCAGGTTTTCTCCTGATCCGCGCTGCCGTTGCCCAGGGCATTCAAGTCGTCTCCATCCCGGGGCCGTCGGCGCTGCTCGCCGCGTTGGTGGTGGCCGCCTTGCCGCCCTATCCCTTCACCTTCCTCGGCTTTCCTCCGCCCAAAAGCGAACGCCGTCGCCGGTTTTTCGCCCAGTACCGGGAGCTGGACCACACCTTGATCTTCTATGAGTCGCCCCATCGCCTGCTGCCCAGTTTGACCGATGCGTGCGCTCAGCTGGACGACCGTCCTGCGGTGGTCTGCCGCGAGCTCACCAAGCTGCACGAGGAAGTGCTGCGCGGTACTCTCTCCGAATTGCTGGCCGCTCTGGCGCAGCGGCCCGCGCTCAAGGGCGAGTTTGTCATCGTCGTGGGACCAGCGCGCGGGACCGAACGGGCGCCACCAAGGACGTCCTCGCTCAGCGTCTGACCGGACAGAGAATCCGGGTGAATTCCGCGGATCGACAAAATGTATAGAATATACGTAGAATGCGCTTGGGAGTGCGCTTAGAAGGGGTCGCTCCTGCAAGGAATTCACATGGAACGACGAGAAAAAGCCCGCAGACCGCATCGGATGCAAGTCAGCTTCTGGGAGTTGGGGTCGGACAAACGCAAGATGGGTTACACCCTCAATGTTTCGTCGACCGGCCTGTACATCACTACCAGTATCCTGCTGCCGCGCGGCACCCGAATTCGCGTCGAGTTGACGGGCAGCACACAGAGTTATGTGCTGGAAGCCGAAGTCGCCCGGGTTTTCCGTTCACAAAACAATCTGCGCCCGTCGGGAATGGGGGTACATTTCCTGACCCCGGCCGAAGTGATCCGCGAGCTGCTCACTCCCCGGGAGGCTACCCCTGCTGCAGTGACGCCGACCCCACCGCCGCCGTCCCTATCCGCAGCCGCCCGTTCACCGCTGGTCTCGCCGCTGCCCACCACCCCGCTGTCCGCGCCTGGCTGGGTGTTTCCTCTCACTTTCAACGACCTGCAGCAGTTTCTCTTCGCTTACCGTCGCGACCTCAAAGACGGCGGGCTCTTTGTGGCCACGCCCACGCCGGCCGGCTTGAACGAGGTGGTGACGGTTCACTTGCTGGTCAGCGACGTCATGGCCCAGCCCCTGCGGTTCGAAGCGCGGGTCGTTCAGCGCTTCGAACCGGGCAGTGGGGTGACAGTGGCCGGCATGGGGCTCGAGATCCTGAATTTTGCGCAGGTCTTGCCGATGTTGCGCCAACTCGCCGAGCAGGGGTGATCAGCCGCCGACCGATTGCACGATCTTTTTCGCCCGCGAGGCTTCGGGCGCATTGGGCGCCATCGCCAGGAAGCGGTGGAGATCGTTGACGGTGAGGTCCTTGCGGCGGATCTGGCTGGCGGCTAGGCCGCGGTAGTAGTAGGCGTAGGCGATCCCGGAATTGAGCTCGATTGCCCGGGTCAGGACTTCGACTGCAGGGGTCCACTCTTGCTTCAAGGCGCGCGTCACGCCCTGTTCGAACACCGCCAGCGCGTGGTCGGGCTGGAGATCGCGCAGACGCTGGAAAGTTGCCAGGGCATCGTCGTAGCGTTTGCAACCGCGCTGGGCCACCCCGAGCTGGAGCAGCGCGGTTTTGTCTTGCCCGGCGGCTTGTACTTTGGCCTCGGCGAGGGTGAGCGCTTTTTGCCAGGCGGCGTCTGCATCGGCCTGACGCTTGTCTTGGGCGAGGACGCGACCGAGTTGGAGCCAGGGCTCAGGATCCGCTGGCGCCAGATTGGCAGCCTGGCGCAACTTGGCTGCGGCGTCGGAGTATTTCTTTTCCTGCTCGAACACCCGGCCCAAAGCGACCAGGACGCTGGGGTGTTGGTCGTTCATCACCGGCTGCAGGGCCTTGCGCGCGTCTGCCGTAGCGTAGGCGAGGAGCTTGGTGTCGGCTTGCCCGACCGCTTTTTGCTGGGCGGTCGGCTCGCCCGCTTGCCCTTGGGCTGCCGTGCTTTGGGCGTTAGGGTTAAGCGCTGGACTGCTGGGTGCAGGGCCGCTTTGGCCAGCAAGGTCCAACGTGGAAAGCAGCATCAGCCCGCAGGTCCAGACAACCGTTCGCAAGCGATATGTTCCCCAACCAAATCTTTCCCAGCGGAGCGTTTCCCAACGGTATTTCTGTAGCATTCTCTGTAACATTTTGCCTCCATCCGGTGGTGACCGGGGGAATTTCCATTCTCGGGCCAATGGATGAGCAAGCGCTGTGCCAGCCGTCTGGGACGCAAGTCGTACAAGCCCTAGCTGCCCTGCCGCACCTGCGAAAGCCCGCCGAAAAAATGCCGCGATTCGCCGAGATACCGAGCAAGCACAAGCATCGTCCTCATCAGATGACATTCTCCCTTCCCAAGCAACCTTAGGGTTGACGCAGCAATAAATTCCCATTCCAGCATCCCATCTTGCGGCCACCTGCGACCGATCCGCGCACGCAAAATCCTCGAATTAGCCCTGCTAGTCC
>CAZCOV010000338.1:0-6883 GCA_964499975.1 uncultured Thermoanaerobaculia bacterium
CTCCACAGCTCGGCCGGGTCTTGACCTTGGGTCCAGGCGCTGGAAAGCTTGTAGAAATGTTCAAAGTGCGAAAGCCGCCGAGTCCTACAGATGTGAGTTTCCCAGTCCGCCAGGCTCGGCTCGTTGGAGACCACGATTTTAGTTCCATCCCGGAGCCGGTACTTCTTAGTACTACCGTTTCGTCGCACCTCGAGTTTGGGGTCTTTAAGCTGGACGGTGATCACCAGGGAATCCGCGAGCTCGATCGGCCACTTTCTCGCGATTGCCGGTGCTGGAGCCCCTGCCCGAGTTTTGGGAGTCCACTGGGGCGTCGGGGGACAGTTGAACTTGTAAGCCGCGCGATCCGCGGTGAACCGTACCCGACCAGTGACCTTGGAGAGCTCCATGGCACCGAGCGAGCGTTGCAGGAGGCTGGGAGCAATGGCGCCGTAAGATTGGCCCGGACTCTTTTCAAACCATTCCATTTGGAGCAAGTGGTCGAGGTGGATCGAGCCGGGCTGCGGGGTCGCCGGCAGGTCGCCGTCGAGCAGCCGCGCGTCGAACACCCCTGTGGCTTTCAAGAAGCCCTCGGCTGGGGGCTGAACCGCGATTTGGGCGGTGTGAAAGGCTTCATGGTCGGTATCTTTCACCAGCAAAGCGATCCACTCTTTCGTGGGTTGTCCGGCTTGGTTTTGGCCTTGTACTAGCGCGATGAGACCGGAGATGATGATAGTGATGGTTTTCATGGTTCCATCCTCCTTGCGTTGAGTGTTGCTTGATCCAGAGGGTCAAGGGACCGATCGCCAGGTTTCTTGACCTCTGGGCCTACTTACCTCCAGAAGATTGGACGGACGTTGCCCGCCACTTACCGGAGGTAACGGAAAATGGAACGAAAGCCGCTCTCTCGGCCGTGCGGGACCGGACTTAGACGGGTAGCTGATCGGGTGGGGTCTTATTCCGTGGCGCCCAGCAGCTGGTAGGCGGCCCAGGTCGAGAAGACCCCGCTGTCCGCCGACAGACCTTCCAGCTGTGCAGCCTGCAGGGCGTTTGCGGCGGGCATCCCAGCCGCGAGACCGCGGTGGAAGGTCGCGAGCAGCCGCGCGCTGGCGCGGTCGTCGACCGGCCAGAGGGTTGCGAGGACCGCAGGAACCCCACTGGCGAGGAAGGACGTGGCCAAGCCCGAAGCGCCCTCGGCGCGCGTCTCCGACCCGCGGGCGGTGCTGCAGGCGGCGAGCACCACCAGGCGGGTGTGGGCGAAACTTCTCCCGTAGAGTTCGTGCGCTCCCAGTGCTCCCGATCCTGGACGATCCTCGTCCGCTGCCAAAACCAGCCGTGACTGGAGCGGCCGTTCGGGGTTGACGATCGCGTGCGCGGCGACGTGCAGCACGTCGAACGTTCCAGTGAGCTCGAGCAAGCGGTGTTTGGTCGCTGCTGTGCCGAGCAAGAGAGTGGCCCGCGGGTAGACCGTGGCCACGGCCTGCGCTTCTTCGCGCGCTCCCGGTAAGCGTTCAAGGCCGGGGTAATCCGTGGACCGAAACTGCGGATCCGCCACCGCCAACAAACTCGCTGGCGGCGCGGTGCCGAGCGCTTGCAGCCGTTCGCGCGCGAGGGCAAAAGCGGTGGCGCTGGGAGTGACGAGCAGCGGAAACCGTTCGATCAGGTGCGTCCCGGTTTGGGGATCGCGAAGCGCCGCAAACGGCACTCGGTGCAAGGGGCCGTCGGGCGCGATGATCAGCAGGCGGGCCCCCGCGAGCCGGTCACTCAGCGGACGGATCAGCAGGGTGTAGAGTTGGTTCAGGATCTTGGTGGAGTCACTGCTCGCGAAGCGCTTGCCCGCGCTCGGGTCGAGCGCGTCGACCCAGTGCTGCAGGCGCGCTGGGGTCACGGCAGACCGCCACAACTCAACGCCTTCTGCCGTGATCGTCCAGATCAGAGTCTCCTCGGCAGTGACCAGGTACTCGACCAGGACAGCGCCAGCGGGCAGTCGGTGGGCGGCTTCGGCATGGGTCAAAGGCCGCCGCAAGGCGCTTTTGCGCGCGGCGAGCAAATCGAGCAGGGCGAGGGCGCGAGCGCGCTCGGCCACGTCAAAGGCTTGCCCAGGTGCGTTCCTGTGGGTGGCGTGCAACAGGGCGAGTTGAGCGAAAACCCCGCGGACCTCGTCGAGCGTGGCGGCTCGTGTGTGAATATCGGCCACGCTGGCGCGCTGGGCCTCGTAGTCAGCGATCACCCCTTCGAGGTCGCGGCGGGCGGCTTCGGTGGCCCCCAGGCGCAAGTGGACGGCAGCGCGCGCTGCGAGCACTTGTTGCTGCTGACGGTGCAGCCCACTCTGCAAGTAGAACGTTCGCGCCGTGGTCAGCTGGGCCAAGGCACCCTGCGGATCGCTTGCGCTCGAGCTGCGCGCGGCAATCAGTTCGCGATCCGCTGCCAAACGGTGGCGCGTCGCGGGGTCGCGCACCCCGGCGAGGACCTGGCCGGCGCGTGTGAGGTCTGCTTGAGCCGCCTTGGGTTGGTCGAGCTCATCCAGGATGCGAGCGCGCCGGAGCAGGGCTTCGGTCAGACTGATGGGATCACTGGCACTGTGGTGGAGGGCTACCATTTCGTCGTAGAAATGCAGCGCGATCTGGGGTCGCCCCTGGCGGCGGATGGCATCAGCAGCTTCATAGTAAATGTTGTGCCGCTGGTAGGTGCGCAACACCGTGGCCACGCCGCGGAGCGCGCGCAGGCGGTGGTCCCAGGCCAAACGATACTCGCCCAAGTTCTGCAGGTTCTCGGCCAAAAGAAAGTGGACCACGGCGCAATTCGACCCCTCCCCCGCTTGGGCCAGCAAGTCGAGCGCACGGCGGTGCAAAGCGATCGCCTGATCGAGGTGGCCGCGCACCCCATAAGTTAAACCGAGCACCCACAGAGTGCGGGCCCGGAGCACGGGGTAAGGAGCGTGCTGGATCGCGGTGAGCAGCGCTTCGAGGTCGGCTGCGGCCGGCACGAATTCCCGGGCCATGTGACGGCACGTCGCCAGGTAGAAAGCACCCCAGTAGCCCAGCGGGCTGCCCAGGCGATCGAGCGCCGCGGTCGCTGGAGCGAAGAGGACAGCTGCTTGGGCGTAAGCGCCAGCTTCGAAAAGCGCGAGCGCACGGCCGAACTCGCGGTGCGCGTTCACCACCTGCGCCACCACTGCCGCGGGTTGCTGCGCCCCTGCCCCTTCCGCGACCGTCACGGCTTCGGTCAAAAGCGCGTCGCCGCCGACGGCCGCGAGCTGACGTGCGAGTTCCCCCGCGCGTTGAAGCTCACGGCCAGAAGCGACCGCATTGCTGACAGCTGCTGGCCACCGGACGAGCAGCAGTTCTTCGACCGCCAGGCGGGTGAGCTCACGGTAATCGGTCAGCGCTGCGTGCAGGATGTCCGCACCTGGGCTGACGGCAGTATCGAGCAAGCTGTGGCGCAGGGCCGCGATCTTGGGGGCCAAGTTCGCGGTCTTGAGCTCAGCCGTCAGGGCCTGGGCTTCTTCCGACCATGACCGGTCTTGGCCGATGCGCTGAAATTGCTGCAGCTCGGCGAGCGCGCTCTGCCCCAGGCCGAGCCAAGCCAGCACCCGGGCGCGATTGAACCGGGCCACGGCCAGCGCAGGGTCTTGTTCGATGGCGGTGTCGAGTGCGGCCAGGGAGCGCACCAGATCGACAGGGTCCAGACGCTCCTGACCACGCAGGGCATAGGCCAAGGCTAGGTCGTTGGCGACCGCGCTGTCGTGCGGTGCGAGTTGGGCCGCGCGTTCCAGCAGCTCGACGGCCGCGGCCGCAGCGTTCTCCTGGGGAAACCAGAAGAGGCGCCAGAGTCCAGCCGCATGGAGCAGCTCGGGGGTCGGGTGAGCGGTGTCGCGGCTCCGGAGTTCACGATCGAGCTGGGTCAGCCGCTGGCTGCTGGTCCGCGGTTGGGGCGTACACGCGACCTGCGGAAACCCGGCAGTATGATCAGCGAAGTCCTGGGGACAGGGCGTCCAGGGCGTCTCGCTGGCCGCCCGCAACAGTGCGATCCGCGGTTGGCCGAGGAGCGTACTCAGGGCAACGCAGAGTTCCTCAGCCGAGGGATGAGCGGGGCTACAAGCCAGCCCCAGGCAGGCCAGCCCCAGGCAGGCCAGCCCCAGGCAGGTCAGCCCCAGGCAGGTCAGCCACAAACCGCAATGGCACCGCGTCCAGAGCGGAAAACGCGCAGGTCCCAGCCAACACATCTGACCGAGCTTAAACCCCAAACTGGCTGAATGCACGCCGATTTTGCCCGTCACCACCGTCACCCAAGGGCAATACAGGGTACAATGCAGTCATAGTACAATGCAGTCATAGATGGTCGAAGTCGAACGAGAGGAACAAAAGGAACAAGAGGGCCGCCCTCGCCACCGCTTTGGGTCGCGCGCTCCAGTCGAGAGAGGAGTGGAGGCGGTTTTCCTCGAAGTTCGTCCGCTGATCGAGCGGACTGCAGCGTCGGCTGGGCGGCGGGCCGGGCTCTTGCCCCAAGACATCGAAGACTTCGTTGCCACGATCCAGCTCAAGCTGATCGACGACGACTACGCCATCTTGCGCCAGCACCGGGGAGAGAGCACGCTCAAGACTTTCTTGACCACGGTGATCTTGAACCAGCTCAAGGATTTCTGCAATCAGAAATGGGGCAAGTTCCGGCCCTCGGCCAAAGCCAAGGAGTTGGGGCCTGCCGCGCTCGCGCTGGAGCGTCTGCTGGTGATCGAACAACTCGACTTGGAGTCGGCAATCGACCTCCTACACCGCCAAGAAAACGTTGCGGCAACCCCCGGCCAGCTGCGCGAGCTGGCAGCTCAGCTGCCGCAACGCAGCCCGCGTCGCGAGGTCGGAATGGAAGTGCTGGAGCACCGAGCTGCGCCCGAACTCGGGGCTGCGCAACGAGTTGAAGAAGCTGAGCGGGCTGCCACTTCGGCCAGGCTGGACGCAGTTTTGAGTCGGGCGCTCGCGTCCTTGAGCCACGAAGACCTGCTGCTGCTCAAGATGCACTTCCGCGACGGTTGCACGATCGCCACCATCGCTGCTGCTTTGCACCTGGAACAACGGTCCCTCTACACGCGCAAAGAGAAGTGCCTCCGGGAGTTGCGCCAGCTTTTTGCGGCCCAGGGGCTGGCTTGGGAAGAGGTGCAGGAAGTCTTGGGTTGGCAAGGTCACGATTTCCAGACCCAGCTGACCCCGGTAAAAGCGCAGGCCGGTCCGTCCAAGTATTGAGGGGAAGGGGACCCACAGCCGGTGGAGAAAACATGTTGAGCCCGACCGATCTTGAAGAACTGGCAGCTTTCATCGACGGCCGCCTGGTGGGTGAGCGGAAAGCGCAGGTCGAAGCGCGTCTGCTGCGCGATGAGGACTACTACGACCTTTTCCTCGAGACGGTCCGCCTGCAAGAAGAGCAAGCGCGGGAGGAGCGCCCGCCAGAGGTCCGGGGAGTGCGTTGGCAGCGGTTTGCTGCGCCGCTCGCTGCGGCTGCCATCTTCACTTTTTTGGCGATCGGACTGTTGCGCTTGCGGGCAGACGACTGGGCTGCGCACCTCGACCCTGCCGCGGTCGTGGTCGGAGGGGAGAGTTGGGATGATCCAGGCTGGTCGCGTCCGCGTTCCGCCGACCCTGTCGCGGGCCAGTATCTGCCCGAACAGCTCGCTTTCCGGCTCGGAGCGCGCACTGTTGACTTGCGGATTGCTTTGGCTGCAGGTGACCGCGCGAGCGCTAACCGGCTCGGCACCCAGTGCGCCGAGTTGGCGCGGGCCGCTGCCCTCTTGACCGCTGCCGCGGCTTGTGACCGCGTGGTCCAGGCGGCGGAGCAGACCGCGTCGCCGGTTTTGGAGGCGGCTGCAGCAGAAGCCGAAACCCTGCTGAAGGACAGCTTCAGCCGGGGGGCCCCCGAAGCCCGGCATTTCGCTTTTGGGCAATGGGCAGAAGCAGCGCGGCTGGCGGCCCACAGCTGCGACCAGGGCGCCCTGCAGCAGATCGTCCGCAAAGCGCCGGACCCGGTCACGCCGACGCTCGCTCCCCAACTCGCGCGGCTGCGTCAACTCGTCGGCCAGGCAGTAGCAAGGGACCGCAGCTGTGCGGACGCGGCTGCCCTCCTCGGCGAGTTAGTGCGCGCCTTGGCGGGCTGAGGGCGGGTGAAAGCGTGCCACGCCAGGCCCCGACGCCAGACACCCCCGGCTACCCGATTAGGCCGCACTCTTTGCCGGTGCCGCGTGCAGCTGCAAGCCCAAGGCGGAGACGACCTTGAGAACTGTTGCCAGCTCGGGGTTTCCGTCGACCGACAGCGACTTGTATAGGCTCTCGCGACCCAATCCAGCCTCGCGAGCAACCTGAGTCATGCCCTTCGCGCGGGCGATGTCTCCGAGGGCAGCCGCGACGAGAGTTGAGTCACCCTCGGCCAATGCCGCCTCAAGGTACGCGGCCATGTCTTCCTCCGTTTCGAGGTGGTCGGCGGGATCCCAGGGCTTGGTGACGGTCTTTGTCATTACTGGACTCCTACAGATCGCGTACCAGTTCCTTGGCGACGCGGATGTCGCACTCCTGTGAGGACTTGTCGCCCCCTGCGAGCAAGACGATGAGCACGTTGCCCCTCTGCACGTAGTACACCCGGTAGCCAGGACCGTGATCAATCCGCAACTCGGAGATGCCGTCGCCGATCGGCTTGACGTCACCGGGGTTGCCGAGCGATAGGCGACGAATGCGGATGTCGATGCGTGTCTTGGCTGTGCGATCGCGGAGGCCGGAGAACCAGTTCGCGTACGTGGCTGTCTGGCGAACCTCGATCAAGGGCCGACTGTATCACATGGGATACGAGCGTCTCAAGGGGCGGGTGATGGTGCGGCCCAACGCTCAGCATCAGCGGCGGCGCGCAGCGCCGTCCGCTGCATGCCGTT
>CAZCOV010000339.1:0-6878 GCA_964499975.1 uncultured Thermoanaerobaculia bacterium
GCCTGGCGGCCTACAGCTGGCCGGGCAACGTTCGCGAGCTGCGCAACTGGGTCGAACGGATGATAATCATGGTGCCGGGCAACTGCATCGAGGTCGCGGACCTGCCCGAACCCATCCGCGGTGAGAGTGCGAGCTGGCGCGAGCTGCTCGACCAGGACAACGACCCTTCGCTGCGCGCCGCGCGGCAGGCTTTTGAAAAGCGCTACATCGAACGCAAACTGAAAGAGTGCGGGGGCAATGTTTCGCGCACAGCCGAGGTGCTCGAGCTCGAACGCAGCCATCTCCACCGCAAACTGCGCGCTTACGGCATCGCGGTCCCGCGGTGAGCTAGAATCACCCCGCGCGGGTCGCGACTTGGACTCCGTCACAACACGTCTGGAACAGGAGAAAAGCGAAATGCTACCAGCTACTTTCCCCGGGCGAGACGTTTTGATCGCCCAGCTCGACCAAGCCGTTGGTGCGAGTTCGGTCGAGCAAATCACCCACCAAGTGCAAGCCGTCCTCAGCGAACTCTTCACCCGCCGCGGCATCGCCCTGCCCCCCGAAGCCAAGGTCCCGCGGACCGACAAGTACGCTCGCCGCCTGCTTTACCGCAGCCCTGAACATGGCTATACCGTGATCGCAATGGTTTGGGGGCCCAAGCAGGGCACCTTGCTCCACGATCATGCGGGAACCTGGTGTGTGGAAGGGGTGCTCGAAGGCGAGATCAACGTCACCCAATATGACCTGATCGAGCGCCAGAACGAACGCTGGTGCTTTTCGCCGCAGGGGACGGTCTGTGCCAGCCCAGGTTCGGCCGGCAGCCTGATCCCGCCGTTTGAATACCACACCATCTCCAATGCTCATCCCGAGTCGTCTTCGATCACGGTTCACGTTTACGGCGCGGAACTGACCAAGTGTACGGTCTTCGACCCGCAAGGTGATGACTGGTACACCGGCCGGGTGTGTGCTCTGACTTATGACAACTGATCGCTTGCCAACGGATCGCTGACCCTTCGAGGTCTGGAGGAGGTTCCCATGCTCAACTTGTGGTCCGCAGCCTCGCGCGGCGCGTCTCGCGTCGCATTTCGCCGCAACGTCTTGGGTCAGGGCGACCTCTGGCAGCGCCGCTACCTCACCCTGCTCGCGGCGCTTCTAGCCGGCGCTTGGGCCGGGTTACCGTCTGCGGCCGCTGCCTGGATGGACCGCCCGCCGATCAGCTGGTCAAGCTCCGGAGTGCTCGGCCAGGACCTCGTCGACCTGCGGGTGATGCCCCTGCAAGACAACCAGGCCCTGCTCGCCAAAGCCCAGGCGCTCGACCGCGAAGGCGGACGTCCGTTGCGCATCGGCGAGCGCATCGCAGTGGCTTTGACCCCAGAAACGTCCGGCACCTGGGAAACCCTGGCCGACGGCTCACGGCTGTGGCGGCTCCGCCTCAAGAGCGCTTTCGCCCAACACTTGAATCTCGGCTTCACCCGCTTCGACCTGCCGCAAGGCGCCAGCCTGTGGCTTTATGATGCGGCGCGGGAACAAGCGCACGGGCCTTTCACCGCAAACCACCGCAGCCCGAACGGTCAACTTTGGACACCCCTGGTTTTGGGGGACGAAATCGTCGTCGAACTGTACTTGCCGACCGCTTCTGATTCCTTGGTCTTGGAAATCGGCGCGGTCAACCATGGCTTTCGCCTGCGCGAAAAGCAAGGTAACTGCAACATTGACGTGGTCTGCTCCGCCGCAGACAATTGGCGCAACCAGATCCGCGCGGTCGGCTGGTACACCCTGTTCGGGGTCGACACTTGCAGCGGCCAGCTGGTCAACAACACCGCGAGCGATGCGCGACCGCTGTTTCTTTCGGCATTTCATTGCGGGGTGAATCCGGCAGCGGCTGCGTCCATGGTGGTGTACTGGAACTACGAATCCCCCAGCTGTGGTCAGCTCGGCGGCGGCAGCCTGGCCGAAAACCAATCCGGGGCCAGTTTGATCGCTGCGGATGAGGGCACCGACTTTCTTCTGGTCGAACTGCAACAGCGTCCGCGGTCAAATTTTAATGTCTACTACTCGGGCTGGGACGTGAGCGGGGCTGTCCCCCCGAGCGTGGTCAGCATCCATCACCCGGACACCAAAGAAAAAGCGATCAGCTTCGACCTCGAACCCCCTGGCACGATCGACCTCGACGAAGAATTCGGGGAGGGTACCGGACCGATTTCGTGGGAAGTGGTGTGGAACCAGGGCACGACCGAGCCGGGCTCCTCAGGCAGCGGTCTGTGGGACGCAGCTTCGGGCCTTTGCGTGGGCCATTTGTGGGGAGGCTCGGCGTCCTGCGACAATCCCGAAGGGGCGGACTACTTCGGCAAGTTGAGCCTTTCGTGGCTCGGATCCGGCACCTCGACCTCCCGTCTGCGCGACTGGCTCGACCCGATGAACCTCGGGGTCAATCGCTTGGCGGGGCTCGATCCCAATCAGATCGGCGGCGACTGCGTCGCGTCGGACACCACCTTGTGCTTGCGCAACCACCGCTTCCAGGTCGAAGTCACCTGGCGCAACCTCGCTGGCGTCAGCAGTCCTGCCCATGTGCTGGCGGGGAGTTCGGTGGATGCCGGCCTGCTGTGGTTCTCGAACGCCAACAACTGGGAGATGCTGGTCAAGGTTCTTAACGGCTGTGACATTAACAACCACTACTGGGTCTACAGCGCAGCTGCGACCAACCTCTCTTACACCCTGACCGTCACGGACACCGCACACGATGTGGCCTACACTTTCGAAAACCCGGGCGGCACCAGCGCTCCGGCGCTCACCGATAACCGCGCGTTTGTGACTTGCCCTTAGGGCCTGGAATCTATTGGTTGCGTCGACCCTTAAGGTCCCTGAACGCGAACGCGCCATCGACTATACTGCGTCCGCGTCGGCATCCGCGTTTGACCGAATCCCAAGGAGGCTGCCCGTGCAAAAAACCACGGTTCTGCTACTGACCGGCCTGCTGCTGGCCCTGTCGCTCCCCCTGCCGCTTGCGGCAGCAGAGGGTCCCAAGATGTTTCCTTACCCAGCTCACACCGTGACGCTCGAAAATGGTCTGCAAGTGATCCTCATCCAGCTGAGCTCTCCCGGGCTCCTCTCTTACTGGACGATCGTGCGCACGGGGTCGCGCGACGAGTACGAAGTGGGGCGCACAGGTTTTGCGCATTTCTTTGAGCACATGATGTTTCGCGGTACCAAGAAATATCCGGCGGACGCTTACAGCGCGATCACCACCCGGATCGGCGCCAACGCCAACGCCTTCACTAGCGACGACATGACGGCCTATTACATGGATGTAGCCGCCGAGGATCTCGAGACCGTGCTGGACATCGAGAGCGATCGCTTCATCAACCTGGCCTACCCGCTCGAGATGTTCAAAACCGAAGCGGGCGCGGTTTACGGGGAATACCGCAAGAACCGCACCCAGCCCTTTTTCGCCCTGTTCGAAGCACTGCAAAAGACCGCGTTCGTCCAGCACACCTATGGTCACACCACGATTGGGTTCGAGGAGGACATCCAGCGCATGCCGGAACTCTTTGCCTACTCGCAGACCTTTTTCCAGCGCCACTACCGTCCTGAAAACACGATCTTGCTGATCGTCGGCGACCTCGAACCCACCCGCACGCTGGAACTGGTCAAACGCTACTACGGCGGGTGGCAACCCGGCTACCTGCCACCCCAGATCCCATCCGAGCCGGTGCAAACCGCAGAACGGCGGGTCGACGTGGCTTATCCCGGCCGCAGCTTGCCGATGCTCTGGCTGGCCTACAAAACTGATGCTTTTGCTGCGCAAGACCGCACGTTGCTCGCCGCTCAGCTGTTGACCGACCTGGCTTTTGGCCCGACCAGCCCGCTTTACCAGAAGCTGGTCTTGGAGCAGCAAGTGGTCGAACGCATCACTGCGGACGTGAGTTTCAACCGGGACCCCAGCCTGATCAACATCATCGCTTGGGTCAAGGACCCGGCCAAAATCGACGAAGTGCGCAGCGAAATCGAACGCACCCTGACCGCAGCGCAGCAAGACCTGCCCGACCCCAAGCGGCTGGCCGCCCTCAAATCGCGACTGCGCTACAACTTCCTGATGAACCTGGCAACGCCCTCCGATGTGGCCGGAGCGTTGATCCAAATGCTCGCTTTGACCGGGCGGCTGGAGTCCATCGACGAGCTCTATGCCACGTATGAAGGGGTCACCTCAGAAGACCTTCGCCGCGCGGCTCAGCGCTATTTCGACCCGGCCCGACGCACGGTCGGCATCCTCCGAGGAGAGAGCTAATGCCCAGCCCAAACCCATCTGCGCTGTCGCTATCCCTGGTACTGACTTTGAGCCCACTGCTTCCCTTAGCGGCCAACGCCACCCCGGGAGCCCCCGCGGACGCCATGGTCTTGCTGCCGGTGCCGAGCGATCCCACGATCAGCTTCAGCATCGCTTTCAAAGTCGGATCGCAGCACGATCCGGCCGGCAAAGAGGGCCTCGCATTCTTGACCGCTGCGCTGATTGCGGAAGGTTCAACCACCGCCAACTCCTATCCCGCGATCCTCGATCAGCTTTACCCTCTGGCGTCGGGCTATGACGTGCGGGTCGACAAAGAAATGACGACGCTCACCGGGCGCACTCACAAAGACAACTTGGAGGTTTTCTTCAAGTTGCTGACCGACGCGTATTTGCGTCCGGCTTTCAACGCCAGCGACTTCAGCCGGCTGAAAGACGAACAGCTCAACGCGCTCAAGAAGCGCTTGCGCTATGCCTCGGACGAAGAACTGGGCAAGGCAGCGCTCTACGAAGCGCTCTTCGCGGGCACCGGCTATCGCCATCCCCGGATCGGAACCGTGGCCGGGGTCGAAGCGATCACCCTCGACGACGTGCGCAAGTTTTACGCCACCTACTTCACCGCAGGCAATGCGATTTTGGGTTTGGGCGGCGGCTACAGCAGCGATCTGGTCGAACGCTTTCGCGCCACTTTGCAGCAATTGCCGCCGGGTGCGCCGGCGCCCCTGGCCCCTCCGCGCCCCGCGGCCCTGACCGGACGGCAAGTCGTCCTGGTGCATAAACCCGATGCAGATGCGTCGATCAGTTTGGGTTTTCCCCTCGCCGTCAAGCGGGGGGAACGCGACTTTTACGCCCTGTGGTTGGCCAACTCCTGGCTGGGTGAGCATCGCAACTCCGCGGGCCATCTCTATCAAGTGATCCGTGAAGATCGCGGCTTGAACTATGGCAATTACTCCTACATCGAAGCGTTTCCCGAGGGCGGGCAGCGGCAAATGCCGCCGACCAACGTCGTCCGGCGACAACAGATCTTCGAGATCTGGCTGCGCACCCTGCCCAACGACAACGCGCTGTTCGCGCTGCGCGCGGCCCTGCACGAGCTCCAGAAACTGGTCGATACGGGGATGAGCGAAGCCGCGTTTGCGCAGACCCAGGCTTTTCTCAGCAAGTACTATTTGCACTTCGCTGAAACCACCGAAGAGCGGCTGGGTTATGCCATCGATGATCGCTTTTATGGCATTCCCCAGCCCGGACACCTGGCCCAATTCCGCCAGATGATCACCAGCTTGACCCGCGACGAAGTCAACCAGGCCCTGAAGAAACACCTGCGCTACGAGAACATGGTCATCGCCATCGTCACCGGCCAGCCCGCAGTTCTCCAGCAGGCCCTGGCGACCGGTGCCCCCAGCCCGCCCCGCTACGCCACACCCAAGTCCGAGCAGATCCTAGCGGAAGACCAGGAGATCATCGGCTTTCCGCTGGGGGTTGCGGATTCTGCGATCCGCGTGGTCCCGGTTGAGGAGATCTTCAGCCGGTGACCGACGCACGCACCATTCCGACGGCGGACGAGCTGAGCGCCGCGTGCCAGCGGGTGGCCCCTCACGCTCACCGCACCCCGGTCTTGCGCGCGCGCTATTTCGATGAGCAGTGCGGCGCCGAGCTCTATTTCAAGTGTGAAAACATGCAGCGGGTCGGCGCCTTCAAGTTTCGCGGCGCGGTCAACGCGATTTTCTCCTTGCCCGATGCCCAAGTCGCGCGCGGCGTCGTCACCCACTCCTCGGGCAACCATGCTCAGGCCGTGGCGCTCGCGGCCCAGCTGCGCGGCATCCGCGCGCGAGTGGTCATGCCAGAGACCGCAGCCCGGGTCAAACTCGCCGCGGTCGCTGGCTATGGCGCCGAGGTCATCCTCTGCGCCCCGGTCTTCACCGCGCGGGCAGCTAGGGCCGCGGAAGTGATTGCGGCCACCGGTGGCACCTTGATTCACCCCTACAATGATCCGCAGATCATCGCCGGGCAGTCGACCGTTGCCCAGGAGTTCTTCGCGGAAGTGCCCGGTCTTGACCTGGTTGTGACTCCTGTGGGCGGGGGCGGACTGTTGAGCGGCACAGCCTTGGCAGCCCACCACCTCTCACCCCAAACCCAGGTGGTCGGGGTTGAACCCGAAGGGGCGGACGATGCCTTTCGTTCGCTCGCAATCGGCCAGCTCCAGCCGGCAGTGCTTTCCCCCAAAACCATCGCCGATGGTCTGCTCGGTTCCCTCGGCGAACTCACCTTCGCGATCGTCCGGCAGTTTGCCCGGGAGATCGTCACGGTGAGCGACGCCGCCACGATCGCGGCCATGCGCCTGGTTTTCGAACGGCTCAAGATCGTCATCGAGCCCTCCTCGGCCGTGCCCTTGGCCGCAGTCTTGACCGGCAAAATCGCGGTCGCGGGCAAGCGGGTCGGGATCATCCTCAGCGGCGGCAACGTCGACCTCGATCGCCTGCCGTGGGCTGCTTGATCGCGGTGCAGGTGAACCAGCTGACCCAGTTCGGAGTAGGAGTAGGGTGGGCGCCAGCCCACCAGGTTGAGTAGACCGGTGGGCTGGCGCCCACCCAACGTGCGCGGCGTCACGGTTTTA
>CAZCOV010000340.1:0-6863 GCA_964499975.1 uncultured Thermoanaerobaculia bacterium
GACAGCGGTTGCTGAAAACACGGTGGGTGTTTTCTGAGACACGGAGACGAACAAGGCTGCTCGTTTCTCACCCGAGACCCTTGTGTGTTTGAGGAACCAGCAAGAGGAGGCTCCAAGAGTCGGTTGGCACTCCAGAGGAGCTCTCGAAAAATACTCAAGAAGGTTTCAAGAATCGGCTGGCACTTCCCAAAGGGGCACTCTCAAGAGGGGCACTCAAGAAGGCTTCAAGAATCGGCTGGCACTCCCAGGAGGCATCCCAGGAGGGTTACTCCCCCAAGAGGGTTTCAGAATCGGCTGGCACTGATACGGAGGGGCACTGACACGGAGGGTGGGCGATCGGCCCGAGCGATCTGAGGGCTACCGACGACGCAGCGACAGGGTTGCGGGTGTTGCCGGTGAGGCTGAACTGCGCCCGAGCTGAAAGGGCAAGAGCGCCACGGGGATGAGGTCTGCTGCACCTTCGATCACCCGGTAAACGCGCCCCTTCTCGACGTTCGGGTGAACTTGCTCGGTGTTGCTGCCGGGCCAGTGGATGCGGACTTCGAGGATTTCTTTGACTGTGCCGAGGCCGATCTCCTCCTGCAAGCTCGAATCGCCCAGCAAGCCACCGCTGGTTACCAACCGGTGGATCGTCCGCTCTTCCCCTGCATGACTCTGGACCCGCACGGCGATGCGAGCACCCAGACCAAAGCGATTGGCTTTTTGGCCGACCAAACGTAAGGTGATCCAATCTCCCACCGGTCCAGGATTTTCGAGCAAGGCGTTGCGCCGGGCATCACCGACGAAGAGCCCGCCCAATTGGTAGAAGAGGTCTTGGTCCCCATCTTGGTCGAGATCCCCGAGCGCCACGCTATGCCCCTTGTACCAGCGGTCAAAGCCAGCCGCCTGGGTGACGTCGCGAAAGGACTTGCCGCGGTCATTGCGCAACACCACGCTGGGTAAGAAGGTATCGATTTGCAGGTCACTATTACCGAACACCAAGTCGAGCCAGCCGTCATTATCGAGATCGCCGTAGGTGGCACCGAGTGGGAGCAGCGGACGGTTCAGCCCGACTTGCGCAGCCACCGGAGTGAAGCCCGGGTTCTCGTTGCGGTAAAGCGTCGGTGCTGAGCTGTCGACCGGACGGTCGAGGTACCAGGTCATCACCTTGCTCGCTGGGTTGTTGGCGTCAGCTACGAAGAGATCGAGGTCCCCATCGTTGTCGTAGTCGAAAAACCAAGTGGCGGAACTCCGTTCCTCAGGCGCGGTCACCCCCAAGTCAGCAGCCACATCGGCGAAAGTGGAATCGCCCTGGTTGCGATAGAGGCGGTTTTTGCCGAAGTTCGAGACGTAAAGGTCAGGGTCGCCGTCGTTGTCGTAATCCCCCCAAGCCACTCCCCGGGCAAAGCGGAGGTTGGAAACCCCGGCAGTGGGTGCGACGTCAATGAAGGTGCCGCCATTGTTGCGAAAGAGCTGCGATGGGCTGACCGCTTCGGGCAAGGACTCGTTGCCGATGTAGAGATCGAGATCGCCGTCGCCGTCGTAGTCAGCCCAGGCCGCAGTCTGGGTCGGGTAGGCTGGCACCGCTAGCCCGGTCTGATAAGTGACGTCGACGAAATGACGGTCGGTGTGGCTGGGATCGTTGCGCAGCAGGGAGTTACGCACCCGCCCCTCAGCCGCCATGCCAGCACCGCGCAGTACCAGCAAGTCCAAGTCGCCGTCGTTGTCGAAATCCGCCTGAAAGAGGCTGGCACCTCCGAGTTGCTCTTCGAGACCCCAAAGCGCGCTCACATTTTCGAACCCGCCATGGCCACGATTGCGCCATGCCTGCAGCGGCGCACAGGGGTGCGCACTCGAAATCACCAGGTCGAGCCAGCCATCGCCGTCGAAGTCGTCGATGACCACACCGCCTCCGGTGTTGTGGTGGTTCAACCCGAGGTCGGGCGCGCGATCGAGCCAGCGCGGGAAGGTTTCGCCACCTGGGCTGCTGATTGGCGAGCGGACCGGGTCGGCAAGCTCATCGCTTTGTCGACGCGCCAGGTGGAGCAGCCAGGCCGCTGCCGGGTTCTCGGGTTCGAGTTCGAGTAAGGCTGCAAACAGATCGCTGGCCCGACGGGCGGAGGCAGTTCGTTCCTGGGGATTTTCGACCGCTGAGGAGGCGCTGTCGCGGTCTGAACCCTCCAATTGGGTGCCCGCAGCGACCTGCAAGTGGAGCAGCGCCAGAAGTTGGAGCAAAACAAAGCGATCACGCGCTTTGAGACCCAACGCATCAGCCTGGGGTAGGGCGGCTTCCAGTATCGGAATGCCTTGGGACGGTTGTCCCTGCTGCAGCAACTCCCGGCCCAGGCGCAGGCGGACCAGGAGTTCGGCCACACCGCCAGGATTTTGCGCCAGCTCAGCGCGCAGTTCGCGTTCGGGGATCAAGCCATAAAACGGATTCCGGCTCTCTTGAAAGCGCCGACACAGCGCCCGAAACTCTTCGCGCGCTGAGGAGGGCTCGGGCAAAGGCGCTTGGGCGAGGGCGTTGACCGTGAAGCTGAGACTCAAGCTGACCCAAACAGATCTAAACGACATACTCTCTCGGCAACACTGGGATTTAGAACTCCAACAAATTCCCTCCGCCAAACCCGTTCCAGCATAGCGTACTCTTGCTGCTGGATTCTGGTGCTGCTGGATTCTGGGGATTCTGGATGTTAGCTTGAGGTGGGGACTCAATTCCGGCCGGTCGAACCAAACCCGCCGCTGCCGCGCTCACTTTCGCGCAGCGTTGCGGCTTCTTCCCAAACGATCGGCTCGACTTGGTGCAAGAGGAGTTGAGCGATGCGATCGCCGTACTGCACGGTGAAAGGCTCCTGACCGAGGTTCACCAGCAACACCTGGACTTCGCCGCGGTAGTCGCTATCGATCGTGCCGGGATGGTTGAGCACGGTGATGCCATGGTGCAGGGCGAGGCCGCTGCGGGGACGGACTTGACCTGCAAAACCTGGGGGAATCTCCAGGAGCAGGCCGGTCGGGATGAGCGCTCGCGCGCCCGGCGCCAGCACCACAGGCGCAGCCACCGCGGCCCGCAGGTCGACCCCGGCACTGCCGAGAGACGCGGGTTGGGGCAGCGGCAGGTCACGGCCATGCGGGAGCCGCAGAACCCGAACCTTCACTGTTCGAACTGCCCCTGATTGTTAGGTTTGGGTTGCGGCGGAGGCAATCCCGGCTGCTTCGGTGGTTTAGGTGGTTTACCACCGATCCCGCCCGGAGGTACCAGCCCACCTTGGACAGGCGCGACCAAGTTCTGTGGGGTCACTCCCGGCGGCCAGGGGCGGCCGATGGTTGCGGTATTGACCGGCCGGACCTGAACGCTACCGTCCTCTTGCACGGCGCTGACACCGTTGAGCAGGTCGGCCCGAAACTGCCAGTCGGCGATGTTGTTGCTGTTGTTCCAGGTCTTGACCGCTTCGCCACCGTCCGCGCTGTAAACGCCGAGGATCGGTCCGACCGTAACTTCTTGGCCTGGACGGCCTGGTGGTGGATTGCCCGTGCCCCCACCTTGAACACCACCTGGACGGGGCCGACGAGGATTACCCCCACCTTGACCTCCGCCGGGTTGCTGGCCGGCTTGGAAGATCAGCGACCACTTGCCATCTTCGCGCATGGGATTCGGCCACAGCTGGCGGATTGAACGCGGCTCGACTTTGAGCAACTCGTCCAGGCGCACCGGCAAGCGTTGATGGCGTTGCTGGAAGACCCGAATCGCTTCGGCGTACTGCAAGCCGCGAAAAATCAACTCTTCTTCTTTTTCGCGCCGGATCAGGTGACTCCACACCGGCAACGCCATGCCGACCAGGATGCTCAAGGTGGTGATCGCCATCACCAGGATCACCAGGTTGTAACCCGCCGCGAAACGGCTTTGCCGGTAGGCGCGGTTGGGCGCCGCAACCCAACGATTTGCCCAGGGATGGCGTGGATTTACCATTCGGCGTAGGGGGTTAAGTCGAGGCTGAGTTCTTCGGAAAGCGAGTGGACGTCGATGATCCCGGGTTCGGCGGCGTCGAGGTCACTCTCGACTTGTTCGTCGTCGGAGGGTTGTTCGAAAACCAAAGCCCAATCCCGTTCGCCCGTGATCGGATCGACCGGAATGCTGCGCAAGTAACCTTCTTCCTGGATCATTTCCAGGCTCGGTGGATAATAACCCTTGTCGCCGTAAAACTGATCAATCACCTGGCGCAAGGTGTGGAGGTTGTTCTTGAGCACGGATTCCTTGGCGCGTCGTGGCATCGGGATCAAGTTGGGCATGGCGATCGCCGCCAGAATGCCGATCATGGCGATCACCACGATCAACTCGATCAAAGTGAAACCGCAAGCGCTGCTCAGACGCTGGCGTTTCCGCGGCAAAACCACGGTTGAACCGACCTGAAGCCCCACGTTACCACTCCTCATAAGGAATCCCATTCAAACCCCGCGCCTGGCTCAGGGAATAGACGTCATAAACGTTTTCGCCGCCCCATGAGGTCGAGTCCCAGTCGTCCTGGTAGCTGCGCAACCCCCACTCGGGCTCGCCGGTCATGGGATCAATCGGGATGCGGCGGAGGAACTTCTTCTTGACGTCGCGGACTTCGCCGACGAGTTGCACCCCTTCGACCAGCACTTCGAGTTCGGACGGGTAGCCTTCCGTGCCCAATTCGATAGGGATCAAGCCGGCGTCGCTGTAACGCTTGTACTCGTCGATCGCGTTGCGCATTTCGCGCAAGGCAGCGCGCAGCTCGAACTCTTTTTGCCGGCGGAACGTGTGCTTGGCCAGGGGAAAAGTCGCGCCCGCGAGGATCGACAGGACGGTGCAGACCACCAACAACTCGACGACGGTGTAGCCCGCAGTGGGGCGCCTGTCATGTGGCGGGTGATGGTGGTGCTTGGGCATCTTTCTAACCTCGCTCAAGAGCGGTCAAACGCTCCTTGAGAGTCTACGGCTGGACCCACCCGAGCGTCTGGGCAGGGTCCACGGGATCACTGTTCCTCTTCTTCGATGGGTTCCGGCTCGGGCTCTTTTTTCTGGAATGGGTTGGTCGGACCACCGCTCGGTGCCAGATTGATGCCTTGGGGCGGTGGTTCGTCCGTCGGCTGGTCTTCCGGCTGCGGCGGTTCAAATTCCCCTTCTTCGCCCTCGCCGCTGGCTGCTTCGGTATCTTGCAGACCGCGCGGCAAGGAGCGCAACCGCTCGCGCAACCGCTCTTGCACCCGCGCTCGCGCATCGTCGGCATCGAACGGGCCGCTGACTTCGGATTCGACCCGCGGACTGTCGCCGCGGAACGTGATGTTGGCTTCGGTACCCACCCAGATCGGCATCAAGTCCGCTTCGGTGATGTCGGCCCGGCGGATGATGTGCGGGGTCAAAGTGAGCACGATGTCGGTGCGCTGGTTGTCGCCGTTGTTATTTTTGAACAAGCGGCCCAGGACCGGGATTTCCGAAAGCCCTGGCACCCCGGAGGAGCTCTGGCTCTCGTCCGTGCGGATCAGCCCGGCCAAAAAGTTGGTTTCGCCATCTTTCAAGCGGATGTTCGATTCGATGGTGCGGGTGCCGATGACGGGTTGTTCCTGGCCCCCCGAGCCGGTCACGAAGTCAGCCAGATTCGAGACCTCGGCCGTGATCTTGAGGCTCACCTCTTCGTTGTGATGGACCCGCGGCTCGATTTCGATCTTGATGCCCACGTCTTGGTACTGGAACGAGGTGACCGGCACGATGTTGCCGCCCACGGTCTGGCCAGTATTGAAGGTGGTCGTGGGGATCGGCACCCGGTCGCCGATCGTCAGGCTGGCATGTTCCCCTTCGGTGATGCGCAGCTTGGGTTGGGCCAAGGTCTGAGCATAGCCCGCGCTCTTGACGAAGTTGAAAATGAAGTTGGGGATGGTGAGCGTCCAGTTGTTCTCGTTTAAGAACTCGAGGTCAGACAGCCGCAGAGGGACGTTACTACCGCCGAGATCGAGGCTGGAGGTGATCCGGTTCTGCGACAAGTTGAGCCCCAACTCGCTCATTTTGCTCGAATTGATCTGCAGCAATTCGACGTCGATCACCACCTCCGCCTTGGCTTTGTCGTTGGCGAGGATGATTTGCTCAGCGACCTTGACCCGGTCTGCGGTGTCGCGCAGGATGATCGCGTTCAATTGTTCGTTGGGCGCAATGTTCTTGGTGCCGACCAAGGAGCGGATCATGGTGATCACATCCTTGACTTCGGCGTTGTCGAGGAAGAAGGTCTGGATCACCTGGTCTTCGTAATTGCGTCGATTTTGTGGGGTGTCGTCGATGATGATGATGGTGTGCTCATCGAGCACTTTGTAGAAATGGCCCACTGTCCGCATCAAGATCTCGAGCCCGCTTTGGGCCGTGACTTTGTCGAGCACGATCGCGATTTCCTGGTCGCGCAGTTTGGGATCGAACAGCACATTGATCCCGAAAGCCTTGCCCAATGCCCGGTAGATGTCCATCACCGAAGCCGGTTCGGAGAAAATGAGATCAATCGGCTCTTTGGAGCGCGGGTTGAGCACGGGGGGTTGCGCCTTGACCCCTTTGAGCCGCCGCTTCATTTCTGCAATCGTGCCCTCGGGCCGGCTGGCCTGCTGGAGCGCACGTAGCCGTTCGACCACTTTGCGCATCTCGACCGCGGCAAATTGATTCGAGGGATCGAGTTCGACCGACTGACGGAACTCGACCAAGGCGCGCTCATCCGCCCCGGCTTGTTGGAACTGCCGGGCCTTGCGGAAGTGCTCCTGCGAAGCCTGGATCTTGGCTCGCAGCAAGCCAGCGCGATAGGAAAGGTTGTCCGGGTTGGCGCGGACTGCGTCGAGGTAGTAGAGCACGGCTTGGTCCCAGTCACCAACCTGTTCTGCCTGTTGCGCCT
>CAZCOV010000341.1:0-6763 GCA_964499975.1 uncultured Thermoanaerobaculia bacterium
CCGTGACCGTCTGGGCTTGGGTCCCGGTTCCCAAACCGAAGTAGAGGGGCAGTCGGCTCTGCGCCAAGTACCCGGACTTGCCATCGTTGAATTTGACCAGGGTGCGTCCACCCACTTGCACGGCCACCCGCGCGCCCAGACCGTCGCGGTTGGAGGCCGTGCCGACCAGCTGGACTTGCAAAAAGTTGAGCCCACCGCGCTGTGCCAGATCGCTCACCAGGACCATGGGGTGAGCATTGAACTCATTGGTCACGATATCGAGATCGCCGTCGCCGTCGAGGTCGAAAATCACCGCCGAGCGAGTGCCCAGCGTGCCTTCGACGGTGATCCGGCCTTGTTGGCCTTGGCAGTGCTCATGGCCCTTGTCCGCCTGGTCGCAGTCGAGTTCGAACCAGGGTTGGGCGGTCTTGTCCGCGCGCCGCGGCTCAATCCCCAAGACGAACTCTGCGTCGACGAAGCGCTGCCCTGCGTCGTTCAAAAACAGTGAGTTGATGCCGTAGCGAAAGGGGTAGTTCATGCTCGAGGTGACCAGCAGGTCGTCATAACCGTCGGCATTGAGATCGTCCGCGCTCACCCCCCAGGGCCAGTAGTTCTCCACCCCCCAGGCGTCTGAGACCTCGGCAAAGCTGCCGTCCGGGTTTTGCAGGTAGAGCGCGTTGCCGAACAGGTTGTTCTTGCCCCCTTGCAAGTGTTCGTCGGTCCAGAGCATGGCGGATTTGAGCTTTTCACGATCGGGTGGCACCTCCTGGCTCATGTCCGAATGCATGTCGGTGACGTAGAGATCGAAGCGGCCGTCGCCGTTGGCATCGAAAAACTTGATCCCCATACTGCCCCAGGGGGTTTGCGGAAAGAGCTCGGCCCCCTTTTCGACGAAGCGTTGACCTGCGAGGTTGGCGTAGAAATGGTCATCGCCTTGCATGTTGAGGACGTAGAGTTCGGGAAAGCCATCCTGGTTCAAATCGGTGAAGCTGGCATCACCGCTCCAGGAGGTGTCGACCAGTCCGACTTGGGTGGAAACGTCCTGGAAGCGAGCCTCGCCGAGACCCCGGTAGAGGATGCTGCGCTCGCTCCTTTCCGGGTGGAGGTGACCATGGAAGCCGTCGGTGAGGCCGATCCAGTAACCGCCGCGCCCCTGCTCGTTGCGGGTGTAGACCCCGACGTTGGCGAGAAAGAGATCGAGCTTGGCGTCGCGGTCAAAGTCGAAAAACACCGCCCCTGAGGAATGCCCTTGATAGGCAACGCCAGCGTCGACGGTGATCTCGCGAAAGCGACCATGGCCGTCGTTCAAAAACAGGGCATTGCCAGTGCGGACGGTGGTGACGAAGAGGTCCGCGTCGCCGTCGTTGTCGATGTCGGCCAGCGACGCGGTCACCCCGATCCGGCCGGCGAGTCCCACGCCAGCGTCGGCTGTGATGTTGCGGAATTTGCCCCCTCCGCGGTTCTGCCACAACTGGCTGGCACCGTTCTGATTGACGAAGTAGAGGTCGAAACGCCCGTCTCCATCGACGTCCGCAGCCGCGATCCCGGTGCCGTGGTCGTAGTGGACCGGCTTGTAGTCGCGGCCGGCGTCGTCCACGATCTGGTGGAGAAAATCGATGCCGCTTTCGGGCTGCTGGTCGCTGAACTTGAAATCATGGCGCACTGCCTGGTGAGCGAGTGCTTTTTCCTGGTTTTGTTGCCGCACTTTGAGCGACAACACCCCGAGGTCGACCGCCGGTACGCGCACCACTTTGCCGCTCTCGCCTGGAGCTTGTGCGGAAACGGCCAAGGCGGTCCCGAGCAGACCTGAGAAGAACCAGCGGAGTTGCCGGATGGATCGCTTCGCGTTGCTGATCATGGTCACCTTCCATGTTGCGTCGCTTGTCGCTGACCCCTCACAGAGCCAAGCCCTGCAGACGATGGCGCAGCGCGCGACGATGCTTTGCGGTAGACTGCGGCCATGCTCTGGCCTTCACCCGATCTGCTGCTGAGCCGTCCCGCTGCACCCAGGCCCGCGCTCAGCTGGTGCCGCCCTGCGGTCTTTTGGGCAGGCGCCAGCCTTTTGTGGCCCGGCCTCTTGTGGCTCAGCAGTTTCGGATGCTATCGCGAATCTGGGAGCGAGCACGCAAATCGCGCAACCGTTCCAGCCAGTCGCCCCCTGCGCCCGCCGATCGTCTTGATCTCGGTCGACACTCTGCGCGCCGACCATCTGCCCGCCTATGGCTACACGGGCGTGACCACCCCTTCAATCGACGCCTTGCGCGCAGATTCGATCTTGTTCGAGCATGCGTTTTGCCACACTCCGATCACCGGACCGTCCCACGTGTCGCTCTTGACCGGACTGTTGCCGACGTTGCACGGGGTCCGCGACAACGTCGCTTACCCCTATCTGCCCGACCAGCTCCCTTCCCTGCCGCGCGCGCTGCGCGAAGCTGGCTATGCCACGGGCGGCGCGGTTTCGGTGTTCCTGCTCTCCCGTGGCGAAGGCTTCGGCCACGGCTTTGATTTCTTCGACGACCATTTCCCCGCGCGGATCGCGCTCGGACCTTCCGGCATCCAGCGGGCCGGGAATGAGACGATCGACGCCGCGCTCAACTGGGTCCGCACAGTGGTGAGCCGGCCCTTTTTCTTGTTCGTCCACCTCTACGAACCGCACACCCCCTATGCCCCGCCCGAGCCTTACAAAAGTCGCTATGCCGCCTCGCCTTATGACGGCGAGATCGCCGCGGTCGACGCGGTCGTGGGTCGGCTGCTGGGCGAGCTCAAGAACCTCGGGGTTTATGACCAGGCCATGATTTTCTTGCTCTCCGACCACGGTGAGGGTCTGGGGGATCACGGGGAGCGCGAGCATGGGGTGCTTCTCTACCGCGAGAGCCTGCAAGTCCCGCTGCTGCTCAAGCTGCCCGCGAACCAGCGCGCTGGCACCACGGACGCGCGGGTCGCCCAGCTGATCGACGTGTTTCCGACCGTCCTCGCGGGGCTCGGCGCGCCCGCGCCGTCAGGGGTCGAGCTGCCGGGACGTTCGCTCCTCACCGCACCCCCAGCGTCGGTGGCGAATTTTGCCGAAACCTTCTACCCCCGCCTCCATTTCGGGTGGAGCGATCTCGCTTCGCTGATCGATTACCCCTGGCATTTCATCGATGGACCAGATCCCGAGCTCTACCATCTGGGCAATGATCCGGGCGAAACCCAGAATCTGCTGACCCTCGAAAAAGCGACTTCGCGACGACTGCGGGAAGCGCTCACCCCCTTGCGGCGACCGTTGCAAGCCCCAGCCCAGACCACGGTCTCTGCCGAGACCCGGGCGGCGCTCAGCGCGCTCGGTTATCTCGGCGGGGCAGCCACCGTCCACGGCAACGACTTACCCGACCCCAAGAGCAAGATCCGCACCCTCGACGTGTATGAGCAAGGCATTGCCCACATGGCGCGCGGTGATCTGTCCAGCGCGCATCGCGCTTTTCGCGAGACCGTAGCGCAGAATCCCTTGATGGTCGATGCCTGGGAGTATTTGGCGGAGACGGAAATGCAGCAAGGCGACGGCGAAGCCGCGCTCACGTCTTACCGTCGCGCTCTCGAGATCTCCGGCAACGCGTCCTATCTCGCGGTCAAGATCGCCATTCTGCTCGCCCAGTCCGGACGCTTTGCCGAGACCGTGGCTTTCACCCGCGAGCAGTTGGTGCATTCACCACACGAGATCCGCTTGTGCTTGCTCGAATCGCGCGCGCTGCTCTTTCTCGAACGGCCGCAAGAAGCGTTGACGGTGGCCGAGCAGGCCGTCCACATGGAACCGCAAAACGCCGATGCGGTCTACCAGCGCGGGGCGGTGCAAATCGCCCTGCGACAGCTGGGGGCAGCAGAACGCGATCTGCGCCAAGCCCTGGCCCTGGCTCCGGACCACACCGCCGCGATGAGTGACCTCGCCGTTCTGCTCGAAGCCCAAGGCAACTTGACCGAAGCGCGCGTGCTGCTGCAGCAGGTGGTGGCGAGAAACCCCGCGGATCAACTCGCCCGCCGTCGCCTCGCCCAGCTCGGAGCTGGCGGATGAAAGCCGCGGGATCCGTCACACGAGACGCAAGCAAAACCATGCTACAAGCGTTTTTTCAGGCCCCGGCGGTCGGGGTGAGCCGGCCGTATCGGGCGGCCAACTGAGGAGATTTTCAGCATGCAGGCAACTGCGGATCGGGCGACTCTTCAGCCCGGGGCCCACCAGCTCGGAAACCACACGCTCAAGATTTCGACCCTGCACGTCGCTGACATCGAACTGCCGCGCGAGCTGGAAGCCCTCTACGAACTGGCCTACAACCTGTGGTGGACCTGGTCGCCGGAAGCGCGGGCGCTCTTTGCTTCGATCGACAACTCGAGCTGGGACCTCTACCGCAATCCGGTCCAGCTGCTGATCAACATCGAACCCAGGCACTGGTATCACCTGCTCGACAACGAAGAGTTCTTGGCCCGCTTCCATGCGGTCACCCAGGATCTCAAGCGCTACATGAACCAGCGCCAAACCTATTGGTTCACCCGGCAGCATGGCGATTTTGCCGGCCACATCGCTTATTTCTCCATGGAGTACGGACTCCATCAGTCGCTCGCGATTTATTCCGGCGGTTTGGGAATTTTGAGCGGCGATCACCTCAAGAGCGCGAGCGACCTCGGCTTGCCTTTTATCGCGTTCGGCCTGCTCTACCGGCACGGCTACTTCCAGCAGACGATCGACGCAGAAGGGGTCCAGCAACATTTCTATCCGGAGTACGACTTCACCCGTTTGCCGCTGCGGCCAGTAGCGGGGGCGACCGGCCGAGAATTGCTGGTCAGCATCCCCTTTCCTGACCGCGAAGTGCGGGCCAAGCTGTGGCTCGCGCAAGTCGGACGAGTTCCCCTGCTGCTGCTCGACACCGACGTGCCGGAAAACGATCCGGCGGACCGTCCGATCACCAACATCCTCTATGTTCGCGGCCGCGAAATGCGCCTGGCCCAAGAGATCGTGCTCGGCATGGGCGGAGTGCGCGCGCTGCGCGCCCTGGGGATTGAACCGGCGGTTTGGCACCTGAATGAAGGGCACAGCGTCTTCCTCCAGCTCGAACGTCTGCGCGCCGAGCTGGCCTCGGGCTCCAGCCTGGAACAAGCTCGGGCGCGGATCGCCCAAAACAGCGTCTTTACCACGCACACCCCAGTGCCCGCGGGCAACGAGCAGTTCGAGTCCGGACTGATCGAGAAGTATTTCCGCGGTTTTTGCCAGGAAGTCGGGCTGCCCATGGAGGAGCTCCAGCGGTGGGGTCGGGCACAGGAAGGCGACGCGGATTTCAACCTCACCGCGCTCGCGATCCGCACCAGCGCAAAGCTCAACGGGGTGAGCCGGCTCAACGCCGAAGTCGCGAACGGCATGTGGCGCCACTTGCTGCAAGACGGTCAGCCCGAACGGACGATCTGCGCGATCACCAATGGGGTCCACACTCCGAGCTGGATCGGTCAAGACATTCGCCGGCTATTGCAGCGCCACTTGGGACCGCGCTGGGAAGAGATGCTGCTTAAGGCCGCGGGCTGGGAGCAAATCGAAGCCATTTCCGACGACGAGCTGTGGTCAGCCCACCAGGCGCAAAAAGAGCGGTTGGCCCGCTTCACCCGCACCCGTCTGCGCGAACAGCTCGCCCGCCATGGCGAAGCTCCAGACGCCCTGCGCGCGATCAGTCAGCTGTTCGATCCTGCGGTGCTGACCCTCGGCTTTGCCCGCCGCTTTGCCACCTACAAGCGGGCCAACCTGATTTTCGCGGACCTTGACCGCTTGCTCGCACTGGTCAAAAACGTCGAGCGGCCGATCCAGATCGTGTTCGCCGGCAAGGCTCATCCCGCGGATCGGGCGGGTCAGGAGCTGATCCAAAGCATCTTCGCTTTGAGCCGCAGCGAAAACCTGCGTGGCCGCGTGTTTTTTCTCGAAAACTACGACATGCGCATGGGGCGCATGCTCGTCCAAGGGGTGGACGTGTGGCTCAATACCCCCCGCCGTCCACTCGAAGCGAGTGGCACCAGCGGGCAAAAAGCCGCGCTCAATGGTGTCTTGAACTGCAGCATCCTCGACGGCTGGTGGCCTGAGGGCTGGAACGGCGACAACGGTTGGGCTTTTGGCGCGGCGGAAACCGCAGCTGACGAAGCGAGTCAAGATCGAGCCGACGTCCAAGCCTTTTACGAACTGCTGGCGAACGAAATCGTGCCCGCCTACTACGAGCGCGACGAACACGGTCTGCCCGTGCGTTGGCTGCGCAAGATGAAAGCGTCAATGGCGACGTTGACCTGGCGGTTCTCGACCAGCCGCATGGTCAAGGACTACACCGAAATGACCTACCTCCCCGCCGCCGAAAGCGTGCTCAGCTAGAGCCTCCGAGACCGCACGTTAGGGTCGACCGGGGGAAGACTCACGAGTGCTTATGCGTCGTCCTGGCGGGTCAGCCAGGCGTTCGCCATCCGTTGCTGGACATAGCACTCGATTTTTCCCAGCAGCAGCCTCGGCAAGCCACCACCCGCGCTCCGTCTCGGTTGACACCGACTACCCCCTCTCTTGTCGCCTCACACACCGCTACACCAGAGGTAGTGTCCAGCAAGAACATGTTTCGCGTTGAACATGGCGGTCGCCATTCATGCTACTGTTGAATCGGAGATTTCACTGATATTTGATAAACCGAGCTCCGCGATGCTGGCACCGGCAAGCGGGTGATCGACAAGCTGGTCAAGGTCCGCACCCTGAACGGCCGGCCGCTCCACGTCTTCATCCACCTCGAAATCCAGACCGACC
>CAZCOV010000342.1:0-6745 GCA_964499975.1 uncultured Thermoanaerobaculia bacterium
ACCTCGACGAGGTGTCCTTGGGGGATGTGGCGAAGTGGTCTTGTCATCTTGTCTCCTTTCGCTGATAAGCAGCGGTCGTTGAAAACACGATGGGTGTTTTCTGAGACAAGGAGACGGAAAAGGCTGTTCACTTCTCACGCGCGCCTCGGGGTTTCTGCGAAGCGATCGAGATCAATCTAGATTCGGCTGGCACCTTCGATGGGCGCCGCCACCCCCTCTGGAGTGTCTTCGAGGTTCGGCTGGCACCTTCAAGGGGGGCACCTTCAAGGGGGCGGCTTGAACGATGTCGGAAGAGACGCCGTTGCTGGGTGGAGCCCAAACTGGCTGTCTAGCGGATGGCGTGACTGTACATTAGGGATCACTCGGCGATCCCATAGCTCTTGAGCTTGTTGCTCAAGGTCTTGATGTCGATGTCGAGCAGGCGCGCGGCCGGCGCTTTTTTCCCGTCGGTGAAGCGCAGCGTCCGGACGATGTGCAAGCGCTCCATCTCGGCAAGCGGCAAGGGAGCGTCTGCGCTCCCGGTTTCTAGCCCACCCACCGGCCGCAAATGGGGCGGTAGGTCCTTGCCCCGGATTTCGTTGCCCGGCGCTAGCAGGATCAAGCCTTCGATCACGTTGGCGAGTTCGCGCACGTTGCCCGGCCAGGAATACGCGAGGAGCACCTGCAAGACCTCAGGGGCAATGCTCTTGGCCAGCTGTCCGGGCAAACGGAAGCGCTCAAGGAAATGTGAGATCAGGGCGGTGACGTCTTCTGGACGCTGACGTAACGGTGGCACCTTCAGCTGAATCACGTTGAGGCGGAAAAAAAGGTCCTCGCGAAAACGTCCACTGCGGACTTCTTGGTGGAGGTCCTTGTTGGTCGCCGCGATCACCCGTACATCGACTTTGCGCGTTTCGGTGCCACCCACCCGGCGCAACTCACCGGCGTCGAGCACCTGCAGCAGCTTGGCCTGCATCGAGCTGGTCATCTCCGCGATTTCATCCAGGAAGATCGTCCCCTGATGTGCTACCTCGAAAAGACCAGGCTTGGTCTTGATTGCGCCGGTAAAAGCGCCTTTCTCGTGGCCAAAAAGCTCACTTTCGAGTAGCTGATCTTGGAACGCCCCGCAGTTGATCGCCACCAGCGCTTGCCGACCACGCGGACTCAGCTCATGGATGCGCCGGGCGATCAACGTCTTGCCGGTTCCCGTTTCCCCCTGGAGCAGTACCGACGCCGCGCCCGCCGCCACTCTTTTGACCACAGTGAGCAAATCCTGCATCGCCGGGCTACGGCTGACCACCACCGGGTCGCCCGGTTCTGCCCAGTCGACGAGGGTCGAGGCCCCAGTCCGCGCGAGCGCTGCGGCTTCTTGGACAATACTTTCGAGGTCGGTGGCAGTGAGCGGCAAGGTCAAGAAGTTGTCTTCGGGCGCGCTCGCCAGGAGGTCTGCAACGAAGGATTGCGCGCCCGTCCGGGCCCGACTCTCGACCACCACGATGTCGCTGCTTTGGCCTTGGCTAAAGCGGCGGCGGGTCTCGACCCGTCCCACCTCGGGCACTTCGAAATCGAGCTGGGTGATGTCGAACGGCCGCTGGTGCAGGAGTTCGCGGGCCTCTTCCCCGGTCTGAAACGCCACTGCCAGCGGGCCGCTTGCGGGCAATTCCCTTTCGAGCAGGACCTTGAGCGGACGTTCTTGGTTGACTAGGAGCAGCCGGAGTGCGTGTTGGGTCATGAACTCCTCAGCTCGCGCCACCAGGCCTGTCTCCCAACCGTCCACCGAACAGCGAGCCGGTCCGCAGGGTTCAGCGAGCCGTATCGGCGGACATTCTCCGCGGCGCTTGTCGTGGTGAAACCCGTGGTGATCGCGGTGATGATTGCGGTAGCGATTGTAGATACGAGGGCAGACATGACTCTAGTGTAGCGCAAGGCTCTGGGAGGGACTACAAATGCCGGTTGCCACTGGAAGCAGCGATAAAGGAGTAGAGCGTGATGCCATGGGCCTTGGCGAGCTGGATCGCCAGGCTCGAGGCTGCACCCACGGCGACCAGCACGGGCACGCCAGCGACCGAGGCTTTCTGCACGATCTCAAAACCGGCGCGGGCGCTGACCGCGAGAATGCGGTTTTCCCAGGGCAAGGTGTCTTGCAGCAGGAAGTGGCCGATCAGTTTGTCGACGGCGTTGTGACGGCCGATGTCTTCGCGCAGGGCCAGGAGGTGGCCTTGTGGGTCGAAGAGGGCGGCAGCGTGCAAGCCGCCGGTCTGGGCGAAGAGCGTTTGGTGCTGGCGCATTTTGTCGGGCAGGGTGGCGAGGAGTTCGCGCGAGCAGGCGAGCGGGGTGATGGGCGGCCGGGGTAAGACCTCACCGCGTGGAGGTTGCCCGCAGAAGCCACAGCCCGCGGTGGCGAGAAAGGCACGCTGGCGCTCGCGCAGCCGCTCAGGACTGAGTTGGGCGTCGGCGCGGAGGAGCAGGCCGATCGCGGAGTGTTGACCCGGACGTCCAGGGTCAGAGATGAATTCGATGGCTTCAATCTGCTGCGGACAGCGCAGGATGCCCTCACTGAAAAGGAAACCCGCGGCGAGCTCGCGGTCGGCTCCCGGAGTGCGCAGGGTCATCACCAGGGGCTTGCCATCGACGCGGATTTCGAGCGGCTCTTCGACCACCACCCAGTCGGGCTCGATCCGCCCGTCTGCGCGCTCAACCCAGACCTGCTGGCGACCGGCAAGGTCGGTGGGGTGGGCAGTGTCCGCCATGGCCAGGGACCCGTTCGCCTGGTCGGTCACGTCGGTGCGGTGCTGCCCGCAGCAGGGTTGACTTTGGCGACACGGACCAGGGCGTTGTAGTCAGGCTCGCCGGAAGCGGGGTCGATAGTCTCCGGGGGCAAGAGGCATAGCCCTTCTGGCCAGTGGACTTCGAGATTGCCCGGCAAGATCGGGGCCAGCTTGACCCGCCCTGCGAGCCGGCCATGGGGGGATTCGAGGAGGATCGGGTCGCGCTCAGTCAGGCCCAGACGCCGGGCGTCTTCTGCGCTGATCAAGACGTCCTCGCGCATGGCCCCGGTCAGGGCATCGACCGGGTGGTGGACGATCGAGTTGAACTGCTTGCCACGGCGGGTCGAGACCCAGAATTGATCGGCAGCGCGCGTCCGGACCGGCGACGAAACCGGCACGAAATGGGCTTTGCCGTCGGCGGTGGCAAAGCGTCCGTCGGCGTAGAGGGTGGGACCACCCCACTGGATTTGGTCACCCTGCTTGGCCAGCTGCTCGATCCCGCGATAAAGCGGAACGGCGCGGGCGATTTCGGCCCGGATGGCGGCTGTGTCGGCAAAGCGAATTTGCGCGGCTTGGGCTGGTTTGACCCGCTGCATGACCGCGGAGAAAACTTCCCATTCTGGCCGTGCTTCGGCAATCCGCGGACCGGGAATCTCGGGCGAGAAGATGATCCGCCGTTCGGTTGTGGTCTCGGTGACCCCGCCGGGGATTTCGTAGCGGGTGGTGGTGGGCAGGAGCAGCACTGTGTCGGAGGGTTCGACCAGCATCGCCGAACTCAAGACGATGTCCTGGTGGATGCGCAAACCGGGGCGTTCGAGGGCTTGCTGGTTGCGGCTGGCACCCGCCACGGTTTCCAGGAAGTTGCCGCCGACGATCCAGAAAACGTCGAGCTCACCGCGGGCGGCCGCTTGCAGTTGGTCCATGGTGGCCATGCCCGGGGTGCGCGGGGGATCGAAGCCCCAAGCGTCGCGGAAGCGGTCGAGCACGACCGGATCGGCGATCGGCACCGCGCCCACTTCCGCACCCCCTTGCACGCCGGAATGACCGCGGATCGGGGTCAAGCCGCGGTGGGGCTTGCCGACCAAGCCGCGCGCTAGCCCCAGGTTGCACAGCGCCTGGACGGTGGCCACGCCGTGGTGGTGTTGGGTGAGACCCATGGACCACACGAAAATCGCGTTGGGCCGGGTGCGCAGGAGTTCGGCAAACCGCTCCATCTGCGCGCGGGTGGTCCCGCTCTCAGCTTCGAGGTGCTCCCACGTCGCGGCCGCCAGCTGCGTTGAGAGCGCGGCAAAGCCTGCGGTGTGGGCCGCGATAAAGGTGTGATCGACCCCGTCCGGGTGGGCGAGCAGGGCTTTGAGCACGCCGTTTAAGAAAGCCAGATCGCCGCCAGTGGCTACTTCGAACCAATGGTCGGTGAGGCGAGTGCCAAAGAGCGCGCTCTCGGTGTTGGAGGGCACCCAATAGCGTTCGAGTCCGGGCTCGCGATAGGGGTTGACCACGGCGATCTCGGTGCCCTGCTGTTTGGCGTAGTAGAGGTATTTGGTGGTGACCGGCTGGTTGTTGGGGGTGTTCGAACCGAAAAAGACGATCAAATCTGCGCCGATCCAGTCGCGGTAAGAGCCGGTCGAGGCGCCATGGCCGACGCTCGCTTTCATCGCTACGGTCGAGGCCGCATGGCATAGTCGCGCGGAGTTGTCGACGTGGGGCGAGCCGAAAAAGCGCGCGGCTTTTTGCGCCACGTAGTAGGTCTCGTTGGGGATGCCGCGTGAGGTCAAGTAGAACGCGACCCGCTGGGGATCGCTGTGGCGGAGACGGTCGGCCGCGAGGTCGAGGGCTTGGTCCCAGCTCAGCGGACGAAAGCCGCGCTCTCCGCGTCGGCGGACCAGCGGCTGCGGCAGCCGTCCGAGTTGGCGCAGCTCAGCCGAGCTCTTGCCCGCGAGCGCGCTCACCTCCGCGAGCTGGGCGGGATCGGCTGCGGGCAAGGTGTTGAGGCGCAGTAGGTCGAGCCGCACCATGCACAAGTGGACGCCGTCGATCGTCCAGTCCGACAGTCCGCTGGTGCCGAGGGCGCAGCCGTCGCAAACTCCCTGGGTCAAGATGCGCCAGGCGTAAGGCAGCTGGTCGCGGTTCTCCCAGGCCACTTTGAACATGCTCAAGTAATGTTTGGGCTTGGTTTGCCCCAGGCCGAAGGGTACGAAGGATGCCCAGTGTGCTGGTTTCATCGTGCTGATTTCATCGTGCTGATTTCATCGTGCTGTGTTCAAAGTGTTGGGTTGCGAGGTTCACTTCGGACCGGAGTTTATCAGGATCAGCCTCTGTGGACGGGCGAGCCCGGTCGCTGCTGCTCCGCTCGATCCAGTCGACGCTGGGTTTGCTCAGCGCAGCGGATCACCACCGGGCAGCCCCGACCCACCTGCCATGCGGCTGCCAGGCTTTGCGCGGAAAGGGAAAATTCCAGGGTCCCCAGGGATCCGGTCAAGACGGCAGCTGCACCCGCAGGAAGTTCGGCATAGTGGCTGACCCGCAAGCTGGTTGAGTGGCCGCTGATCTCGGCGGTGAAAGGGCCGGATGGCAACCAGTCCGCCGGCACGTCGGTCACCAGGTTGCCAAAGCGATCGACGTGGACCACTTGCCCAACCAAGCGGTCGGGGTGACGCTCGGGCGCACTCTCCGGCAAACGCACCGGATCATCGATCAAGAGCCCCAAGCGGGCCGGCGGGGTGCCTGTGAGCAAGGCCGCAGCGAGCGGGGCAAAGCGGTCTCGACCATGGAACGTCTGACCCGGACCCGGACGAAAAAGGTCGTCGCGGGAGACTGCGCGCACCCGCGCTTCGGCCGTCAGCAGGGGCGTGAGCAGGCCGTTGTCAGGCGCCAGGAAGAGTTGCTCCTCCCGCTCGACGAGCAGGATCCGTCGCGCACTGCCCACGCCCGGATCGACCACCGCAAGATGGAGGGTTTGTGCGGGGAACGTGGGCACAGCTGCCGCGAGCAAGAAAGCTGCTTGCGCCACGTCGCCCGGTGGGACTTGGTGCGAAATGTCGACCAGGGTCGTCTGGGGGGCGCGGCTAAGGACCACGCCCTTGACCGCTGCTACGTAGTAGTCGTCGAGCCCAAAATCGGTCAGCAAGGTCAAGATCCCCATGACGGCTGGCAGTTTACTGCAAGCTCGCACCCACCGTCGGCATCGCACCACCAGTTCACTGAGTTTACCGATTGACGTTCAACGCCGGACGTTCTACACTGAACGGGTGATTAGATCGTTTCGTTGCAAGAAAACCGAGGCTTTGTTTGGCGATCAAGACGTGGCAGCCTTTCGTGCTTTTGAACGATCTGCCCGGCGTAAGCTCCTGCTGCTGCATCGCGCCAGAACGCTGCAAGACCTCATGGCCTTGCCCGGTAACCGGCTCGAAGCGCTGCTGGGGGAGCGGGCTGGTCAGTATAGCATCCGCATCAACAACCGTTGGCGGCTTTGCTTTTCTTGGAAAGAGGGCGAAGCCGACGCGGTGGAAATCGTCGATTATCACTAGAGACCCTCCACTTGCAAAGGTGACCCAATGAGTACTCTGCTTGACCCTATTCCTCCTGGAGAGATCTTGCGTGAGGAGTTCATGGTGCCTCTGGGCTTGAGCGCCAATGCCCTCGCCTTGGCCTTGAGGGTTCCAGCTTCGCGGATCGCCCAGATCCTGCACGGCCAGCGCGCGGTTTCAACCGACACAGCCTTGCGACTTGGGCGCTTTTTCGGGACTAGCCCCGAGTTATGGCTGGGCCTCCAGCTAGATTACGACTTGCGCAAGGCCGAGCGGACTCTCAGAGCGCAAGTAGAGCGTGATGTCCAGCCTCTTTCGGCTTGAGCCCAGCCCGTTTCGGGTGTTTTGCTCAGTCTTTGTGGTAGCGCCTCTCTGGGACGACCCCGAGAGATTTTTTGCGGCTTCTTACCTCCCTTGACCGCGCTCACTCGACTCTGCTGCTATACTCCGAGTATAGGTCAAATCGAGAGT
>CAZCOV010000343.1:0-6730 GCA_964499975.1 uncultured Thermoanaerobaculia bacterium
AACGCCCAAGCTGCTCGACTTTGGGATCGCCAAAATCCTCGCCCCACACCCGGCCGGTGGATTGGGAGCCGACTCCACCCAGACTTGGCACCGCGTGCTCACCCCCCAGTACGCCAGTCCCGAACAAGTGAGAGGCGAGACGATCACCACGGCGAGCGACGTCTATTCGCTCGGCGTCCTCCTCTACAGCCTGCTGTCCGGCGGTCTTCCTTATCGCCTCGTGCGCTGTACGCCGGCCGAGATCGAACATCTCGTGGTTCAGCGAGAGCCGCCCTGGCCAAGCTCTATGGTCGACCCTCACGACCACGCCGTTGCCGCGGCTCGCCGCCTCGAGCCGCATCAGCTGCGCCGACGGCTGAGCGGCGACCTCGATCACATCGTGATGAAGGCCCTGCGCAAAGAACCTGGATCGCGCTACCCCTCGGTCGACCAGTTGGCAGAAGATCTGCGGCGCTACCAGGCCCGCTTGCCCGTGGCTGCACGGCAGGGAAGCCTCCTCTACCGGACGGATAAATTCCTCCGCCGCTACCGGCTGGGGGTTGCGGTGACCGCGGCTTTCCTCATCCTGGTCTCGGGCTTCGCGGCGACCACCGCCTTACAGTCACAGCACCTTGCCGATGAGCGCGACCGGGCAGAGCAGGAACGCGCCACGTCCCAGCTCGAGCGCCAGCGCGCCGAGCGAGTTACGTCGTTTCTGGTCGAGCTCTTCGAAGTCTCAGATCCGGGCCAGGCCCGCGGTCGCTCGGTCCCCGCCCGCGAGCTCCTCGATCGCGGCGCAACCCGGATCGCCAGCGAGCTGGGCGACCAGCCGCGGCTGCAGGCCGAGCTGATGCGGACGATGGGCCGCGTGTATCAGGGTTTGGGCCTCTACGACGAGGCCAAAAAACTGCTCGAAGACGCCCTCGCCATCGAGCGGTCATCTGCCGCCGATCATCCCGCGCTCGCTCGGACCCTCGGTTCCTTGGCCAGCGTGTTCCTCTTGAAGGGAGAGCACGGAAAAGCCGAAGCGCTGTGCCGTGAAGCCCTGCGCCTGCGCCGCAAGCTCCTGCCCGCCGAACACCCGGAGATCGCCGGGAACCTCAACCAACTCGGACGCATCCGGCGCGAGGTGGGCGAATACGCTGAGGCCGAGCGTCTCTTCCGTGACGCCTTGGCTATGCGGCAAACCCTGTTCGGTCCTGAGCACGAGGACATCGCCGAAAGCCTCTACGATCTGGCGGTCGTGCTGCTGCGGCAAGGCGCCTATACCGAAGCCGAGGCCGACTTTCGCCAAGCCCTAGCGATGCAACGACAGCTCGTCGGCAATGAGCACCCTGCGGTCACTGCGATCCTCGGCGACCTCGCCGAGCTCCTGAGCAAGACGGATCGCGACGAAGAAGCAGCGGAGCTGTTCCAGGAGGCGCTGAAGATCGACTACCAGCTGCTGGGCCGCGAACATCCGGGCGTGGCGGCAAATGAAGGCAACTTGGCGAGTATACTGGTCGGGCTCGGTCGTCATGAAGAAGCCGAGCGTCTCGCCCAGAGCGCTTTGGCGAAGCAGCGCAAGTTCCTGGGAAAGGAGTATTGGGGTATCGCCCCGACGCTTCTCACCCTGGGTCGGATCCGCTTTCTCCGTGGCGACCTGGACGCTGCCGAGCCTTATTGCCGCCAGGCCCTCGAGGTGGTGCGCCAACAGCTGGGGGATCGCCATCCCCACAGTGCCCATCCGCTGTTCTGGCTCGCTCGCATCGAGCTGGCGCGCGAAAACCCCGCGGCTGCCGAGCAGCTCCTCAACCAGGCTTTGACGATCTGGCGCGCTACTTTACCGCCAGATCACCTCTATATCGCCCGGGCCGAAGGTGCCCTCGGCGCTTGCCTCGGTGCTCAGGGAAAAATCGAAGAGGGGTGGGTGCTGCTGGAGAGAAGCTACCGGCTCCTTGGCGCCGAGCCAGGTGGCGTGAACCGCGAGTTCCCCCGATGGGTGCTCGGCGAGTTCGACAAGCTCCGCCGTAGTCGAACGGCACAAGCATCGAGCTCATGATACTCGGCACAAACGTTGTGCTCGGCGTTTCACGCCATGTCGTGCGCCGACAGCTTGGTGAGATGGGGTTTTGAGGTTGGGCTGGAGGATGCACCACGAAGCAGATCTGGCGCTCTTGGCTCAATAGACGGCGTCATGGTCGCCGATGTCCACGAATACGGCCTTGTCGCTGGTGGCGAAAAAGAACACGACTCGGATCTCGTAGGTGAGGCTGAAACTCCACAAATTGTGCAGTTTCCCTGCGAGTTTGTGGGTCCTCAACCGTTTGTCGTAGGGATCACAGCTAAAGATCCCAACCTGGACCCAGAACGCATCTTCCAGCGGTTTTCTCCCTTTGACGATCTTCTTGAAAGCCCGCTTGAACGACGAACTGAACGCGATCTCCATAGGCTCAATCGTCGAGCATGCGCTTGAAGCGAGCGGTGTCGCTGGAAAACTCCAGCTGTCCTTTCCCGAGCTCTTCCAGGCTTTCTTGATAGTTGCTGAGAATCGCCGCCCGTTGCTCCTCGGCGACGAATCTGCCGAGCAGCGATCTCATCTCTTGCTTCTCTTCCAGTGAGAGCTCACGGATTTCGTCGACCAGGGCGTGAAACTGCATGACCATCTCCCATCTTGGTGATCTCACCTTGGGCCATTCGATTCTAATCCCAAGAGCGGACACCAGCAACCTGGTGTGTAGTCCTGGTCAGCCAGCTTTCCGCAACGGAGGCACGACCTTGTCCGGACGATTCAGCGCTAGATCATGGTTCATCTGTAGGCTGATCCAGAACTCCGGAGTGGTGCCAAACGCCTGAGCCAGGAGCCAGGCGGTCTCAGGAGTCACACCACGCTTCGCGCGGACGATCTCGTTGATCCGCTGTACCGGCACGCCGAGGTGCTCAGCGAGCGCGACCTGTGTAAGCCCCAAAGGCTCAAGAAACTGCTCCTGCAGGATCTCTCCAGGATGAGTAGGGATTCGGTTCTCGGGCAGCATGATTCTCACCTTTCAGCCACGGGCGCTCCTGAGGCTCCCCCCAGTCGACCCTCCCTGCTCGTGAAAGACTCGCCCATGCTGGAGCAAATCTTATGGCGTGTCAATGCGCATCCGGATGTCACGGATATCACATCAACCGCCAGGTTGAGGAGACGGTATGGCAGAGGCTTGAGCGTCAAGGGTGCTCGTCCAAATGATCGCGCCAACACCGATCGAGCGAGCCGGTGCCACAGGTTGGATGACGATGCCATTCTGGCCCGTGCAGGCAGCCCCAGCTGAGCCCATCGTCGCTGGGAGCAGTGACCTCTCATATAATCAGGCCACGGGTTCTGCCCAACAACCTGGAACCCACACGCGATGGAGGAACCATGCAGGGTCTGATGATGGAGATGCCGCTTTTGATCTCGTCGCTCATCGACTATGCCGCTGCGTACCACGGCGACACTGAAGTGGTCTCGCGCACCCACGACCACCCGCTGCACCGCACCACGTACCGCGCTACCCGCGACCGCGCACGGCAGCTCGCAAACGCACTCACTCACCTGGGGGTAAAACGGGGAGATCGCATCGCCACCTTGGCTTGGAATGACTTCCGCCATTTGGAGCTCTACTTTGGGATTTCGGGCATGGGTGCGATTTGCCACACCATCAACCCGCGGCTCTTTCCTGAGCAAATCGTCTATATCATCAGTCACGCCGAAGATCGCTTTGTGTTCGTCGACCCGATGTTTGTGCCGCTGCTCGAACGGCTGCAGCCCCAACTCCCAGACGTGCGCGGCTATGTCGTCTTGAGCGACCCCGCACATCTGCCGTCCACCCAGTTGCCCAACCCGCTGTGCTACGAAAGCTTGCTCGCGGCTGAGGCCGCTGACTTTGTCTGGCCACACTTCGACGAAAACACGGCTTCGAGCTTGTGCTACACCTCAGGCACGACCGGCCACCCTAAGGGCGCGCTTTACTCCCACCGCTCCACCGTGATCCACTCGTTCGGCATCTCCATGGCCGATGCGCTGGCATTGTCGAGCCATGAAGTGATCTTGCCGGTGGTGCCGATGTTCCACGCCAATGCCTGGGGCTTGCCTTATGCTGCACCGATGTGCGGCAGCAAGCTGGTGATGCCCGGACCCAAACTCGATGGTGCTAGTGTGCATCAGCTGCTGATCAGCGAAGGGGTCACCATGACCGCGGGCGTGCCCACGGTGTGGTTGATGCTGCTCAACCACTTGCGCGAATCCGGTCAGAATTTGGGACCGGTCGAACGGGTGGTGGTCGGCGGCTCGGCCGTGCCCCGGGCCATGCTCGAAGCGTTCGAGCGCGAGTATGGGGTGCGCGTGGTCCACGCCTGGGGAATGACCGAGACCAGCCCACTCGGGGTGGCAGCCAACCTCAAACGCGAACACCGCGAGCTCGCACCCGAAGCGCAGTTCCAGCGCAAGCTCAAGCAAGGACGGGGACTTTATGGCGTGGAGCTGCGCATTGTCGACGATCGCGGGCAGCCCTTGCCCCACGACGGCAAGGCTTTTGGCGAACTCCAGGTCCGCGGTCCTTGGGTGATCCGCTCCTACTTCAAGGAGGAAAAGCCGGCGCTCGATGCTGCAGGCTGGTTTGCCACCGGAGATGTGGCCACCATTGACCCCGAAGGCTACATGCAGATCACGGACCGGGCCAAAGACGTGATCAAATCGGGCGGGGAGTGGATCTCCTCGATCGACCTGGAGAATCAGGTGATGAGCCATCCCGCCGTGGCCGAAGCAGCAGTGATCGGGGTCGCACATCCCAAATGGGGCGAGCGCCCGTTGTTACTGGTGGTGCAGCGAGCGGGAACGGAAGTCAGCCGCGAAGACCTCCTGACCCACCTCGCAGGACGCGTCGCGGGCTTCTGGTTGCCCGACGACGTGGTGGTGGTGCCCGAACTGCCGCACACGGCTACTGGCAAAGTGTCCAAGAAAACTCTGCGCGAACAGTACAAGGACCATGTCTTCTCCTCTAGACCCTCCGCCTGAAACGCCGCTGCTCCCGACCTTTCCCAAAGCCTTGCGCCAGGTCGAGATCCGCAAGAGTTTGCGCCTGCCGGTGATCGGCTGGCGGGAGTGGCTGGCCTTGCCCGAACTCGGGGTCGCGGCGATCAAAGCCAAGGTCGACACGGGCGCGCGCTCGTCCGCACTCCATGCGTTTAACCTGCAGCGGATCAGCCGCAACGGCCAGACCTGGGTCCGCTTCCAGATCCACCCGCGGCAAGACGATCGGCGACCCCAGAGCAAAATCACCGCGCAAGCCTTGCTGGTCGATGAGCGCTGGGTGAAGTCGTCGAACGGGGGCAAGACCCTGCGGCCGGTGATCCGGACCACGGCATCCTTGGGCGGCATCGTCTGGCCGATCGAGCTCACGCTGGTGCGCCGCGACCTCATGGGCTTCCGCATGCTGCTCGGCCGCAGTGCTGTCCGGCGACGCTTTTTGATCCATCCGGGAGTTTCTTTTCGCGGGGGCATTCCCGTTCCCGAGTTTTTTGGTGAAGGATAGGGGCATGAAAATCGGGATCCTTTCGCGCAGGTCTTCCCTCTACTCGACGCGACGGCTGCGCGAAGCTGCGGAACAGCGCGGGCATCAAGTGCGGGTGGTGGACTACTTGCGCTGCTACATGAACATCACTGCCCACAATCCTAAGGTGATGCTCGGCGGCAAACCGCTGACTTTTGATGCGGCGATTCCCCGGATCGGGGCGTCCAACACGTTTTATGGCACGGCCGTGGTCCGCCAGTTCGAGATGATGGAAGTTTTCTGCGTGAATTCATCGCAGGCGATTGCCCAGGCGCGGGACAAGCTGCGGTCGCTCCAGCTCCTTTCGCGGCAGGGCATCGGCTTGCCGGTCACGGGTTTTGCCCATTCGACGCACGACATCGATGGCCTGATCGAAACCGTGGGCGGTGCACCCCTGGTGATCAAGCTGCTCGAAGGGACGCAGGGGCTGGGAGTGGTCCTGGCGGAAAATCCGATCGCGGCGCACTCGGTCATTGCCGCGTTTCGTCAGCTCGACGCCAACATGTTGGTGCAAGAGTTCATCAAGGAAGCCGGGGGCTCGGACATCCGCGCGTTCGTGGTCGGCGGCAAGGTGATCGCAGCCATGAAGCGCCAAGGCGCGCCGGGTGAATTTCGCTCTAACATCCACCGTGGCGGCTCGGCCGAACGGATCAAGCTCACCCCAGAAGAGCGGAGCACGGCCATCCGCGCCACCAAGACCCTGGGGCTCGACGTGGCTGGCGTCGATATCATCCGCTCGCACCACGGGCCCGTGGTCCTTGAAGTGAATTCTTCACCCGGACTTGAGGGCATCGAGAGCGCCACTCAGGTCGACGTTGCCAGCAAGATCATCCAATTCATTGAAAAAAGCGTGCTCGAAGGCCCACTGGGGAACGCCTCCCCGGGTGAATTCCTGGGCGGATGAGGACACTCGCCGAACCCGGATCGCGACGAACCATGGACAACCTCGAATCCCAAGCGCACGCCCTGCTGACCCAGACGCGCTGGCCCGACTTCTTGCGCAGCGCGCTGGTGGTGCTGCTCGGCCTGCTGCTCGCCCGGCTCGCCCGCACCGCGGTCGAGCGGCTGGCGCGCCCGCACCTGGGAGCCCAGCGCGCGGCTTTTTCCGGTCGGCTGGTTTATTACTTGGTGCTCGGTCTGGCCACGATCTCGGCGCTCAAGCAGCTCGAGGTGGACTTGAGCTTGCTGGTCGGCGCTGC
>CAZCOV010000344.1:0-6689 GCA_964499975.1 uncultured Thermoanaerobaculia bacterium
TCAGGGGCGGGTGCAGGACTTCGGCCGCTCGCGGTCGATTGCCCCTGGCCGGGCAAGGGAGGAGTGGACCACAACCTGGCATCGTCTAACCTGGCATCGTCTTTGCCCTGCCAACCTGCGGCTTGGCTGCGAATGGCAAACGCGGAGGTGCGATGACCAGCAAAGGACTTGACCACTCCCAGATCCGGTGGCTTGACCGCAGCTCGCTGCGCTGGGCTCCAACGTTTGTCGGGGCGACCTGGCTGATCCTGGCCAGTCTCGGGACCCCGCCGGTGGGGGCGAGCGCCAAAGAGGTTGGCCCAGCTGAGGTCGACGCTACTCCGGCCAAATTGGCATCTTTCTTCCTCGAAACGATCACGGTTGAAGGCGAGCGGTGGGTCCGTCCAGAACTCATCCTCGTCGAAGCCGGCCTGGAGACGGGTGGCACCTACAGCGAAGCTGATTTGCGCGCGGCAGTGCTCCGGGTCAACCGCCTCCCTTTCATCCTCACCACAGACTTTTCCTTGCGCCGGGGCAGCGCCCGCGAGCGGTATGAGCTGCTGATCACGGTCGAAGAGACCCGTCCGTTCTTCTTCCACACCGACCTCTTGCACACCGAACTGGGGACGGACTTGCGCTTGGCCGACGCCGAGCCGCTGGCGCAGAACTTCCGCGTCTCCCAACGCGTGGGCATGCGTTTTCCCGTCGGCAACTATGGCTTGCTGGCCGCGACCGTGAGCAACCGCGAGGGAGTGGGGGTGAGCTACACCCGCTATCAGCTATTCGGACGGCGGGCGCTCCTTCATTTGAACTTGGCGCGCGTGGGATGCTGTCCGGTGAGCACCTATCCCCTGGGGCTCGACCCGGACCTCGACAGCTGGACCAGCGAAGGCACGACCCATTTGGCGACGCTTGCGCTCGGGGTCCCGGTCGGCCGCGAAAGCCAGCTGCGCATTGACGCGTCCTACCGCGAAACCGCGTCAGGGGAACGGCAGCCGGCGGTGGTCACTCGCGGTGGGCCCGAAGGAGAAAGCGCCCGCGGTTTTGCGCACCGCCGGGAACTCCACTGCGAGCTGGCTTGGCAACGCGATTCCACCGACGACCCCTGGTTTCCCACCCGCGGCTTGGCCCTGGCAGTCAGCTTGGACTACCGCTGGCTGAGCGCCGACTTGAACCCGCGGGCAATGGGCTTGGCAGACTTGCCATGGGACGCGCGGCAGATGCGCGCGGTCGTGAACGCGAGCCAGAACTGGTCGATCGGTGAACGGCAGGCGCTGGCCGTCCAAGCGCGGCTGGCGGTTGGGCGTTCGACGGTCGAGAATTTGCACCCCGGGCGCGCCCGCACGGATTTCGATCTGCTCGAAAGCAGCGTGACCGTCGAGCACGCGTTCGCTCTTTGGAGCAGGGCGACGCGGCGGCGGATGGGCGGGGATCTGCGCTGGGAAAACCGCGTGACCCTGACTTACGACCGCGCCTCGCCAGCGTTCGAGCGTCCATTCCAGCCGCTGACCAGCGTGCGGACGACTTCCGCGCTGTTGTGGCAAAGCCCTTGGGGCATCGTCCAGCTGGGGCTGAGCTACCTCGAGTTGGGAGACCTGCTCTGATGCGCTTGCGGGTTCTGCTGCTCGGGCTTTGCGCCAGCCTTGCCCTGGCCGGAGAGACCCCGCCGCCTGAACTGATGTGGAATTCCGAGCAGCAGCTGCTGTTGACCCGCCTGCCCGATCTGTTGGCGGACCCGGAAGTAGCGCCTCACTTGACCAGCGGGCTCACCACCAGCGTGGCTTTCCGCGTCCAGGTCCACGGCAAGCCCGTGGGCGGGGCTCGGATCGAGCTGCGCTACGAGCTGTGGGACGCGGTCTTCCACGTCGCCGCCCTGGGCATCGACGGCAAACGCGCCGGCAAGACCCTGGCGTCCCAAGACGAACTCTCCGCTTGGTGGCGGACGGTCCAGCTGCTGGTCGTGGCGGACCCCACGGTCCTCGCTCCAGCAGGCCAGGTGCGCCTGGTGGCGGACGTGCTGCCTTTTTCTCAGGCGGAGCAAGACGACACCCAGCGCTGGTTTTCCGAGTCTCTCTCCCAGGCATCGAGAAGTGGCTCCGAGCAGGTCGCCGACGCTGCGGATGAGCGACTGGAACCGGTGAGTGAAGTTTTGAACTTGCTGCTCGCCACCTCGATCAAGCGGCGCACGCTGGCGTCTTACACCTGGTCTTTGACGGTGCCCCCAACCCGTGCCGCGGGAGCGCCCTGACCGACTTTGAAGGTGCGTTGTGACCCCGATGGACCCAACCTGGAACGAGCCCCCTGGTACGCCGACCGCTGACCCGCCGACCGGACGCGCCGGTGCAACCAACGCGTCGACCGCTGGCCAGCCACCGCTGCTCACCTGGATGAGCCGACGAACCCTGAGCGCCACCCTTTTGGTCGTGATCCTCGCCGCCGGACTGTTCCATGCTTGCCAGCGCGAGATCCGCGGCGCCTGGCTGTTCGGCATTCATCCCGAAGTGCTGCGCCAACTCGAATCCGCGCTCTTGGACTTAAAAGCCCTCGCGCGCCTGGATCCGGGGCAAGCCGGGGCCTACAAGCAACGTTTCGAGAGCTTGGCGACCTTGGTCCAACGGCTGCGGGTCCTCGAACACAACCGTGCGGCCATGGCCTTGCGCTACGAAGGGGTTTTGTTCGTCGCTTTCGCTGCCGGGGTGGTCGCCCTCTTGGGCCTCGGGCTTTATCGTCACCAGCGCGATTCGACCCGCCTCTTGCGCTTGCAAGACGCCTTGGCCGGGCTTGCCCATGGCCGCCTGGGATTGCGCATCGGCGACCGCAGCCGCGACACCATCGGCCGTTTGGCGACTATGATCGAGCGCACGTCAAAACGCATGGCGCGCGATCAGCAACGGCTCAAGGCGCTCAACAACCTCTCCGCCTGGCAAGAAGCCGCGCGACGTCATGCCCACGAAATGCGGACCCCGCTCACCGGCGCTCGGCTGGAGCTCGACCGCCTCGGCAGTCTGCTCACCAGCCCTGCCTTGCTCAACCGCGAGGAAGTGCTGCAGGGCTTGAGCAGCGTGGCGCAAGAGCTCGATCGCCTGGGACGGTTCACCCGCCAGTTCACCTCGTTTGCCCGCTTACCCCGGCCCCAGCTCGCCGTCCGCGACCTGTCGTCGCTGGTGCAGGATTTCGTGACCACGTTTGCCACCGCTTGGCCGGCGTTGGAACTGGTGTTTGTGCCGCAAGCGGGCTTTCACGCGGCCATTGATGCCGACATGGTGCGCCAGGTCCTGGTCAATCTGTGCGACAACAGCGCGCTGGCGGTGAGCGCTGCAGGACAGCCCGCCGCGGGTCGCAGCCCACTCCACCTAGTCCTCGGCCGCAGCAGCCACCGGGTGACGCTCGACCTCGAAGATCAGGGACCAGGGATCCCGCAAGCGATTCGCGCGCGGCTGTTCGAACCCTACACCACCACCCGGTCGATCGGTGAAGGGATGGGCCTGGGCCTGGCGATCTGCCGCAAAATTCTACTCGACCACGGCGGCGACCTCGAACTGCTGCGCAGCTCAGCTCAAGGGACGACGTTTCGTTTGGTCTTTCAACCTTCACTTAGGGTCGACGCATCAATAACTTCCCATTCTGGCATCCCATCTTGAGACCACCTGCGACCGATCCTCGAACGCAAAATCCTCGAATTAGCCCTGCTAGTCCTGCGGTTTTGCGCCCGACGATCGGCCGCATCTGGCCCCAATCTGGGCGCCAGAAATGGGAATTTATTGATGCGTTCGACCCTTAACGCACCGACCGAAGACCCAGGTGCGCCAGGAGGCCTGCCATGAACTCGCTGTGGATCGTCGAGGACGACGCCAAGATCCGCGCCAACTTGTTCTGCCAGCTGCGCGAGCAGGGCTTTCAACCGCTCGCTCTGGAGCGTGCTGAAAGCGCCCTCGCCCAGCTGCTCGGTCCCCCTCCGTCGCGGCCTGACCTCTTGCTCCTAGACGTCCGCCTGCCGGGAATGAGCGGCCTCGAACTGGTGCGCCAACTGGCCGCGGTCGCCCGCTTGCCGCCGACGATCATCATCTCAGGTGAAGCTTCGATCAGCGAAACCGTCGAAGCCCTGCGCCTCGGGGTCCACGACTTCATCGAGAAGCCGTTCACCAAGGAACGGCTGCTGCAATCCATCCGCAACACCTTGGAACACTCGGCGCTGCGTCGGGAAGTCGCCGAGCTGCGCTCCGAGCTGGCCAGCGAGGCCGCGATCCTCGGCCAATCCCCAGCCGTGGCCAAGCTGCGCCAGCTGATCGAGCGCGCGGCCCCGATTGATGCTCGGGTCTTGATCCGCGGCGAAAGCGGCACGGGCAAGGAACTGGTCGCCAATGCCTTGCACAGCCAGAGCCCGCGCGCAAAAAAGCCGTTCATCAAGATCAACTGTGCGGCCATTCCCAGCCACTTGATCGAAGATGAACTGTTTGGTCACGTCAAAGGCGCGTTCACCGATGCGCGGACCGCCAAGCCTGGGTTGTTCGAGGAAGCCCATGGCGGCACCCTCTTCTTAGACGAGATCGGCGACATGGACTACCATCTCCAGTCGCGCTTGCTGCGGGTTTTGGAAGATGGGCGGGTGCGGCGGATTGGCGACTTGCGCGAGCGGCAAGTGGACGTCCGGGTGATCGCCGCCACCCATCGCGACCTCGAACGCGCGGTTGCGGACGGCAAGTTCCGTGAGGACTTGTATTTTCGTCTCGTCCACTTGCCGATCGAGGTCCCGCCCTTGCGCCAGCGCGGGGACGACATCTGTCTGCTCTTCCACCATTTCATCGACGGTTTCGTGCGACGGCACAAGATGCGGCAGCGCACGATTGACGACCGGGTTCTACCTTTGCTAGAGCAGTATCCTTGGCCGGGCAACATCCGCGAGCTGCGCAGTCTGTGCGAACGGTTGGTGGTCTTTGGCGGCGAACCGATCACCACAGACCAGCTGCCTTCGGCTTTCTTCGCCCGCGAGCAAGCCCCGGAAACCGGCCTGCTGCGGCTGGGTCCCAACACTCCCACCTTGACCCTGCGCGAGTTCAAGAATCAGTGTGAGCAAGAGTACATCGAATGCCTGCTCCAGCGCACCCACTGGAACATCAGCGCGACCGCCCGCCTGCTCGACATCCAGCGCACCTATCTCCATCAAAAAATCGCTGCCTTGGGTTTGCGGCGTCCAGACGCGCTGGTGCCTGAACCTGAGCCTGCAGAGGCCCTCGCCGCAGGCGGCCCCACGGACCTGGGAGCCGAAAAGCCAGTGGCGACTCACCTCCGGTGACGCCGCCACGGCACACGCAGCAACGAGCTCCAAGCTGCCCGTGCTGGCATGCATGCGGTTCGACTCCAAAGGAGGCATCAGGGGTCACCGAAGATTCCGTGAAATGTTTTGGGGAAAACGGTCACTACCAAGTGAGTCGAACTCACGAGGCCAGCAATCTGGCCTTCCACGCGCCGTGCTTTTATGGAGGTAGAAGGTGCCCAAGAAGTTCCCCAAAGATCAAGTCGAAGCAGCTGCTCAAGAGCTGCGAAAAGTCCGCAACGCCTGGCTCAGACGACCCGGAGTCACAGGCGTCGATGTCGGCTACAAGATCAAGAACGGCCAACTCACCGATGAGCTGCTAGCCGTCTGACTCTCGCAGCAAAATCTATGACAGTAAGAAATCGGCTAGACGAAGACTCCAAACCTCAAAAAGGAGATGCCCAAAATGGAATTCCATTCAATTAGCGCCTTAGTCAGGGGGCCCCAAGACGCGGCTGCGGACCAAAGCCCGAAAGCGGCAACTGGGAAGCAGCAATTAGTGAAAATGTCTCAGAATCTTCTCAACCACATCCCTGGTGAAGCCAGCGGTTTTTACCTGATGGCCGTGGATGCGTTCGCTGATCCGAGTCTGTCTGTCCTCGGAGTGCTTTGCTTTCTGGCGCTGGTGCTTCTGGTGGCCGTAAGATGGCTTGCAGGGGCATCTCGTGGCATCATGATCACCACTGTAGGGGCGTATGTGTTGTGGATGCTGATTCTTGATCAAGGATTTCTGCACAGGGCCTTCCCCGACCTTCTGCAAGACCCTCTTGGATTGGTCATCGCTGGTTTCTACTCTGCACTCGTAACCATCCTTGCTGGGGCGGGCAAGATCCGCTAGCCTGAGTGCTTCAAATCGGCAAAACGACCTACCTGCTGCCTGCCCCCAGGGCTCGTGGCTCTGGGGCGGCCTTGCTTCTTGGCAATCCAGGCTGCTAGCTATCGATCGTCAGCGACTATGCCAGGCGGCAACTTCCGCCGCTGAGGTTGGGGGGAGCTGAGCCCAGCGCGCTCGTATCCGGGCCAGGACCTCGGTCCGGTCTGAGTAGTGGCTCGAAAGCGCTTCCCGTGCCTCTTGTTCAAGGGTTTGCCCTTTGCTTTGGGCGGCAGCCGTCAGCTTCTGGACCACTTCGTCTGGGATGTCGGTGATCGTCAGCGTTGCCATATAAATTGCCTCGGCATCCAGTTTAACATCTTTCTAGGCTCTGCCAATGCAGGTGGCCAGCCGGGCCAGCCGGGCCAGCCGGCCAGCCGTTTTCTTCGCGCGGCAGCCGCCTCACCATTCTCAGGCCAGGTCTTCGGGGCATTGCTCGGCGCGGGTTGAACCCAGCTCCCCTGAAGCGTTGCGTCCGCTGCCGGCGCGCGTCATCCCGCTAGCATCCGCGGGCTCTTCCTGCGG
>CAZCOV010000345.1:0-6651 GCA_964499975.1 uncultured Thermoanaerobaculia bacterium
GTCTCTCGCCGGAATGGGGTATGAACTTAAACCGTTCGACATAGTGCTGGTCATGACCGGGGCCGATAAACTCTGGGGGACGAAGGAATACTGGTCGGAGTTCCCGGGGCTCGGAAAGGAGTCAACTATCTGGCTCGCCTCCCAAGGCGTTAAAGTCATGGGGACCGATTCCGCGGGATGGGACAGGCCTTTTAAGGCGATGGTCGAGGAATATAGGTCTGGCTTGGAGCGAGGAGGTCCTGACCGCGGTCGTTCCCGCTGAACGCGCCGCTGCCCACGTCGCGCTGCTGGTGATTGCCGCTCCCCACCGCATCAGCGAACGGGAAGTGAAAGCCCTGAGCGAGGAGTATCCGGGGGACCGTGCTCTGCTCGGGGTGACGTCCTGGGCCGCCTACGAGGCCGCGCGTCAGATCTCGACCTGGCTGGACCGGTCCTTCTAAGCGGGGAGGGCAGGCACGGGGGCCTGCCCCTACGGTCGCAATCCTCGGCCTGCCGGTACGTACTCAAAGGCGCCCATATCCCAACCAGAACGGCAGGTTCTCCTCGCACCAGCGGCGATAGTCGGCGGTGGTGTCAAAGGCGCGAAACGGCTCGTCGTCGAGCACCGGCTTGTAGGTGTGGATGAAGGCGTAGCGAAAACGCAGCGGCAGCGGCCGGCGGGCAGCGGCCTCGAACTCGGCCAGCCACTCCGCCGGAATGTCGGCGGCTGGTAGCGTGGCATCCTCTCGGGACGTCGCGGAATCCATGCCCATGATCATACCTCTTTCACCCCCTAACCAGCTCAGTTTTGCAACTCGAACTGGACAGTCAACAGGTACCTCAGGCTCACGGGGCGTCCAGTGGCCGTGGTGGGCGGTTCAAATCTCCACTGCTCGACCGCTTTGACGGCTTCCTCGGTCAAGTTGAAACCCATGCCCTTGACCACTTCGAGATCGCTCACCGTCCCCTGGGGATTGATCAGGAGCTTGAGGATCACGGATCCTTGGATGCGCGCCCGGCGCGCGACTTCAGGGTAGCGGGGTTGTGGGGCGTAGAGGCGAACCGGGGGCTTGACCGCAGCGCCGACTTCCAGGACTAAAGGCTCTGACTCTGCCGCTTTTTCTGCGGGCGGCGCATCCGGAATGTTGATCACCGCGTCGATCGGCACGAAATCCGTGGGATCGAAAGCGACTTCCAAGATCTGTGGCTCAGGTTCGTCGGGAGTCAGGTCAGGGACGGGGACCAAACGCCGACGCTCGCGCGGTTGGACTTCGGTCGCGGTGACGACCGGCGGCTTGAAACGGGGGGTGGTCAGGACCAACACGCGGTTCTTAGCGGGCGGTGGCGGCAGCTGGCTTGACTGCAGCTGGGGAAAGGTGATCAGCAGCAGCCCGAGGTGGATCCCCAAAGCAATCCCGAGGGAACGGCGCAACGCGCGCTTCTCCTGCGCTTCGTTGAGGGCGAGGTCCGAGTAAAACGAGCGGTCCGATGCCGCATGGGCGACGACTTGCAGGGCAGTGTTCATGTCCGTGCCTCCAGATGAAGTGGTGATTCGGGATCCTGGGATCCCCCTTCTGGAAGCGCGAACGCCGCGGTCGTTCTGGCTTCAGGGAGTTGGACTGCGCAATTTGGAGGAAAGTTCCCAGCTACCCGCGACGCGCGTCCACTCCCTGCCAATGCTGGCTTCCCCGGTCATCCGCCGCAGGGCCTCGTCCCGGGTGACCGCGTACAGGTCAAGGTTCTAGTGGCTGCCGCTGCTTGAAACCCGCGGGCGGTTCGAATTCAGCGGCCTCCACAGCTTGCTCGCGGAGGGTTTTGATTTCCATTTCGTGGGTCAAGGTGCCTCGTTCAAAAGACCGCACCCACAGGGGCATGCCCGAAAGCTGACCCCATTCGGCAAAAGGGTTGCCGCGGGAAGAAAAAATCCCCCCGCTCGCGGCCAGTGACCCCATGCCCTTGAGCGGTGCGGTGAGTTGCTCGTTGAAGTCGGCCAGCGCTTTCATCGTCTGCAGGACCTCATGACTGCTTGCGAGGCCTTCTGCCACCCAGATCTCCTGGGTCTTCTCGCTACCCTGCAGCACGTCGTAGCGCACGCAATCATGCCCGGCAATGTTCTTTTTCTCGCTGCTGCGCTCGAGCTTTGACGTCGGCACTGCCGGCGGGGCAGCCGCCGCACCAGCACCGGCCCCAGGCAGACCCTGGCTGCCCATCAGTTGCCGTAACTGGGCCCTTTGCTCCGGCGGCAACTCGGCGAGTTGCTTTTCCACCTCACTCATGGCTGTGCCGACCTTGTCCGCGACCGCGGACAACATTTTTTGGTCGACCACCATGTATTCCTGGTTGGCGGGCTTGATCACCAGGAGTTGCTTGCGGTCGCCGCGGAAAATCACGACTTTGGGCCCGTCCGCCTCCTGGATCTCCATCCTGAACGAACCAGAAGCGACCAACATTTTGCTGGTCTTGACGCTGGGTGGGTTAGCTCGCATCGCGCGCATCTCGATTTCCATCACCACCCCGCCAGGAGTGGCCCCCGCCAGGAGCGGTGAGCCGAGCCCAGCCACCAGGAAGGCGAGGGATAGGGTCAAACCTAGTTTTTTCATAAAACCTCCGTGATTCAGCCGCTGGATGAACGTTCTGGGCTGTTTCAGTGATGATTGGTCTCGACGTCAAATTTGTCAAGGTCCGCGCTGGCAACGCTGGCAACGGAGGTGTGGAACGTGCGGACTACCTCACGCAAGTTCATCGTGAGTCACCCTGCGGGAAGTTGCGCCCCATAAAGCCAAGCAGTGCAACCATCCGGGTAGTAACGCGGACGCGCTCCGGTGCGGACCAGGCCCAGGCGCTCGTACAGGGCGATTGCCGGCAAGTTGTCGGCACGCACTTCGAGCCAGATATCACCGATCCCTTCTGCGCTCAGGGCAGCCAGCCCGGCAGTCAGCAGTTGGTAGCCGATCCCGCGGCGGCGATGCGCTGGAGCGACGCCGAGCCGGAGCAGCTCGGCGGCGTCGACCAGCCGGCGAAAACAGGCATAGCCCAAAAGCTGGCTACCAGGAACCCCGGGGGGCTGCACGGACAGCGTCGGGGTCACGGCGACTTGCACCAGGGCTTGGGGATGCGCGAGTTCGGCCGCGAGCATGGCGATCGACCACGGATCGGGGAAGCAGACGCTTTCGAGCCTGACAAGCGCCGCAACATCGGCGCTCTTGGCCGGACGGATCGCGCAGGCGGAAGCAGACGGCGCGGTCATGGGGTTCGGGCTCAGGGGGCAAAGGGGGCGGGGACAACGGGGGTGCCGGTGACTGCCGGCGGACGGAAGTAGATCGGGCGGGTCAAGCGCGCGGGGTCCCACTCGGTCGCGGGATCGGCGGCGAGTTCGAGGGCCAGCGGCGCCAGAGGCGGTGGCTCGATCAGCGCGAGATCTGGCACGGGCCCCAGCTCGGCGCAGAGCCGCGTCACGCCAAAACCGATGATCGTGCAAGGCGCCAGCTGGGACAGCGCCCCTGCCGGTGCCAGCCGCGGTTCGTCGGGGCGAAACCCAGCCCGAAAAACTTGAACGTACCAGTCGCCGCGCAAGGCGTCGACCGCAGCCACCACCACCCGCTCCGGCGTCACCGCGACGGCCCGCGCCAGAACCGGTAAGGTCGGCAAAACCGTGACGCGCAGCCCCAGGGCCTGGTGGAAGCCGAGCACCGTCGCCAGGCCCACGCGCAGCCCAGTGAAGCTTCCTGGACCGCAGAGCACCGCGATGCCGGCCAGTTGGGTCAAGGCACAGCCGACTTCCGCAAGCACCGCGTCGATCGTGTGCAGCAAGCGCTCGGACGAGCACTCGAGCGGGATCTGGCGCGAGCATGCGGGCTCCCCACGCGCGCCTGCGGCCACGCTGACGATCGGCGATGCGGTGTCGATTGCGAGCAAAATCTCAGCCATCGAGCGCAGTTTATCGAACACAGTCTATCGTCGGGAGATCGTCTGGTGGTACGCGAGGAAATCTTGTATCGTGCGCCGGTGCAAAACGTCCACTGGCAATTCCGCCTATCCCTCCCCTTGCTCCTGGCTGTTCGCTACTTGCGCAGCAGCCGCCGCGAAGCCTACGTCACCTTCCTTTCACTGCTCGCGGCCGGCGGCATCACCCTCGGAGTCGCGGCGCTGATCCTGGTGCAAGCGGGTTTGTCGGGGTTACAGGACTTTCTCCGCAAGGACGTCCTGGCGCGCACCCCGCACCTCGAAATCGAGCTCCCGCGCGGCACCGACAGCGCGACGTGGTTGCCCCAGCTGATCGCCTTGCCCGGAGTACGCGAAGCGCAGCGGATCTTGCGCGGACGGGGTTGGTTGCGGCAAGGCGAACGGGTGCTGGCGGTCCAGCTGATCGGTTACCAAGGCAACTTGCCGCGGATTTTCCCGCGTCCCGCCGCTGCGGATCCAGCCTCGGCCGACCCCCAAGCGTCGGGACTCCATCTCAGCGAAGCGGTGGCCACGGCCTGGGGCCTTACGGCCGGAGATCTGGTCGACCTGGTCTCGCCGCGCCCCACCTTGACCCCGTTCGGGCCGCAACCGCGGATGCAGCAGATCCGGGTGGCTGGCACCTTTACCGCAGGACGCACCGAAGACGGCCAAGAACGCGTGGCCTTGCCTCTGGCCATCGCCGAGCGGCTGCTCGGCCGCGAACAAGCGCGCCTCGAACTGCAAACCACCGACCTTGAAACCGCGCTGACGCTGGTGCCCGCCGTGACCGCGCAATTGCCCGCGGGCAGTCGCGTGCGCACCTGGAAGGACTTGAATCGCGCCTTGTTTTTTGCCTTGCGCTTGGAAAAAGTCTTGATGTTCGTCGCCGTCTTTCTCATCGTACCGATTGCCGCGCTTGCGCTCTTGACCGTGCTCGCGCTGCTCATCTCGAGCAAGCGGGCGGAAATCGGCATGCTGCAGGCCATGGGGGCAACGCCGCAAGAGCTGGGACGGGCGTTTGCTTGGCTCGGCGGCCTGCTCGGAGTCCTCGGGTTGTCTCTCGGTAGCGCGCTCGGTGTGGGAGGTGCCTGGCTGCTCGACCACTACCGTCTGCTCCGCCCGCCAGGGGATGTCTACTTCATCGATCACATCCCATTTAGAGTCGAGCCGGTGGACCTCTTGACCGTGCTCGTGCTCACCCTGGGTTTGACCCTGCTGTCGACCCTGCTGGCGGCCCGCCGTGCCAGCGGACTGGGAGTGGTCGACGCCTGGCGTTAGCGAGCGTGAGAAATGTTTGAAGGAATCCGCAGATGAGTGTTGCCATACACGCTCACGGGGTGGACAAGACCTACCAGGACGGCGCGCGTTCGGTGGTGGTTTTGCGCGGGATCGAACTGACCGTGGCTGCTGGCGAGCTGCTGGCGATCGTCGGGCCTTCAGGCTCGGGCAAGTCGACCCTGCTCCACCTCCTGGGCGCGCTCGACCAGCCCGATGCGGGCGAGATCAAGATCGGCGAGCAACGGCTGAGCGCGCTCGCGTCAGCCGAGCTGGCACGCTTCCGCAACCAGAAAATCGGCTTCGTGTTTCAGGCCCACCAACTGCTGCCCGACTTCACCGCGCTCGAAAACGTGATGCTGCCCGGCCGCATTGCCCGCCGCGATCCGCAAGAAACCCTGACCGAAGCCCATCGCCTGCTGGTCGAAGTCGGGCTCGCGGACCGCACCAGCCACTTCCCGAACCAACTTTCGGGCGGCGAATGCCAGCGGGTAGCGCTGTGCCGGGCGCTTCTCCTCGAACCTCCGCTGCTCCTCGCCGACGAGCCGACCGGCAACCTCGATCCGGAAAGTGCGGAGCAGGTCTTCACCCTCCTCCTCACCCTCCAGGCCCGGCACCAGACCACGGTCGTCCTGGTCACCCACAATCCGGCGATTGCGGCTCGATGTGGTAGGATTCTCCGACTGGCGAACGGGGAGTTGCGTCCGGCCGCTCCCCGCTAGACCGCTGGACGAGATCAATGTTTGAGAAATACAACGACAAAGCGCGACGCGCCCTATTTTTTGCCCGTTACGAAGCGAGCAAGCTCGGCCATCGAGTGATCGAGTCCGAGCACGTTTTGCTCGGGATCTTGCGCGAGGGTGAGGAGACGGTGCGCCATTTGATGGCCCGCTTCAACGCCAAACCCGAACACTTGCGCCGGGTGATCGAAGGCGAACGAGTGCTCGTCGAGCGCGTTTCGTCGACCGCCGAACTGCCGTTGTCGGAAGAAACCAAGCGAATCCTCGCTTATGCCGTCCATGAGGCGGAGAGCATGACGCAGCAGGTGGGCTCAGAGCACTTGCTGCTTGGGATCTTGCGCGTCGAAGGGTGTCTGGCGACGCGAATTTTGCTGCAGGCAGGACTGGACTTCGCGGGGGTCCGCGAGGAGGTGTTGGCCATGGCTCAAGAGCGAGAAGCAGCGCAACAGCAGAAGAAGGAATTACCATTTTTGGCCGAGTACGGACGCGACTTGACGGCACTCGCTGCCCAAGGGGGGTTCGATCCGTTGATCGGCCGCGAAAACGAAGTCGAACGGATCGTCCAGGTGCTGTCCCGGCGGACCAAGAACAACCCGATCTTGCTCGGCGAGCCCGGGGTGGGCAAGACCGCGATCGTCGAGGGCTTGGCTCAACGCATTGCCGCGGACACCGTTCCCATCTTCCTCCGCCGGCGGCGGATCATCGCCCTCGACTT
>CAZCOV010000346.1:0-6646 GCA_964499975.1 uncultured Thermoanaerobaculia bacterium
CTCGAACCCGTGCGGCAAGAAGTGCGCCGGCTACGCCAGCCGCGGACCGGTCGCGATACGGATTTCCACTTGCTCAGCGAACATGGTCGCGAGCTGACGGCAGGCAGTCACTCTGCGCTGCAAGGCGAATGCAGCTGCGACTCCGCAAACAGCTCGAGGATCGACTTTGACCCGCTGATCGGCCGCGAAGCCGAAGTGCGTCGGGTGTTTCAGATCCTCGCCCGCCGTTACAAGAACAATCCCCTCCTCCTCGGCGAGCCCGGCGTGGGCAAGACCGCAATCGTCGAGGGCGTGGCGCAGCAAATCCAAAGCGGTGCGGTGCCCAGCCGGTTCCGCGGCAAGCGGATCTTCGCGCTCGACTTGTCATCGATCGTCGCCGGGACGAAGTTTCGCGGTCAGTTCGAAGAGCGGCTCAAGGGCATTCTGGCCGAGCTCGCAGCCCACCCGGAAATCATCATTTTCATCGACGAGATCCATGCCCTGGTCGGGGCGGGCTCGTCGGAGGGCTCGCTCGATGCGGCCAACATCCTCAAGCCAGCGATCTCGCGCGGCGCTGTCTCTTGCATCGGCGCGACCACCCCGCAGGAGTTCCGCAAATACATCGAGAAGGACCGCTCGCTGTTGCGGCGTTTCCAGCCGGTGCGGATCGAACCGCCGTCGCCAGAAAAGACCCTCGCCATCCTCACCGGCCTCAAGCCGTGCTATGAGTCGTACCACGGCGTGACTTTCAGCGAGGACGCCCTGCGCGCCGCGGTCACGCTCACCGAGCGCTTCGTGGCGGACCGCGCTTTTCCCGACAAAGCCCTGGACGCAATCGACGAAGCCGGAGCTTGGGGAAGCTTGGCGGATTCCGGCGTGGGGACGCCAATCGGTCGAGCGGAGATCGAAGCCGTGGTCGCCGCCACCACCGGGATCCCGCTCGAACGGCTGCAAGCGAGTGAAGCCGAGCGCTTGTTGCAGATGGAAACTATTTTGGGCCGTTCGGTCGTGGGTCAAGACAAGGCCCTGGGCGCGATCAGTCGGGCGATCCGGCGGGCCAAGTTGCGAGTGGGCAACCCGCGACGGCCGATCGGGTCGTTTCTCTTTCTCGGACCTTCAGGCGTGGGCAAGACCGAAGTGGCGCGCCGGTTGAGCGAATTTTTGTTCGATTCGCCACGCGCGCTCGTCCGCTTTGACATGAGCGAGTACATGGAACGCCATGCCGTGGCCCGCCTGATCGGGGCTCCTCCGGGCTACGTCGGTTACGAGGAGGGTGGGCAGCTCACCGAACGCCTGAGGCGCCAACCCTATTCGCTGTTGCTCTTCGACGAAATCGAGAAAGCCCATCCGGACATCATCAATATCTTGCTACAAGTGCTTGAAGACGGGATTTTGACCGATGCTTTTGGCAATGGGGTCGACTGCAAGAACACGTTGATCTTGATGACTTCCAACGTCGGCAGCCAGTATCTCAGCTCTCGCCCGCGCTTGGGCTTTGGTCAGCGCGAGCAGGGAGCCCACTTGGGACCCGAAGAGTCCGAGGTGCGGGCCGAACTCAAGCGGACGTTTCGGCCCGAGTTCTTGAACCGGCTGGACGACATCATCGTGTTCAATCCGCTGGGAAAAGCCGAGCTGCGCGCGATCGTCGACTTGCTGCTCGCCGAGCTCAACCATGACCTGATGGACTTGGGAGTCGCGATCGAACTCGCGGATCCCGTACGCGACTGGTTGTTGGAGCAAGCGGACCTCGATCCCACAACCGGTGCCCGGCCGCTGCGGCGGACGGTCGAGCGTGAGGTCCGCGATGCGCTGTCGACCTTCCTTGCCCACCACCCCAATCCCCCGCCACGCATCCGCGCGGAACTCCACGGCGGCGAACTCCAGCTGCAACCCGGCTGAGCCTTGGCCACCGGCAGACCCGGGCCGGCAGGGTTTCAGACGGCAGGGCCTCAGTACTTGCGCATCAAGCCGACCACCACGCCTTGAATCCGCACTTGGTCGGCCGCGACCCAGAGCGGTTCCATGTTGGGGTTGGCGGGTTGCAGCCGGACCCGCTGGCCTTCGGGATAGAAGCGTTTGAGCGTGGCCTCGGTGCCTCCGACCAAGGCGACCACCATTTCCCCCGGCCGCGCTTGCTCGCGGCGCAGAACCACGACGAAGTCGCCGTCGAAGATCCCTTCTTGGATCATCGACTCGCCCACCACCTTGAGCACGTAGTGGTCCTCGGGACTGCCTTCGAACAGCTGTTCCGGCACCCCCAGTCGGTCATGACCCGGGAGGGCCTCGATCGGCTGCCCCGCGGCGATCAAGCCGAGAAAGGGCACCCCGGCGTCGGCAGGAGCCACCACGCTGGAGACCGTGCGCAGCAGTTCGAGCCCGCGCTTTTGGTTCCAGTCGCGGCGCAGGAAACCCTTTTGCTGCAGGAGCTTGAGGTGTTTGTACACGGTGCCATAGGAAGAATAGTTGAAACGCTCGCGGATTTCCCGGTGGGTTGGCGCAATGCTGTGCCGATTCTGAAATTCCTCGATGAACTCCAGGATGTTGCGCTGGACCTCGGTCAGGAACGCGAGCTGAGGAGCACCCTGATTGCGCGGCTTGCGCGGACGGCCACGCTTGGGTTCGGTCGGTTCCTGACGCGGTCCGCGCGCTGGGGGCTGCCCTACCTCATCCATCTTGTCGCCCTCGTGTTGGTCGCCCTCGTGTTGGTCGCCCTCGTGTTGGTCGCCCGTGGGTTGGTCGCCTGTGGGTTGATCGCCTGTGGGTTGATCGCCTGTGGGTTGATCGCCCATGTGATCGTCCGTGTGGTCGCAGTTTCTAACATCTGCAGCATTATTGGCGTTAACTGAGCGTAAGTCAAGGTACTTTAACGAGTCCTAAAAATACTACCTAGTTCAGCCTAGTTCAGCCTGGTTCAGCGCGCTGCCAAGAGCTCGGTCTGGGAGAAGAAGAAGCCCAGTTCGATCGCGGCGTTTTCGGGCGAGTCGCTGCCGTGGATGGCGTTTTCCTCGATCGAAGTGCCATAAAGCGCGCGGATGGTGCCCGGGGCAGCTTTGGCAACGTCGGTTGCGCCCATGACTTGACGCAAATGCGCGACCGCGTCGTCGCGCTCGAGCGCGGCCACCACTACCGGACCCCGGGTCATGAAGCTGACCAGGCTGGCATAGAAAGGTCGGGCTTGGTGGACGGCATAAAACGCCTGGGCTTGCGCGGTCGACAGCCGGAGTAGCCGGAGGCCGCGCAGGGTGAAGCCTGCGGTTTCGAGGTGGGCGAGAATCTTGCCGGCATTGCCAGCGGCAACTGCGTCAGGTTTGATGATCGTCAAGGTCATCGACATAAAAGTTCTCCGTAGAGTTAGTTTTGGTTGGAGTTTCTATGAGCGGATTCCGTCGCGGCGTCGGCAGGAGCGCCGGTGGACGGTATCAGCTGCAATTCGCCGTCGGCTGTGGCCAGGCCAAAGACCTCGCCCACGACCACCGTCTGGCCATCGGGCCCGAGGCTCCACGACGATCCCGCCGTGATCCCCACTCCCCAGCTCACGCCTGGCTGGTCGCGGAGTTGCCGCAAGCGGCGATCATGGGCGGGGTCGAAGTTGGTCTCGACCACCCCGCCGGGCAAAAAGCCGAGGCCGGGGAGCACTTGATTGCGGCGCAGACCGCGCACGACTTGACCCAGAGCCTGCGCCGCCGCAGCTTGTGCCACCACCGTTCCGCCCTGGGTCAACTGCTGGAGCAGGGCTTCGGCCGCCGGCGAGTCTGCGAGAGTGGCGAGGAACTCATCCGCGACCCCGCCCCCGAGGTAGACCGCGGCAGCTGAGCGGATCCGTTCGCAGTTCTTGCCGCGCTTGGCGTCACGGGGATGGTAAATCGGCACGGTGAACGCGATGCGACCGAAGATTTGCTGCAAGTAGTTGGCGAAATGGTGGCCGTAGTCTGCCGAACCGCTCGCCGTCGGCAAGAAGGCGATCGGTCCTGGCGGCACGCGGGCGAGCCAGGCGCGATCCACCTCCTCGGTCTCGCCAAAGCTGAACTCTCCGCCCCCGATCAGGACGAGCCAGCCACTACCGGCAAGCCTTGCCGCACGCATACCCGCTCAGCCTGTGGTGCAGGTCAGTGGCCCAGGGCCCTGGCCATGGTCGAACCGAGTTCCGCTGGGGACAGCGCCACGTGGATCCCGGCGTCTTGGAGCGCCGCGATCTTGTCTTGGGCGGTGCCCTTGCCACCAGCGATGATCGCGCCAGCATGCCCCATGCGCCGTCCGGGCGGGGCGGTCCGTCCGGCGATGAAACCGACTACCGGGCGGTCGAAGTTCTGCTTCACCCAGGCCGCGGCCTGTTCTTCGGCGCTGCCGCCGATCTCTCCGATCAGGATCACCCCATGGGTGTCGGGATCTGCGGCAAACGCGCGCAAGACGTCGATGAAGTGGGTCCCGTTTTGCGGATCCCCACCGATGCCGACACACGTCGACTGCCCCAGGCCGACGTTCGAGAGCTGCCACACCGCTTCGTAAGTCAAGGTCCCCGAGCGGCTGACCACCCCGATCTTGCCCGGCCGATGGATGTGTCCGGGCATGATCCCGATCTTGGCCAGGCCCGGCGAGATGATGCCGGGGCAGTTGGGACCGATCAGGCGGCTGCTCTGGTGGTCGCGCAGAAAGGTCTTGACCTTGAGCATGTCGAACACCGGAATGCCTTCGGTGATGCACACGATCAGCTCGATCCCGGCGGCCGCCGCTTCCATGATCGCGTCCGCCGCAAAAGGCGGTGGCACGAAAATCATGGTGGCGTTGCAGCCGGTCTGTTCCCGCGCTTCTTGCACGGTATCAAAAACCGGAATCCCTTCGACGGTTTCGCCGCCCTTGCCTGGAGTGACGCCAGCGACCACCTGGGTGCCGTAGTCGCGGCAGCCCAGGGCGTGGAAAGTCCCTTCCTTGCCGGTGATGCCCTGCACCAGGAGCCGGGTTTGTTGGTTGACCCAAATCGCCATCAGTTTCCTCCTCGTGCGCGCTCTTTGGCCGCGGTCACGACTTTTTCTGCGGCGTCTGCCATTTGCGTGGCCACGATGAAAGCGAAGTCGGCGTCTTGCAAGATCTTGCGTCCGAGTTCGACGTTGGTGCCCTCGAGGCGCACGACCACCGGCAAGTCGATGTTCCCCAGCTCGGTGAGGGCGCCGACCACCCCATTGGCGATGCGGTCCGTGCGGGCAATGCCGCCAAAAATGTTGATCAAGACCGCCTCGACTTTGGGGTCTGAAACCAGAATGCGGAAAGCGTTCTTGACCGCTTCCTGGCTGGCCGAACCGCCGACGTCGAGGAAGTTCGCGGGTTGTCCGCCGTAAAGCTGGATGATGTCCATGGTCGCCATGGCGAGGCCCGCGCCATTGACCATGCAGGCGATATTGCCGTCGAGCTTGATGTAGTTGAGCCCGAACTTGCTGGCCTCGACTTCGAGCGGGTTTTCCTCGGCGAGGTCGCGCATCGCGACGACCTCCGGATGGCGAAACAGCGCGTTGTCGTCGAAATTCATTTTGGCGTCGAGGGCGAGGACGTCCCCGGCGCCGGTGACGAGCAGCGGATTGATCTCAGCGAGCGCCGCATCGGTGTTGTGGAAAGCGTGCGCCAGCGCCGCGATCAGCTGCCCGGCTTGGCGTGCGGTCCCGCCGCTCAGGCGGAGCGCGCGGGTGATCGCCCGAACCTGGAAAGGCAAGAGGCCGAGATGGGGGTCAAAATGTTGACGGACGATCGCCGCGGGATCTTTGGCCGCGACCTCTTCAATGTCCATGCCGCCCGCGCGTGAAGCCATGATCACCGGCTTGCCGCGTTCGCGGTCGAGGGTAATCGCGAGGTAAAGCTCCTCAGCAATATCGACCGCTTCTTCGAGCAGGACTTTGCGGACGGTTTGACCTTCGGGTCCGGTCTGAGGGGTGATGAGCTGCATGCCGAGGATGCGCCCCGCGAGCTCGACGGCTTCGGCGGGTGACTTAGCGACCTTGACCCCGCCACCCTTGCCGCGTCCGCCGGCATGGATCTGGGCCTTAACCACACAGCGTCCGCCAAATTCAGCGCAGATCGCGTGGGCCGCGGCGGGATCCTCGATCACTTGACCCCGGGGTATCTTGACCCCGTAGCGGCGCAGAATCTCCTTGGCCTGATATTCGTGGATCTTCAAAACCTGCCTCCTGGTTGCTGCATCGCAATGCGCGATCGCGGAGGCGGTAGTCTAACACTGGGGCGCGACCCGCGCGCACCGTGGACGCCTAGCGGGATTTTCAGGCACCCATGGGGAACCCGGATCGCGAGAGTCAGCCGAGCCCGAGGTCCTGGCGAGTGGTGGCGGTCAAGATGCGGTCGAGCAGGTGGTAGAGCTGCTCGTCCGAGTCGATCTGCTCGACCTTGTGGCGAAACGCTGCGGGCAGCGCCCCAAAGCGCACTTCGCTCTGGCGCAACAGCGCCTCCTGCAACCCGCGATGACGTCCCTCCTGGCGTCCTTCCTGGCGTCCTTCCTGGCGTCCCTCCTGGCGTCCCTCCTGGCGTCCTTCCTGGCGTCCTTCCTGGCGTCCCTCCTGGCGTCCTTCCTGGCGTCCTTTCTGGATGCCTTCCAGAAGCCCTTTCTGGATGCCTTCCAGGAGCCCTTCTTCGCGGCCCATCCGCTCGATGCTGGTGACGTATGGCA
>CAZCOV010000347.1:0-6634 GCA_964499975.1 uncultured Thermoanaerobaculia bacterium
GACCAACTGCAGCTGCGGGTCGCGGGCTACCTGGGGGTGCGCGATCAGCCCTATTTCGCAGCTCAGGAACACCAGCTCTTGGCTTGGGGCTTGCGCGAGCGGGTCGACCTCGTGGGGGAGGTCGATCGGGCGGGCAAGATGCGTTTCCTGCAAAGCCTCGACGTTTTTTCCGTTCCCACGCTCTATCAAGAGCCCAAAGGGCTTTACGTGCTGGAAGCGCTAGCGAGCGGGGTTCCCGTGGTGTTGCCCCGACACGGCGCTTTTCCCGAGCTGATCGCCCAGACCGGAGGCGGTTTGCTGGTGCCTCCTGCGTCTGTGCGCGAGCTGGCCGCGGGCTTGCGCACCTTGATCGCCGATCCTGCGTTGCGCCACCGCTTGGGCCAAGCCGGACGGGAGCGGGTGCTCGCGGACTTCAATCAGCAGGTGATGGCGGACGAAAACCTGGAGCTTTACCAGCGGTTGATTGGGGGTGGAGCCCCAGCGCAAGACACCCCATCCACCCTGGCCGCGGCAGGATAAGGGTCGACGCATCCATAAATTCGATGCTCATCGCGCCCGCTGGCGGCGCAGCTCGAAAAGCAAGAGGGCCGCGGCCACGGTCGTGTTCAACGACTCAACCGGCGGGGCGAGCGGAATCGTCCGCAGGTCGTGGGCCAGCTGCAGGGCGTCGGCCGAGAGGCCGGCGCCTTCGGCCCCGACCGCAACCACCACGGCGCTTGCGGGCAGCGGGCGCTGGAAATCTTGCCCCCCGCGGGGAACTAAGGCGATCCAAGTCGGAGTGACCGGTTGCAGGTGTTCCTGCAGTCGCTGCGGCGTGGTCCGCAGCGCGACCGGCAAGCGGAGCAGGCTTCCCGCGGAAGCGCGCAGCGCTCGCGGGTGGTTGGGGTGGGCAGTGCCCGGCCCCAAGCCTAAACCCACGACCCCACTCGCTTCGGCGACGCGGGCGAGTGCGCCCAGGTTGCCCGGATCTTGGACGCCATCGACAAAAACGTAAACGCCGTTTGCGTGCCGGGGCAAGGCAGCAATGCCTGGACGGGGAATGCGGGCGAGGGCGACGATTCCGCGCGGGGAGTCGCTGTCGGCCAGTTCAGCCAGGAGTTGCGGCAGCACCGGTTGGGGTGCTGCGGGCAGCTGCTCGACGAGCGTTTGCGCTTCTGCCCGGCGCAGGAACTCTTCGGTCGCGAGCACCGAAGTGAGCTCCAAGCCCGCGGCCAGCGCTTCGCCGATCAGGTGAGGTCCTTCGAGAAAGACCTCGTCATCGCCGGTGGACGCAGGAACATCTTTACATCGGCGCGCGCGCCGCATATCCTTCAACCGCGAATTCGCACGACTGGTGATCATGGGCAAGCATCTTAAAGAGTTTTGGAGCCGCTTCCAAAGTGGCGTCGAGGTGGCGGTCGGCAGCGACGTCCCGGACAAGCTGCTCGGGGTGCGCGAAGGGTTCATGCGCTACTTTCATGATGGCCTCGAACGGCCGGTGCCGGTCGCGGTCCTGCCCCAGCCCCAAGATGAGCTGGCCACGCCACTGCCGATCACGGATGAAGAGATCCTCCGCCTGGCCCGCTCGCGCGCCCTCGACTTGCACGACCGGCTGGCGGATCGCTACGCTTTTTGTTTGGGCACCGAGACCGGGCTCGTGACTTTCGAAGCCGCCGGCCAGGTGCGCCAGTTCGTCCGCAGCTGGACGGTGATTTTCGGGCTGGACGATGAAGCCTGGGGCAGCAGCGGTTCCGTCCAGCTGCCGCAGCAGCTGATCGCAGGGCTCGACACGGATCAAATCCCGCTCGCCATCCCCGGCACAAGGCGCAGCGGCGGCATGGTCAGCTCGCTCACCGGGCACCTCGAGAACCGGCGCAGTGCTACGGCGCTCGCCACCCTGCACGCGCTTTCGACCTTGATGTACGGCGTGCTGCAGAGCCGCAAGGTGCGCCATCGTTGACCCGACGGGGGTCCTCTGTTACGATTCCTCGATCTGCAAGCCGGAAAACTGACGCGTTTCGCTTTTCCGGCTTGACCCCAAAGCGTTCATCCCTCCGTCCGCCAGAGCCGATGCCGTCGCCGCGGAGGTTGTCCCTTGATCAGTGTTGGATGAATTAGCGTCTTGACCAGCGCTTCGCGGTCGGCTAAGGAAGGACTCACGATGACCACCACAAGCCCCAATTCGTACCTGTTCACTTCGGAATCTGTCACTGAAGGGCATCCCGACAAGATCGCGGATCAAATTTCCGATGCCATTCTCGACGAAGCCCTCAAGCAAGACCCCAAGAGCCGGGTAGCGTGCGAGACCCTGGTCACAACTGGCCTGGTCATGCTCGCTGGCGAGATCACCACCGAAGCGTATATCGACTTTGCCGCCACTGCCCGGCAGGTGGTCCAGGAGATCGGCTACGACAACCCTGCTTATGGTTTCGACGGCAAGACCTGTGCGGTGCTCTCGGCGATCGACCCACAGTCGCCCGACATCGCCATGGGGGTCGACGTCGGCGGTGCTGGCGATCAGGGGCTGATGTTCGGCTATGCCACCAACGAAACCCCAGAGTTTATGCCTTTGTCGATCACCCTCGCCCACCGGCTCGCCCAGCGTTTGGCCACCGCGCGGCGATCCGGAGAACTTCCCTGGCTGCGGCCGGACGGCAAGAGTCAAGTGACGGTCGAGTATCGGGACGGCAAGCCTCGGCGGGTCCACACCGTGGTGGTTTCGACCCAGCACGACGCCGAAGTCAGCCAAGACGAAATCCGGCGCGAGGTCATCGCCAAGATCATCCAGCCGGCGATCGGCCAGAACCTGCTCGACAGCGCGGTCATCTACCACGTGAACCCCACCGGCCGCTTCGTGACCGGCGGGCCGCAAGGCGATTGCGGGCTCACCGGCCGCAAGATCATCGTCGACACTTACGGCGGGGTGGGCAGCCATGGCGGCGGCGCTTTTTCCGGCAAGGATCCGACCAAGGTCGACCGTTCCGCTAGCTACATGGCGCGTTACATCGCCAAAAATCTGGTCGGCGCGGATCTCGCCGAGCGCCTTCTCGTCCAGCTGGCCTACGCAATCGGCGTCGCCGAACCGGTTTCGGTCCACGTCAATTCCTATGGCACTGGCAAGATCGATGATCGTCGGCTCGAAGCCCTGGTCCGCGATGGCTTTCCCCTGACCCCGCGCGGCATCATCGAGCATCTGCAGCTACGCCGTCCGATCTATCGCCAGACCGCGGCCTACGGTCATTTCGGCCGCACCGGCGACGGCTTCTCTTGGGAAAAGCTCGACCAGGTCGACGCGCTGCGCCAAGCCGCCGGCCGCGAAACCGCGGTCAGCGTGTAGCAGCTCTGCCCGCTCGTCCGCAGCAGCGGAGCAGCCCGCCTGCGGAACCTTCGGGCATCAAGGGGGTGGGCTGGCTGTAGCGCGCTCGCGCGCCCAGCGATCCCGCCAATATTGGCGTTGCCAAATTTCCACGTTGCGGTTGTGCTCGTCTAAGGTTTCGGCAAAGACGTGAGTGCCGTCGTTCCTGCTGACAAAGTAGAGGTACGAGGTGACCGCCGGTGCGAGCGCGGCTTCCAAGCTGGCGCGACCCGGTGAGCAGATCGGGCCAGGCGGTAAGCCCGCTTGACGATAGGTGTTATACGGTGAATCGAGCGCTAGGTCCGCCCGCCGCAAGTTGCCGTCCCAAACGCCTTGGAGCTTGAGCGCATAAATGATCGTCGGGTCGGCGTAAAGCCCGATACCGCGGGCGAGGCGGTTGCTGTAAACGCTGGCGATCAGCGGACGTTCGGCGTCAAGCCGCGCTTCTTTCTCGACGATGCTCGCGAGAATCACCAACTCGCGCAGCGACCGCTGAGCCGCAGACGCCGCCAGCCGCGGCGCGATCAGGGCGTGCTGACGCCGAAAAGTCACGACCAGGGTGGCCACGACTTCCGCTGGGGTGACCCCACGAGCAAAGCGGTAGGTGTCGGGAAAAAGATAGCCTTCGAGGTCCGTGGCCTGGGGATCGAGGTCAGCGATCAGCTCGCGGCGACGGACTTCTCGGCGCAGCACTTCGCGATCGCCAAAACCCTGCAGGGCTAGCGCTTCTGCGGTCTCGTCGGCGGTGAGCCCTTCGATCACGGTCAGCGGGTAGGTCTTGACTTCTCCGCGGGTCAGCTTGGCCAGGACTTGGGGCAAGCTCAGCGGCTTCGTGAACTCATACTCGCCCGCGAGCAGCGGAGGATTCCCCAGAGTGTGGATGAGGTATGCCCGAGCGAGTACTGGGTTGGAGATCACCCCCGCCGCGTAGAGCTGGCGCAAGATGCGGGTGGCACTCGTCCCGGGCGCGATCTCGACCACTAGCGGGCCAGGGTCGCGCTGAAATGGCTGATGCAGCGTGTGCCATCCCCAAATCGCTCCGGCGGCGAGGACGATCGCGAGCAATCCCACGACCATCAAGAACTTCCGGACGAGCCGTTTCAAGAAGCGCATTCGCGGCTCCTCTCGCGCCGTAGCCCTTCAGCGAGCAGGATCTGTGCGGCGACCGCGTCGCTGTGGGCACGCTGCTCTTGACGGCTGGCACCGGCCTGAGCCAACCGTTCGGTGGCTTCGACTGTGGTCAGCGTCTCGTCGACAAAGCGCACGGGCAAGCCGGTGACTCGGGCAAGCCGCGTCGCAAAACGCCGCACCCTCTGGGCTGCCGGACCTGCTGCCCCGTCCGGCCCCAAGGGTTCGCCGACGATCAAGAGCTCGACGCCCTCTTGGCGGACGAGATCGGCGATCTGGTAAATCGCCCGCCGATCGGTCTCCCGCCGCAGGGTCGCATGGGGCAAAGCCATCCGTCCCTCTGGGTCTGAGAGGGCCAACCCGATCCGCTGTTCTCCAAAGTCGATGCCGAGCGCTTTCACGGTGTTCTCCCAGATCCAAGCAAAGTCCGGGGGCGTCTAATTCCGTCCCCGGTAGCGCGGAGTTTACCGACCTTACCGCCCGACGACCAGGGGTGACATTCCGCTGAATCCGCTAAGATCCGGGCTGGGTTGGCGCAGACGGAGCGATTCTGATCCGCTTTGCTGCCGGGCCGGGGAGATGATGATGCGACGGGGTGCTTGGCGCCACTTCCTCTTCTTGGGGAGCGCCCTGATCGGGGCTGTTGCCGGGCCCGGCCTGGCCCAAACCAACGACGAGCTCAACGCCGGCCTCCAGTTCAGCTTTGCCCCGCCTGGGGCGCGCAGCCTGGCCATGGGCGGGGCTTTCAGCGGGCTGGCCGATGATGCCACGGCAGCGTATGCCAACCCCGCGGGCTTAGTCTGGCTCAGCCGTCCGGAGATCTCGCTCGAAGGGCGCCACCGCAACTACAAGACGCTTTACCCCGACATCGGCAATGCATCGGGAGAGCCGCAAGGGATCGGCCTCGATGTGCTTGACACGCTGGTTTTTTCCGAGAGTGTGGCAACCACCCAGGGCCTTTCTTTCGCGTCCTATGTTTACCCCTGGCGCAGGCGCTGGCGCTTCGCCTTGTACCAGCATCAGCTGGCGGATTTCCGCGCCACGGTCTTGAGCCAGGGGCCGTTCATCCGGCGCACCACCGCCAGCGGCGAGGCGCGCAGCCGGCTTCCTGGCATCCAAGGCGACTTGACCCTCGAAGTCAAAAACACCGGTTTTTCCACCGCGTACCAGGCGACCGAGAACTTTTGGATCGGTCTCGGGCTGTCGGCCTACGAATTCACCCTCGACGCGATCTCCCACCGCTATGAAACTGTGCTGCCGCGCGGCGGCAATAGCCAGGCGTTTTTCTTTCATGTCGCCCCCATCCCGAAAAATGAGCGGGACCGTCATGTGCAAAGCGGCGACGACAGCGCCGTGGCAGGTCATTTCGGGCTGCTGCTCAAGGATGCAAACAACCGCTTCAGCCTCGGGCTGGTTTACCATCAGTCGCCGCGCTTCGCTTTCAGTTACAGCTATGCCTGGGGCGAGAAGTCGATCGCCAATGCGGCTGGCGACCCGAACAACGATGGGATCATCGATGCATCGCCCAATCTCGACTATGTCGACCCGGGGATCGTCCGCGCGCTGAGCGGGAGGTCGACCTTCGCGGTCCCCGACGTTTTGAGTTTGGGCTTTGCTTGGAAACCAGAGGTCGCCTGGACGCTGTCCGCGGAAGTGACTCACGTCCGTTATTCGCGCCTCGAGCCGAAGAGCAACATCTTGTTTTCGGGCCTGGAGAATCCCAACTCCTGTGGTGACTTCGACCTTCAAGGCACCCCCCAAGACGTCCCTTGCCGCAGCAGCGCGAGCCGGCTCGAACGCTTCGTGATCGACGACGCCAACGAGCTTCACTTGGGGGTCGAGTATGTATTCCGCGGCCGGACCCCGCTCGCGCTGCGTCTCGGCGCCTGGTTTGATCCCGATCACCAGTTGCGCTTCGCAGGCACGGGCCCGCCGCCGGAAGATCGCTTCGAAGCCCCGTTTGGTCCCGGCAGTGACGAGATCCACACCACCGGCGGTCTGGGCATCGTGCTCGGTGGCAAATTCCAAATCGACGTGGGTTTCGACTTTTCAGCCCGCGCCGATCTGGCCAGCCTGTCGAGCGTCTACCGCTTCTGACCGCGACGCTGTTCCCAGTAGCCGGGGAGGGCAGGCACGGGGGCCTGCCCCTACGGGAACTCCTCTCTTCGCCGG
>CAZCOV010000348.1:0-6606 GCA_964499975.1 uncultured Thermoanaerobaculia bacterium
GCCGACATGCAATCAGCCCACCACTAGGATCTCGCGGTTCCATGGACGTGGCAGTGCTGGCTGATACTCGGTTCTGTACATCCAGCCGAAGCTCTCGCCGTAAGCGCGAAAACGGTCCGCGGGCATGCCGATCCAAGAGTCGTCGAGGCCGAGCGGCAGAAAGATCTCTGCGCGAACGTAGTCGCGCAAGGGGCGACCGTCGATCCGCCGCACCAACTCGCCGAGGATGAACCAGCTCGACGCCACGTGGTAGCCCGCTTTTTGCCCGGGGATCCAGTGCGGCTCCAACCGCCCGCGGCAAATGTTGGCGATGATCTCGTCCCACCCCGCTTGTGGCCAGCCGAAATTGAGCAGACGGAAGCCGCCGGTGTGAGTCAGCACGTGACGAATCGTGACCTGCTCCTTGCCCCCCACCCCAAACGCGGGCAAATGACGGGCAATCGGATCGTCGAGCGCGAGGCGTCCGCGTTCCCACAGCTGCGCGATCGCCACCGCCGTGACCGGCTTGGTCGACGACAGCCAGATCATCAAGGTGTCGGCAGTCATCGGCAGGCCAGGGGCGCGTTCGCCGAGCACGAGGTCAAGGCTCTGCCCGCGGTGCGCTACGTAAACCTGAGCGCCGAAGTGGAGCCCTGCTGCCATGCCCTGGGTGAGCAAGTCACGGGTCCGCGTCAATGCGAAGGATGACTCAGACGACAGAGGGGCCGACACCGTCATGGCGATCCTGGCGCAGAGTCTGCGGCCGGTGGTTCGTGGTGCGAGCGCAGTTCAGCGATCAGCTGATCGACCTTGACGCGAAGTTCCTCGAGCGAGCCGGCGTTGTCGAGCACGCGGTGGGCACCAGTGCGTCGCGCTGCGCCATCACCCTGCGCTAAAAGCCGGGCCTGGGCAGCTTCCGGGGTGAGTCCGCGGGCGATCGCGCGGGCTAGCCGCACTGCGGCCGGGGCTTCGACCGTGATCACCAGGTTGAAGTCGGGTCCATACCCCGCTTCGACGAGCAGCGTCGCTTCGAGGACCACCACGCCGGTTGCACTCTGCGCCAGCGTTTGAAAGTGTTGGCGGACCAAGGGGTGGATGGCGGCTTCGAGGCGCTGGCGGGCCGGGGGGTCAGCGAACACCTGGCGCGCCACCGCAGGATGGTCCACCGCGCCTTCCTGGGTCAAAACCGCGGGTCCGAAGAGCTCGCGCACGGCTGCGGCGCCAGGTTGTCCGGGCGCGTAGAGGAGAGCGACCAGGCGATCGGCATCGACCACCAGAAAGCCGGCATCACGCAGCCACTGCGCTACGGTCGACTTGCCGCTCGCCATGCCGCCGGTCAAGCCGACGAGAAAGCGTTTCTCCTTGGTACTCACCTTGGGCTCACCTTGGGCTCATCGCGACCAAATCCCCGACGGCCACATCAGCCCGCAATGCCTTGGCGTCGGCGGGAGGCTTCTAGCGTGTTGACCAGGAGGTGCGCCACGGTCAGCGGTCCGACCCCACCGGGGACTGGGGTGATCGCTGCTGCTGCTGGGGCGGCGCGGTGGAAGTCGACGTCGCCGACCAGGATGTAACCGCGGCGTTGCAACTGCGCCCGGCGTTCGAGGTCCCCCGGGTAGAGGTGCTCGACTTGAGCCGGGTCGCTGATCCGATTCATCCCCACGTCGATCACCACGGCACCCTCTGCTACATGTTCGGGTCCGATCAGGCCCGCGCGTCCCACTGCCACCACCAGGACTTCAGCTTGCCGGCAAATCGCTGCCAAGTCACGTGAACGCGAGTGCGCGATCGTCACCGTGCAGTTTTCGCGGAGCAGCAAGCCGGCCATGGGTTTGCCCACGATCGCGCTGCGGCCGACCACCACCGCATGGCGTCCGGCGAGCGGGATGTCCGAGCGGCGCAAGAGCTCGATGATTCCGGCCGGAGTGGCAGGCCGCAGTCCAGGTTGATCGAGCCACAGCTGACCGACGCTCAGCGGATGGAAGCCGTCCACATCTTTTTCTGGCAACACCAGATCGAGGATCGCGCGTTCGGGCAAGGCGCTGGGTAGCGGCAGCTGGACCAAGATGCCGTCGACCTGGGGGCTGGCATTGAGTTCGGCGAGGTGCCCCGCAAGCGCTGCGGCGGTGATGTCGGCAGGCAGTTTGAGGGTGCGACCGAGGATGCCCACCTCTTGGCAAGCCCGAGCTTTGCTCCCAACATAAGCTTGCGAAGCCGGGTCATCGCCGACCAGCACCGCCACCAACTCGGGCCGTCGGTGCCCCGCCGTCAGCCACGACGTGATCTCAGCTGCGACTTCGGCGCGGAGCTCCGCGGCAATGCGCTTGCCATCGAGAATGCGGGTCAAGTCAACACTCCTCTTGAACGCGTCCGGCCTTGGCTGGACGGAGTCCCATTGTATCCGCTGTCTCCGCGCCGCTCGACACCCAGAAGCAAACCCTCGACCCAACCGCATCGCGAGGTAAGCTATGAGGTAAGCTACAAGGCGTAATGCCGCCTTTACTCAAGTCCTGCATTCGATTAGACTGGAGACGCTCAGCGGATCCTCCGATCAGGCCCATCGGAGCCGCTCTCCACTCGACCGTTAATGAACGGGCCCGCGGCTTCGCATGAGGTGACTGTGAGAGCGGGTGAAGACATAACGCAGAGACAATTTATGGAGGGCGCAGCAGCAATCGGCGGTTGATTGATCGACTAAGCTCTATTGGCTCTATTGACCAGGCTCGAGCGGACGCCAGGATCGACCTGGTAGTTCGTTGGCCAGATGGACGCGAAGCCGAGAAAGAAGGCGGAAGGCGATGTACTTCCCGCAAGCACAAGCTCAACTCAAAGCTGCTGCGCGCGAGACCTTGGAGCGGATCCGCAAGGACCGCGAGGGGTCTCCGCTCCGCATCAAACGGCTCTTAGCCTACGTCGAGGCCCACCTTTTCGACCCTGACCTGCGGGTCAAGACGCTCAAACAGGCATGCGGCATTCGCGATAACTCGATCTCGATCCAGTTCAACACGGTCTTGGGCCTGCCCCCCAGCGCTTATATCGAAGAATGCCGGCTGGAAACCGCTTGCCGTCTGCTCCGCCACACCGAGCTGTCGGTCTCGCAAGTCGCCGAACTGGTCGGCTACGCCAACCTGCAAGTTTTCAGTACCGCGTTCGTCCGCTGGTCAGGCCAGCGGCCAACCCCCTATCGCAAGCAATTCCGCCTGGCTCCGGAGTTGTGGACCACCCACAACGACTCGCTGATGCGGGGTGATCACCTGCGCCAAGCGCTTTTGGGCGAATTGCAGCCCGTGGCTGCCCAGACTTTGATCCAACGGCTGCAGACCATTTACAACCCCCCAGCTGACGATGCCGCACCTGCAGCAATCTTGCCGCGTCCCCAGCTGGGAGCGGGGTTAAACCTGTTCAGCCGCGAGGAAATTCGGCAAGCCCACCAGGCCTGGCAGGTCCTGAGCCCGCTGCCTTTGGCAGAACAGCGTCGCCGGCTGCGCCGCAAGATGGTTACGAGTTCGCTGGTGCTTTTCGATTTGTTGATTGATCGGAGTCGGGAAGCTGCCCAGGTGCTGCCGCAGCGCGGGGTGGAACTCGCCGAACTGGGGATTGCATGCCTGTATGAGGTCGAGCTGGAGAATTTTTTCCAGGCGGAACCGCGCTACAGCCCCGAGTTTTTGGCGAACCTCAAGGTGCGTGGCTGGGCCAGGCTGGGCGAAGCCCGTCGGCTGGTGCTCGACCTCGCTGGCGCCGAAAAGGCATTTGCCATCGCCGAACGCCAGCTGACATGTCCACGCAATCGCATGCTCGCTGCGGAAATCCATCACCTCAAAGGGTCGTTGCGCTGGCACCAGCAACGCCTGGACAAGGCCCTGGCGCTAGAAACTCGAGCGATCGCTTTGCTCCGACAGAGCGGCGACCCACTCAAGCTGGCGCAAGCCCTGGCCATGCGGGCTCTGATCTACCACGCTGCGGGCAAACCGCAAGCGGCGCTGTGCGACCTGGGCGAGGCCCTGCCCTTAGCCCTGCCCTTAACCGATGCGCGCGAGGCTCCGCAGCTCAGCCTCACGATTTATTACCGCATGGTGTCCGCTTCGCTCACCGCTGGCCTGGTCAGCGAAGCTAACGAGCTGCTCAAGCCGGCTTTCGCGCTTGCCAAAAAAATCGGCGATGCCTTGATGATCGCGGGTTTGCATTGGCTGGAAGGCAGCCTTGAACACGTGCGGGGAAACCCCAACCTGGCCGAAGCCAAACTGCTCCAGGCGCGGGATGATTTCATCGAGCTGCAAAAGCACGGTCAGGCCGCGATCATCGCCCTCGATTTGGCCTTGCTCTATTCGCAAGCAGGCCGAGTTTCTGCCGCCATCAACTTGACGGCGGAGTCACTCGCTTTGATCGAGGGTTTTCCATTACCGCAACGGACGCTGGCCGCCGTCCGCCAGTTGCAAGAAGCCGTGACCCGCGATCAATTGCCCCCCGAGCTTTTGGAGCAAGCGCGTCAGTCGCTCAGTCCCTTACGGCAAGATCCTGCCCTGGCGTTCGCTTTGGGGGTGCTGCAAAACTTGGCGCGGCACCAAAACGCGAGTGCCCAGCGGCCTTCTGCCTGACGCTCTCTCGACATCCCGTCGATGTCAGCAGGGGTTATCCGGCAGCACTGCAGCGGATTTTTCTGCCAAAACCCGCTCTGCCAAAACCCGCCGTACTTGGCGATGGACCACGGAAGAAAGCGCCTCCTCGTGGAGCAGCGCGACCAAGTCAGCTGGCTTCAAGCAGGGGAGGAGGCGGAAAGCCGCTTGGAAGGGCGTTTGTGGGTTGCGGCTGAGCGCGACCTGGACTTCATAAGCACGACCCCAGCGCGGATTTGCCGCGAGCAGGTGCAAGATCTGCGGGGAGGCTTCGCGACTGGCGGCGAGTGGCACCAAGACCTGCTCGGTTAACCGCGGGTTTTCGAGCAAGGCGCGGATCACGCCGGGGTTGGGATCGTGGCGCAGGTGGCTGAGGATCGGCGCTCCGGCGCGGCGCGCAATCGCCGCCCGTTCGCCTACGGCCAAGCGCGGTAAGCGTTTGATCAAGTAGGAGTCCGCGCTCTGACGGACGGCCAGCTTGATCCGCACATCCAGCCCCACCTCGACCAGTTCGCGCCAAAAGAGCTGCGGCAGCAACCGCAGTGCCACCGGTTCAGGGGTCCGCGGATGTCGCGCCAAGGCGCTTTGGACCGGGTAAGTCGCAAGCAGGGCCCGTTGCTGCGCCAGGGCGCTGATGACTTCGCCGGTCGCAAAGGGATTGAGCAGGATCTGGCGCACTTCGCGCAAGGTCAGCGCGTGGGCATGCAAATCGATGAGTTCGAGCAATTGGGCGGTTGGCACCCGCCGCAGCGTCCATTCGAGCGCTTCCATTCCAGCGCTTCCATCCAGTTTTTCCGTCACGCCCTATGGCTGGCTCGCGCGGGCTGCCTCAACGGTCGGTTGGCGCGAGCTGTTTCTCGAACACCCTGAACTCACTCGCATGAACTATACTCTAGGCGTGTTGATCTAAGGATCCCGTCCGTTTTGGACCCGCTGCTCGTGGCCCGCTGCCGCGACCGAAGCCACGGACCACCACCCACTGACCACGACCTCAACCGGCAACCATGACTGTGACTGCAGACTGGAAAGAACTTTTGGCCCGATCCGATTTCAGCGCTGTGGAAGACGCCTGGATGTCCCGGCTAGAAAACCTGGGACCGATCGACGACCTGATCAGCACCGCCCGGGAGATGATCCGAGCCGGAGAGAGCGAGCGGGCGAGTTCGCTGCTCGAGCTCCTCGACGAACAGCTGGAGAAGTCCGCGCGCCATCGCGAGCGGCTCGGCTTGCTCCGCTCGACGGGCGAAGTTTTCGTGTCCGAAAAGCGGCTGCACCCGACCATCCTCAAGGTGTTGCAGAAGCTCTATGGCGACCATTCGAGCTTTGAGCAAATGTCGGACAAGGTGGGCCTGACCCGCGCCAAAGACGACATTCCCAAAACCTGGAAAAAAATTGACACCCTGGAGACCTTGCTGGCCTTTGACGTGGGCACCATCGTCCACATGAAAGGCAAGGGGGCGGGACGGGTGATCGACGTCAACCTGGCGCTCGAAAGTTTCAAGATCGCGTTTGACGGTCACCCCGAATTGCAAGTCCGCTTTCATGGCGCAGCCAAGCTGCTCCAACCCTTGCCCGCCGAACATGTGCTGCGGCGCAAGCATGAAGATCCGGCAAGCCTCATGGCCTTGCGCGATCAAGACCCATCCGGGCTGCTGCGGTTGGTGCTCGAGAGCTTTGCCGAGCCGATGTCGAGTGCTGAAATCAAAAATTGCCTGAGCGGCATCGTCAGCGACAGCCAGTGGGCTGGCTGGTGGAATGCGGCGCGCAAGCATCCCCAGATCATGACTACGGGGCAGGGACGTCCCACATATCGCTGGGCAGCTTCGAGCGGAGACGTCGCGAGCGCTGCTTGGAAAGCGTTCCTCAGCGCGGATCCGCGCAAGAAGATCGAGCTCTTACGCCGCGAAGGCGCCCGCGATTTCGCGCTCAAGAGCGCGATGTCCAAAGTGCTGGCTGCGGCTGCTGAGAGCGCGATGGAAGACGACCCAGGGCTGGCTGCCGAGATCTGGTTCAA
>CAZCOV010000349.1:0-3051 GCA_964499975.1 uncultured Thermoanaerobaculia bacterium
GTGCAGCTTGCCCAGTTTGCTATGGAGATTCGGATTCCCCAGTGATTGAAGGCGCACAACTTTCCATCCTGTTCATGGCCGTGTTGACCTACGGCTTGATCTGTGGCGGATTTTTTGCCGTGTTTTTTCTCAGGCGACGCGCGCAGCGACTGCAGAGGCCTGCGGCTCGCGAGTGAAAGACGGCTTGAGCCTTACGTGAAGGAGCAGATCGCATGGAACGGTTTCTCGGATTCCCGGAAATTGCCTCAGAGCACGGCGCGCGACTGGATCATGTGAGCGCCCTCGTGCATTGGTTAATGATCGTCATGTTCGTCTTGTGGACGGGCCTTTTCCTTTACATGCTGTTCCGTTTCAGCAAGAAGCGGAACCCCAGGGCGGACCACGACGGCCTCAAGAGCAAGGCCACCAACTATGTGGAAATCGCGGTAGTGGTCGCGGAAGTGGTGTTGCTGGTCGGGTTCTCGATTCCCCTTTACTCTGAACGGGTCGGCGCGCTACCTCCCGCAAGCGAGGCGGTCAGCGTCCGGGTGATTGCAGAACAGTTCGCCTGGAACTTCCATTATCCGGGTCCAGACGGGGTCTTCGGTCGACGCGACGTCAAGCTGGTCGACGTCGAATCCAACCCGTTGGGGCTCGACCGTAAAGACCCGGCAGCTGCCGACGACGTCACCACGGTGAATCAGTTGCACTTGCCGGTGGGCAAGCCCGTGATCGTCCACCTCTCGTCCAAGGACGTGATCCACGGCTTCGGCGTCCCCGAACTGCGGGTCAAACAGGATGCGGTTCCCGGGTTGAGTTTTCCGGTGTGGTTTGTGCCGACCGTGACGACCGCTGAGATGCGGGCCAAGACCGGTAAGCCCGATTTTGAGTACGAGATCGGCTGTGCGCAGCTCTGCGGGTTGGGGCATTACCGCATGCGGGCCTTCATCACGATCCATACCCAGGAGGAATTCGCGTCCTGGATGGACGAGCAGCAAAAAGCGCTCAAGGCAGCGGCTGAAGGTGGAGGCGACTTCTGGGGTTAGTTTGTTTTTGCGGTTTTGTGCGCACTCCTTGGCCGCGGAGGCTTTAAGATGAGCCCAAGATCACAGTACACCGATTTGGTCGATGTGCTCCGCAAGTCGCTGACGGAGCACCATCACCGGAATCTCTTTGGGACCAAGCGAGGTGGGCGCTGGGAATGGACAACCTACGGCGAGTTCGGCCGTCGGGTGGACGTGCTGCGCGGTGGCCTCGCGGGTCTCGGCATTGGTACCGGCGATACGGTGGCGGTGATCGCCAACAATCGGGTCGAGTGGGCGGTTGCAGCGTATGCGGCTTACGGGCTGGGGGCTCGCTATTGCCCGATGTACGAAAACCAGCTGGAAAAGGACTGGCAATACATCCTCAGCGACTCGGGGGCCAAGGTTCTCCTGACCTCGACTTACCCGATCTACGAGTTGACACGCGACTATCCGGGCAAGGTCGGCCAGATCCAACACGTCTTCTGCATGGCTCTACCAGAAGAAGATCCAGCCAGTTTTCTCGCGCTCGAAGCTGCCGGAGCGAAGAACCCGACGCCCACCGTGGCGATAGATCCGGAGTGGATCTGCGGTTTCATTTACACTTCGGGTACCACCGGTAAACCCAAAGGCGTCCTGCTGTCGCACAGCAACATCATTTCGAACGTCAATGGTGTGTCGCAGATTTTCCCGGTGGATCCGGGCGATATCTCGCTTTCGTTTTTGCCTTGGGCGCACTCTTTCGGCCAGACCTGTGAGCTCCACGTGATGTTGTCGCTCGGGGCTGCCATGGCTCTGGCAGAATCCATCGAGAAGCTGATCGAAAACTTCAGCGAAGTCCGGCCGACCGTGCTGTTCAGCGTGCCGCGGATTTTTAACCGCATCTACGACGGCTTGCAAAAGCGGATGGCCGAGGAAGGCGGGCTGAAAAAGGCTCTTTTCGATGCGGGAATGCAAAACGCCGAAACGCGCAAGCAGCTGGCACAAGCTGGCACGAGTTCGGGTTGGATCGAACTCAAACACAAGTTCTTCGACCAGCTTGTTTTCTCGAAAGTGCGCCAGCGCTTCGGCGGACGCTTGCGCTATGCGGCTTCCGGCGGAGCAGCGCTCGCGCCCGAAGTGGCGGACTTCATCGACAAGCTGGGCATTTTCGTGTGCGAAGGCTATGGCCTCACTGAAACCAGCCCGATCGTCACGTGCAATCGGCCGGGCGCGCGCAAAATCGGCTCGGTGGGACAGTGCATTCCCGGAGTTGAAGTCGAAATCGACAAGAGCGTGGTCGATCCGGGTAGCCCTGATGGGGAGATCCTGGTCAAGGGTCCGAATGTGATGAAGGGCTATCACAATTTACCCGCTGAGACCGCAAGCGTGATGCGCGCCGACGGCGCTTTCCGCACCGGAGATTTGGGCCGGCTGGATCAAGAAGGCTACCTTTACATCACCGGGCGGATCAAAGAGCAGTACAAGCTAGAAAATGGTAAGTACGTGGTCCCGGCTCCACTCGAAGAGTTGTTGCAGCTGAGCCCGTTCATTTCCCAGGCTTTTATTCATGGGGATAACAGAATCTACAACATCGCCCTGATCGTTCCCGATCGGGTAGCGGTTGAAAAGTGGGCGAAAAGCGCTGGGATTGCTGGTGACTATGCTGCGATCCTCGCGGATGCAAAAACGCAAGCGCTTTTTGCTGAGCAGATCGAGCTGCACAGCAAGGATTTCAAGAGCTACGAGAAACCGCGCAAGTTCAAGCTCATCCCGCAAGAATTCACCATCGACAACGGCATGCTGACTCCCAAAATGAGCCTCAAGCGGCGCGTGGTGGTCGAGCGCTATGCAGACGATCTCGAGGCGCTCTTCGTGTAAGCACTGCCCTATACAGTCACAGTGGGATTGAGACCCCACCTGGGAACGCGGGCATCTTGCCCGCCGAACCGTTCTTGTCGGAATTGAGGCGGCCTCGCCAAAGGCAGCGGGCGAGACGCCCGCGCTCCCAGGTGAGCCAAAGGCAGCGGGCGAGACGCCCGCGCTCCCAGGTGAGCCAAAGGCAGCGGGC
>CAZCOV010000349.1:3151-6600 GCA_964499975.1 uncultured Thermoanaerobaculia bacterium
GAGACGCCCGCGCTCCCAGGTCAGAATTGATCAACAGTCGGTGGGATTGAGAATTTGACCGAGCTGCCGTCGCCCGATTTCGGTTGGTGAGAAGGGTAGCAGTCTGCGGGTTGGAGCTAGCTGGCCTCGCGCAGGATCTGGGGCGGTCAAGTAGGTGGCGGTTCGAAGAGTGCTGCGACCGCGCCGGCAGGGTCGCGGATGACGCAGTAGCGCCCCATGCTTCCCATGGATTTGGGGCCGGCGATCACCGCGCCGCCGAGATCTTTGCAACTCGTCATGCTGGCGTCGAGATCTGAAACGGTGATGTAGATCAGCCACTGGGCGGGCAAGCCGACGTTGGGACCGCGCGCGTGGCAAATCCCGGCCATGGGGGTTCCGCTCTGGGGAGCGGTCATGTTGAAGTCGTTGTAGTCGCCCATTCCCACGGGTGAAGGTTGCCAGCCCACGACCTGCTGATAAAAGTCGCGAATTCTCGGGGCATCTTCGATCGTCAGGTCAATCCAGCCGATCTTGCCGGTTTCCGGGCGTTCTCCGTCACTCATCATCGATTCCTTGACTGCTGATAATTGTGGGGAAGGCTCTGGGGGAATCTGCTCAGGGTTCGAGCCGTCGTCGGGTCATGCGCAAGAAGCGGTCATGGCGTCCGCCGCGGCGCGCAAAACCGAGCAAGTGGAAGACTTCGAGCGCCCACCAGTGGGCCCAGCGCCGGTCGACGACGAAGCTCCCAGGCTCTTCGACAAAGCGTTTCACGCCGGGCAGCCAGTGGACGTAGTGTTCCAAATGCAGGCGGCGGGTCAGGGCCGAGATTTTGAGCCAGATGGGACGAATCCGGCGGATCAGGAAAAAACCGTCGTTCCCCTGGACCTGGTAGAGCGGCATCAGCATCCGTCCGGCTTCTTGCACGAAAACCGGGCCGTTGCGGTCACTCGCCACGATCTGCCCCGCGTCGATCGGCGCAAAATTGACGAAGCCCGGTTTCATTTTGAAACGATCGCCGGGCAAAATCGGATGCCGATAGCGCAACTCGACCACCCGCGGTAAGCCGACGCTGTTGTTGCCCAGGATGGCGCGCGCAGCAGCCACTTCGGACTGGCCTGTAGGCAGCACTCCAGCGCACTCGAGCGCGATCCAGATCGCGGCTGCCGCGCGATCGACGGACTCGGGATCGTCGTGCTGGCCCGCCTCAAAACCGATCGCGACTGCACCCTGGGAGATCAGATAACTGGTCAGCGTGCCCTCGAGTTCTTCTTCCAAGCCCATCACCAAGGGTACGTTGAAACCGAGCGCGAATTTGCGGTTGGCGAGACTGTCGTCAAGGCTGACGAAAGCCGGGCCTTGCCCGGAAGTCGAGTGGAGGTCGAGGCAGTAGACTGGGCCCTTCTTCGCCGCAAGGATGGTTTGTAATTCGCGGTCCAGAGCGGCGAGCTCTTCATCTTCGCCCACGAGCGGTGAGGCCGCTTGCCGCAAGCGGTCCACGCGCTCTCTGATCCAGTGACGATTTAAGTCGCTGTCGATGTAGCGGCGTTTTTGGGCCAAGGCTTGGCGGTTGCCGCTCAAGCCGAACACCCTGCCGCGCAACCGTTCAGGATGCTCGACCAGCTGGCTCAAGACCCGCTCGATCGCGCGGATCCCGGAGGGTTCGTTGCCATGCACTCCGCCAATGCAGATGAGGGTAGGGAAAGTGCCCGCCTGTTCTGAGGGTTCTGGCGGCCCTGCCACCTGGCCGAGGATCCGGGGTACGGGAGAAGCTGCAGCGTCGGTGCTCGGTGCGGTGGTGATCATCTTCAAGGGTTCTGCGGTGGGCTCAGCCAAGATCAAGTTCACGCGTGTTCTCCTCAGGATCGGGTCCCCAGCATAGCACGAGAGAGGGTCCCTATATAAGTGAACGAAGTCGCAGGTGGAAATCCGCCACCCCCTGTTGTCGCTTGCTGGCAGGTCCAGGCGCTGGCCCGGACCACCCCGAGACAGGACGATTTTAACTGGTCTGGATTGCTTTCCCCATAACGCTCCTCCCCCCCAACCATCAATACTCGCTCAAATAACGGTCGCGCTCCCAGGGATGGATGTAGGAAATGTAGTCAGCCCATTCCTGGCGCTTGGCTTCGATGTATTGCTGCGCGATGTGCTGGCCCAAGGCGTCCATCACCACCGAATCGCGTTCGAGCGCATCGAGCGCGGAGTTGAGGTCCGGCGGCAGCTGGCCGATCTTGAGCCGCCGCTTTTCCCGTTGGCTCATGGTGAAGATGTTCTTGTTGATCGGGGGACCCGGATCGAGCTGGCGCGCGATGCCATCAAGACCGGCCGCGAGCATCACCGCGAGCGCGAGGTAAGGGTTGCAGGACGGGTCCGGTACCCGCACTTCGCAGCGGGTCGACATGCCGCGCCGGGCGGGTACGCGCACCAGCGGGCTGCGGTTGCGTTCGGACCAAGCGATGTTGACCGGGGCTTCGTAACCCGGTACCAGCCGCTTGTAAGAGTTGACCAGCGGGTTGGTGACCGCGACAAAAGCAGCGGCGTGGTCGAGAATGCCGCCGATATAAGCGAGGGCGATTTTCGATAGCTGCCAATCGCCCTGGGGGTCGAAGAACGCGTTTTTCCCCTGGTTGTCGACCAAGCTCTGGTGGCAGTGCATGCCCGAACCGTTGACGCCGAACAGCGGTTTGGGCATGAACGTCGCGTGCAGGCCGTGTTCGAGCGCGACTTTCTTGACCACGAAACGGAACGTCACCACGTTGTCAGCGCAAGTGACCGCTTCGCTGTACTTGAAGTCGATCTCGTGCTGTCCGGGCGCGACTTCATGGTGGGCAGCTTCGACTTCGAATCCCATGGCTTCCAAGACCATCACGATGTCGCGCCGACACTCTTCGCCGCGGTCGACTGGGGTGAGGTCGAAGTAGCCCCCGACGTCGTGAGTTTCGACCAGGGTCTCACCGGAAGCATCTTTCTGGAAAAGGAAGAACTCGGCTTCGGGTCCGGCCAACATGGTGTAACCCATGCGCCTGGCCCGCTCCACTTGCCGCTTGAGCGCGCTGCGCGGACAGCCGGGGAAGGGTGCACCATCGGGCAACAACACATCGCAGATGATCCGTCCCACTCGCGAGCCATCGGGATTGGTCCACGGGTTGATGCGGAAGGTCGCGAGGTCGGGGGTGAGCAGCATGTCGGACTCTTCGATGCGGGTGAAACCCTGGATCGAGGAGCCGTCGAACATGATCTGTCCGTCCAGGGCCTTCTCGAACTGGCGGCGCGGGACTTCGACGTTCTTGATCACTCCCAGAATGTCGGTGAACTGGAGGCGCATGAAGCGGACGTTGTTCTCCTCGACGAGGTGCAGGATCTCTTCTCGGCGCATGGCAATCTCCTGAGGTTGCATGTTGGGCTGACTCGCAATTCTTGCTACTTGCACAGCAATCAACAATCAATCGGCGCAGATTAGACCAAAGAGTGAC
>CAZCOV010000350.1:0-6563 GCA_964499975.1 uncultured Thermoanaerobaculia bacterium
CGACGGTAACCAACCCGTCGATCAGGATGCCGTTCTCGTTGTAATCGCGCAGTCCTTCCAGGCGCTCGATCACGATCAACGCACCGATCCGCCGGTCCGAGAGCGTGGCTGCCGCGAGCACGATCTCGCCGATCGAGCCGGCCAGCTGTTGCGGGTTGGTGAAGCCCCACAGCGGCGTGCGACCAAAGTTGGCGAGCGCGCGCCGGATCTCGTGCTGGAACAAGACGATCACCGCCACCGGGAGGATGATGAAAAAGCCCTGCAAGGTGCGTTCGAGCGCATGCAGCTCAAAATGTCCGGCCAAGTAGTAGACTCCGACCAGAACCAAAATGCCGATCAGGATCTGGACCGACCGCGTGCCCTGGATCAGCAGCAGCAAATTGTAGAGGACAAGCGTCACCAGCACGACATCGAGGATGTCGCGCCAGCTGGACAGGGATTGCAGCAGTTGACTGAGGCCAGGGAGCAGCAGGTCCATCACAAGCTCGCGTCGCCGACCACCCTAATTTATCGCAGTTATCTCCAGAAACACAGCCGAGGTTACCGTTCACCGTTTCTCGGCTGCTGCCTTCTCTCGCTCAAACTCATTGCACAGCCTGCACTGAAGAATTCTCGGCCGTCACTCCCCAGGCGTGCTCAATGGCACGAAAAACCTGGAGAAACTCGACGGTGGCCGCCACATCGTGCACGCGGACCATGGCCGCTCCGAGCTGGGCTGCCCAGGCGACCGCGGCAAGGCTGCCGCCCAGGCGGTCGCGCGGCAAAGCTCCGCTCAACTGCCCGATGAAACTCTTGCGGCTGGCACCGACGAGCAGCGGACGCTCCCAAGTTTGCAAGCGATCGAGGTGGCGGAGCAGTTCGAGGTTTTGCTGCGCCGTCTTGCCAAAGCCGATGCCCGGATCGAGAATGATCTGTTCGCGCGCGATCCCCGCTCTTACCCCGCGCGCCAGCTGGCTGCCGAGTTCGGCGCAAACTTCGCTGACCACGTCTCCAAACGCGATCTCGCGCTGCATCGAGCCCAACTCCCCCCGGCTGTGCATCACCACCACCGGACAGCCGGCAGCAACCACTGCGGCCATGAGTTCGGCGTCTTGCAGCCCGCCCACGTCATTGATCAGGTCAGCGCCTGCCGCCAGCGCAGCACGCGCCACCGCGCCTTTGCGGGTGTCCACCGACAGCGGCGCGTCCGTTGCCGCGCGCAAACCTTGCAGCACGGGTAACAGCCGCGCCAGCTCTTCTTCGAGGGGAACCATCGCGGCACCAGCGCCATAGACCCCACCGCCCGGACGCGTGGATTCAGCTCCCAGGTCGAGCAGGTCTGCGCCCTCGGCCAGGAGCCGCAAACCTTGCGCGATCGCCTGCTCAGGGTCGGGCCACAGCCCGCCGTCGCTGAACGAATCCGGGGTGAGATTGAGAATCCCCATCACCAGGGGGGGATCCTCAAAAATCAAGGGACGCCCGCGCGGCAGTTGAAGCGACCAGGGGAAAGCGGTCATCCGTTCAGGGGGTCACCGGGGACGGCGCGGGCGGTAATGAGCCGCCGAGCGGCGATCCCTTGGCCGGCGCCGTGGGTCGACCTGGCGGTGGGGGCGGCGGCAGGGACGGGGGTTCGGGTTGTTTCCTGAGCGATGGCGGCATTAAGTCGAGTCCAGTCAAATCCGCGATCAATTCGTAGACGATGCGACCTTCGAGGGATTCGCGATCGAGCAGGTCTTGGGCCAGCCGTTCGAGGACCGCACGGTGGGTGGTCAGCACTTCTTGCGCTTTGGCATGCCCTTCCTGCACGATGCGTTCGACCTCTTGGTCGATTTTGATCGCGGTTTCCTCGCTGAAACTGGTCTGGTTCGCAAACTCCCGTCCGAGAAACACTGGCTCTTCCTTGCTCCCCCAAGACAGCGGGCCGAGTTTCGACATGCCCCAGTTGCAGACCATCTGCCGCGCGAGTTCCGTCGCGCGCTCGATGTCATTGCCTGCACCCGTGGTGATCTCGTTCTGGGCGATCTCCTCGGCGACCCGTCCGCCCATCAACACGGCGATTTGATTCTCGACGTAGGTCTTGGTGTAGTTGTGCTTGTCTTCGGTCGGCAGCTGCATCGTGAGTCCGAGCGCCCGGCCGCGGGGGATGATCGTCACTTTGTGCAGAGGATCTGCTCCGGGCAAGAACGCAGCCACCAGGGCGTGCCCTGCTTCGTGGTAGGCGGTGACCTCTTTTTCCTTATCGGTCAGCATCAGGGTCTTGCGCTCGACTCCCATCAGCACCTTGTCTTTGGCGTACTCGAAATCGTCCATCTCGACGGCTTTCTTGTTGCGTCGAGCAGCGATCAGCGCCGCCTCATTGACCAGGTTGGCGAGGTCTGCACCGGCAAAACCCGGGGTGCCTCGCGCTAAAACCTCGAGGTCCACGTCTTCGTGCAGGGGAAAATGTTTGGTGTGGACGCGGAGGACCCCCAATCGACCATTGATGTCCGGACGATCGACCACCACGCGACGGTCGAAACGGCCTGGACGGAGGAGGGCGGGGTCGAGCACATCCGGTCGGTTGGTAGCAGCGATCAAGATCACACCTTCGTTGGTCTCGAAGCCGTCCATCTCGACCAGCAGCTGATTCAAGGTCTGCTCGCGCTCGTCGTGTCCGCCGCCCAAGCCCGCGCCGCGATGCCGGCCGACCGCGTCGATTTCGTCGATGAACACGATGCACGGTGCGTTCTTCTTGCCCTGCTCGAAGAGGTCGCGGACCCGGCTGGCACCGACGCCGACGAACATCTCGACGAAATCCGAACCCGAAATCGAGAAAAAAGGAACGTTGGCTTCACCCGCAATCGCCCGCGCGAGCAGGGTCTTGCCCGTGCCGGGAGGGCCCATCAAGAGCACGCCCTTGGGGATCTTGCCTCCGAGTTTTTGGAATTTCTGCGGCTCTTTGAGGAAGTCCACCACTTCCGCCAGCTCGGCCTTGGCTTCTTCAACCCCAGCGACGTCGTCGAACGTCACTTTCTTGCCCCCGGTGTTGAGCAATTTAGCCTTGCTCTTACCAAAGGACAGGGCCTTGTTCCCGCCCGACTGGAACTGGCGCATGAAGAAAATCCACAAACCCACGATCAGCAGGACCGGACCCCAAGTGAGGAAAATCGCGAGCAGCGGACTGTCTTTGGTCTTCTCGTACTTGATGTGGACGCCGGCGTCATTGAGCTTGTCGACCAGGGCCTCATATTGAGGGGGATACTGGGTGATGAATTCCTGGCCTTGGGTGCCTTGGCCACTCCCCTTGTACTTGCCGGTGAGCTCGCCTTCGCGCAAGACGACTTCCTCGACCTGGCCGTTCTTGACGTCGGCCAGAAACTCGCTGAAAGTCCGCTCTTGGCGATCCGCCGTCCCTCCCTGGATGGTTTGCCACAGCAAAACCACCGCCGCAAAAATGACAATCCAGATCAACAACGATTTAAAAGTCGAGATCAAGGCGTGCTACCTTTCTTGAACAGTTCATTCATGACGGCGGTCACGTACTGCTTGCGGTGAGGGCTGGCTGCCTCGAACTCGCTCGGGAGCGCTCGCGCGGCTCGCTGCGGAGGAGGCGGACTTTCAAGTCGGCCTCGCGCAGCTCGACTTGACCCGGCGTCTCCACAGTATACGCGAAATTTGGCGGCGTGGGTTGCGCCGGACCTAAGCGCACCCAGCGCACCAAGCGCAGCTCGCGTCGATCTCCTTCCCAGCGCCAACCGTCACCGCAGTCACAGCCGACCCGCGCGCGCCCGCCAAGGTTGAGCTGACGCTGTAGCTCCCACCGCGAGCGAGCGCTCGCTGGATAGGGGGCACCCGCGGTCCGATGGAGCCAGCTCAGGGCATAGGGCAAGAGGGGAACGGGGAGCTGGGCCAAAGACGACCGCGCAATCGCCACCCCCGGACGCTCTTTGAGGAGGCGCGGAGCCAACGCAGCAGCAAACCGCGCAGCGAGCCGTTCGTTCAACCGGCCGGCTTGATCTGCCAACCGGCACAAGCGGGCCACGATCTGGGGATCCGCGGTCGCCAGGCGCGGTAGCAGGCAATGGCGGACGCGGTTGCGCGGAACCTCCAGCATCAGGTTGGTGGGGTCGTCCACCCAGGCGACTTGCTGGTGCTGCAGGTAAGCGAGCAAGGTCGAACGCCGCAGCCCGAGCAGTGGCCGGATCACCTGGCCCTGCTGCCGCTGGATGCCGGCAAGTCCCCCCAGACCGCTGCCGAACAGCAACCTGAGGAGCACGGTCTCGGCTTGATCGTCGTCGTGATGCGCTGTCGCAATGAACCGGGCACGCTGCTCCTCCGCGAACTGCGCGAGCGCCTCGTAGCGCAGGCGGCGAGCCGCGGCTTCGCGGCTCAGCGCGCGCGGACCTGGGGACAGCGGAGGCAGGCGTTTGACCGTCAGCGGAATTTGCCAAGCGGCAGCCAGCCGGCTGGCAGCGTGTGCGCGCCGTGCAGAATCAGGGTCGAGGCCATGGTCGAGGTGAACTGCCACCAACCGCAGCGCGAAATCGCGGGCCACTCGCTTGAGCCCATGGAGCAAAGCGCAAGAGTCGGGTCCGCCGGAGAAAGCGACCACGATCAAATCCTGGCGCGCGATGTGCAGCTGGCGCAAGAAAGCAGCGAGGTGCGCTTCCAGCTGGAGGGTTTCCTGGAGGTTTTCGCCCGGCATGGTGGCTGGTGGGGGTTCAAGCTCTGAAGCAAGCCGCGGGAGAACAGTGTGGAGAGGTTGAAGCATGGTGGCGGTGAAGGGATTCGAACCCCTGACACAGCGGGTATGAACCGCTTGCTCTACCAGCTGAGCTACACCGCCTGATGCCGCCAACGGGGGACCGCCAACGGGGGACCGCCAACGGGGGACCGCCAACGGGGGAGACCACCGCGCGCCTGCCAGCTGTCCGCCTAGGGGCATGGTCCGCGCGGATCGCGAAGATAACCCAGAGGTGAGCGGCCTGTCAAAAAAAAGACTACCGCCCGCAGGAAACGCCCCGCGGACGGTCTCTCCCGGTCCCCCTGGTGCTTGGCCTCGAGCCGTCGGCTAACGCAGAACTTCCTGGCAGCTGCGGAATTGGCTGAAGAACTGCCGCATCGAGCTGGCCAGTGCGTTGTCGTTCAAGCGGTAGATGACGTTTTGCCCCCGCCGCTGATCCACGACCAAGTCTGCTTCCTTGAGAACCGAGAGGTGGCGCGAAATCGTGGGCTGCGAAAGGTTGAACTTGGAGACGATTTCCCCGACGGTATACTGCTGATCTTCGAGCAATTGCAGAATCTCTTGCCGCGTACCGTCAGCCAACGCCTTAAATACCTTGGTCATTCTCCGAGTAGCAGTGCGATCAACCTGGACGCTTTCCATTGGACTCCTCCTTGAAGGGGATCACCCCTCGGTTTCGCGGCCTGGCAGCCGCGGTCTCACTCCCAACACATCCTCGGAGTCCGATATCTCCGTAGGGGGATATCGCTCCGTCATCATTCTAAATTGTAGACAAGTTTTATTGAATCAATATTGAACTCGCTCTGCAAGTTGGCGAGTGTCCAGCTCAACGAATGAGCAATCTTGTGCAAACTTCTCTATATACGCAAGTTAGTTAAGAACTCACGAAACCACGCCGAAGCGGCTCAGCAAGAGCAAAACGCCCTGCCGGGGCAGGGCCGAAGCTACGAACTTGGGAGGGGAGCGGCGGAGAAAAGGGCGTTGACCGAGATCAGGCTGCTGCGAAGACCTGAGCCACCCGGTCCCAGCGGACCACATTCCACCATGCTGCGAGGTAATCCGCGCGGCGGTTTTGGTACCTGAGGTAGTAGGCGTGCTCCCAAACATCGACGCCTAAAAGCGGAGCTTTGCCCAAAGACAGTGGGCTGTCCTGGTTGGCGGTCGAGAGGATTTCGAGCCGGCTCCCGCTCTTGACCAGCCACCCCCATCCTGACCCGAAGCGTCCCATGGCCGCGGCATTGAGCTGCTCTTTCAAATTCGCAAAGCCCCCGAAGTCGCGCTGGATCGCGCTCGCCAAATCGCCCGTGGGTTCACCCCCGCCACCGGGGCCAATCAGCCGCCAGAACAAGGCGTGGTTGGCGTGTCCGCCACCATGGTTACGGACCGCGGTGCGAATCGACTCGGGGATCGCGTCGAGGTCGCGCAACAAGTCCTCGACGGGTTTGCTGGCCAGCGTGGTCTGTCCTTCGAGCGCCTTGTTCAGGTTGGTGACATACGCAGCATGATGTTTACCATGGTGGATTTCCATGGTTTTGGTGTCGATGTGCGGCTCGAGCGCATCAAAGGCATATTCGAGATTGGGTAATTCGTGCATGGAAAGGCTCCTGTCGGTCGTGAACCATCTAAAATCTGGAACAGGTCAAGCCTGCGAGCTTTCATCTTATGACTTGCAGCCGCTCTACGCCAGACCAACTTTAGCTTTGCTCCTCCCCCACCACCCATCGTCAGCATCGTCCATCAGCGCTGTCCGTCAACATCCTCCGCATCCATTGACATCTCAGGAGCCGTTGCTTAGGATAAGCCCCGCTGGCGCCGGGGGGTTAGCTCAGCTGGTTAGAGCGCCTGCCTTACACGCAGGAGG
>CAZCOV010000351.1:0-6527 GCA_964499975.1 uncultured Thermoanaerobaculia bacterium
AAGTTCGTAGAAAACGTTGGGGTTCCAGGATAGAGCGCCTTCATTTGATTCCTGAGGAGTGATATCAGCGAGTATTAGACATGAGTCTCTGATGCTCTCAATCAATGCAACTCGAATTGAGTCTCTGGCGCTGATGTCTAGAAGTTCGAGTTCAAGACGTATGCCACGGAGAGAGAAAAGAGCACCTTCTTTCTCTAGATGGTTTTCAATCCAACGGCGTACAAATCTATAATCGGAATCAAAACGACTAATAAAGAAAATTTTTGGTTTTCGCTTTATCACTACTTTCCCAACTTTTCACCAAGAGATTTGTCAGCAAAATCCATGTCGATCAATGAGGACGCAAATATACTATTTTTATATGAGAAGCACAGCTTCCCATCACAAGCTCCCTAATTAAGCAAGCTCGAACAACGATGAGCGTGGCAAGCGCAGTTGTAGCTCAGTTCTTGCGTTGAGATGCCTTGAAGCAGTAATGCTGTAGTCATCGCAGGTTTTCCGCTCAACCCGATTTTCTGCACCAAACACATCTCTTACCCCACATGTATACCCGTCAATCCAGCGACAGCTATTCTCCATCGAGTCTTCCCCCCGGTCGACCCTACTCCCCTGTCGTGAAGACTTGACGACTTTAGAGCAAATCCCCTGACGTGTCAAGGGTTTTGGGGACGTCATGTTCCTGGCCTGACAGCCAAAAGCTACCGATCTAGAAAGGTGACCCCACCCGGCCCGGCAGTTGGTCGCAAATCTGGCATTGACGAAGTTTCATCGCAACCTGTAGATTGGTTTCTCGATGCAAACGAGGGGGAGGCCCCTTGTCGCCTGAGGTTGTCGGCACCGCGACCCGCGAGGTGCCAGCCGACTCGAAAGCTTTTGTGCCCGAGAAGGGGACAATACGGTCTCGTCTTTGGGACGTCGTCGCTGAGATCTGTGATGGATGCAGACAAGCTGAGAGAGATTTTCGCTAAGCTCGACCAGGCGCTCGAGTATCCGACCGAATTGCTGATTCGCGGGGGCTCAGCTGCGCTCGCCCACGGGCTGAAGCAACGTGTAACCCTCGACATCGACGTCCTCCCGGCTTCGCGCTTCGTGGAAACAGATCTGCGCCGGGCTTGTGCGATGGCAAACCTTGGCTTCAACCCAGCGGATAAGGACTTCACGGAACAGGATTACCTCGTGCCCGAAGAGACGCTGATCCTCTCGCGCCCAGATCCGGACCGGGCCTACAACACGGTCTTTCGCGGCGTGCGGCTCACGGTCAAAACCCCTCCTGCCGCCGACCTTGTGATCGGCAAGCTGAAACGGTTCGATCCCGAGGACATCGCCGATGTGCTGTTCCTGATCCAGCATTTTCGCTTGACCACGGACGACCTTGCGGACGCTTTCGCGCGGCTGCCGGCACGGTTCAAAGCCGATCCTGTGACGAGGACAATTTTCGTTTCGTTATCGAGGGTTACCTGTGAGCGCGACGCCCCCCTCACCGGGTCGCTGGCAACCGGTGCTCGACCGAATGGGCGAGGAGCTGCAGAGCGGGTCAGCGCGAGCGCAGACCTACTGGGCGCAGCAGCTGGCGTTTGGGGCGGTGTTCGTTCATGCGGTCGTCATTGCGGTGCATACCGGCGCCCTTTCGGCGAGCGAGCTTGAGGGCCTGCGGCAGGTGCTTCCCCTCGCCCTCGCGCTGCTCGGGGCCTTGCCCGACGGTTGCGCCGGCGACCCGACCCGGTTTCTCCTCCTGGCTCAGCGCCAGGCCCAGGCGCTTTTGTGGGGACGTCGCCGTCTGCTTGCCCGGCTGGCCGCCCGCCTCGGCCTGGAGATCACGAGTTTGCCCTATGACCCCGTACCGAGCCGGCTGCTACGTCCGTATGCCTTGATCGGCTGGGATCCTGCGCAGTAGGAGCCTTCACACTCGTAGCGAGATGCCCTGTGGAGTACCGACTTGTTGAGGAACCCAGCCACGTCGAGCTCGTTGCTAGTGGCAGTGGGATCCGAGAAATCAAGTTGCTCCGCCGGAGCTTCGGTGGGCGGAATTGGCGGAAACTCAAAGGAATTGCCAGGATTGAGCTTCCAAGTGGCACGGTCCGCAGGGCTGAGGTACACTGGTACGAGTGCCACGGCGTCGGCCGGAAGATGATGAAGGTCAAGAAATTACTGAGCTAGCTAGGACGATGACGCGATTCGTGCTCTGCCTCTCAAACAAAGGGTTCGAGGCAGCGCTTGAGCCCCGCAAGATCTATCGCCTTTTGCCGGACGCAGAGGCCGAGCGTGAGGGACTCGTTCGCGTTGTCGACGAGTCCGGGGAGGACTACCTCTATCCCACTGCGATGTTCGAGCCGATTAGCGTGCCTGAGCGGGCTGTGAAGGCCCTTGCAGCCGCCGGCTAATGCGTGTGCCGAGGAAGGGAAATTCGACGGGTGTGGGGCCGCCGCCGTCTGCTTGCCCGGCTGGCCGCCTCGGCCTGGAGATCACGAGCTTGCCCTATGACCCCGTACCGAGCCGGCTACTACGTCCGTATGCATTGATCGGCTGGGACCCTGCGCAGGCGCGATGATGGCGCTCTACTTCTCAGGGTTGAGCTGCCGCCACAGCTGCCACCAGGGATCGTCTGGGGATTCAGGGACGAGGTTGGTGTAGTTGCGGAGGACGACCGAGAATTTCTGCAAGTAAGCGCGGGGGTACTTGGCAAGCAAAGGGGCGTAGATCTCCAGCGCCTCCCGATAAGAGCCCTGCGCCGCTTCGCCATCACCCAGATCGCACTGCACGATCCCCAGGTTGTTGAGCGTCATGGCAACTTGCACTTCGAAGGCGGCGGGATGCTGCTCTGCCAGCCGCCTCCGGATCTCCAGCGCCTCCAAATAAGACCCCTGCGCATTTTCAAACTTATTCAGAGCGCGCTGCACGATCCCCAGGTTGTTGAGCGCCATGGCAACGTCGGCTTCGAAGGCGGCGGGATGCTGCTCCGACAGACGCCGAAAGATCTCCAGCGCTTTCCAAAAAGATTCCTGCGCCGCTTCGTGCTCACCCAGAGTGCTCTGCGCTTTCCCCAGGTTGTTGAGCGTCCCAGCAAAAACGTGCTCCTTGAAGGCGGCGGGATGCTGCTTTGCCAGCCGCCGAAAGATCTTCAGCGCTTCCCCCAAAGACTTCTGCGCCGCTTTCGGATCACCCAGATCGCTCTGGGCGGCCCCCAGGTTGTTGAGCGTCTCGGCAACGTACGCCTCCTCGACGTCGGCGGAATGCTGCGCTGCCAGCCCCCTCCGAATCGCCAACGCCTCCAGATAAGAGGCCTGCGTCGCTTTGAGCTCACCCAGATCGTGCTGGACGGTCCCCAGGGTATCAAGACTTGCTGCCAACTCGGCCCGATGATCTGTGGACCTGAGCGCTGCAACCGTTGCTTGCGCCAATTCCAGACCCACGACGCGCTGCCCATCCGACCGTGTAAAGCGGACCACGGCCAGCAGCATCCGCCCTGCCAGAAGCGGATCCTGCTGCCGGGCGAACGCCAAGAACTCGAGCCAGCTGGCCTGGGTGGCGCGGAACAAAGCGATCGCCACCTGCCGCCTGGCTTCGCCAAGCTCCGCGCCTGCGGTAGTGCCTGCGAGCTCCTCCGGGGTCTTGCCCTCGAACATCTGGTTCCACGCCACCAGCCGCTTGCGCCAGAACGCGACCCAGATCTTGTGCCAGCCGTCCTCGGGCAGGGAGGCTTGCTTCTGCCGTGCCAGCTCGAGCATCGACGGCAGCATCCGGTAAAACCCGGCGCCCAGGGGCGAAGCATCGTCCTCGAAGTGAACCAGCGCGAAGAAGTCGAGCTCACGCTCGAACCGATCCTTCCAGTCCTCACCCAGAACCTCGTGCCAACCGAGAATCTTCTCCACCCCTTCCCCGCACCAGATGCCGGCCGGGAAGCGGGCCAGGCGGGCAAAGAGCTGCTGCCCGGCCGGGCTCAGGTGGCGGTACGACAGCTCGTAACTGCGCTCCACCCGGTAGCGGCGGTCGTCCTCATCGTCTGCATGAGGATCCCGCAGCTTGCCGAGCAGGTTCTCCTGCGCCTCGACGCACAGCTGGTCGAGGCTCAGCCCCTTGCGCCGCAGCTGACGGGCGAGCAGGCGCAGCGATTGCGGATGCCGACCCGAGATGCGGATCAGCCGGCGGGTTGCGCTGTCTGGCAAGCGATAGGTGTCTTCCACCGCACGGCGCAGCGGCCCGGGATCCAGGTGCGACAAAAAGACCTCGCAAGCCTCGTCTTCGTCGAGTGGCAAGACGGGAATCAGCTGCTCGTCGGCGACCAGCCCGATCGGCCAGCGGCAGGTGGCCAGCACGCGCAACCCCGGCGCCACCGCCAGCAGCCGCTCGATGACGGCCCGGGTCTCGCGCCGCAGCTCCTGGGGGCTCGTGGACGCCACCAGATCGTCGAGATTGTCGAGCACCAGCAACCACGCCTCCGCACCGAATCGCTCGCGCACCCACTCGCCCAAGAGCACGACGAGATCACCGCGCTGCTCGCGCTCGGGCAGTCCGAAGAGCTGGAGCAGCCGGGCGGGCAGCTGGCCCGGCAAGCGCAGGTCCGCGCAAGAAAATTCCCACACCCCGCGCGCAAAGAACCCCCGCTCGTGAACCCAGGTTGCGACTTCAACTGCCAGCGCCGTCTTGCCGATGCCGCCTTCCTTGGTCAGCGTCACGCAGCGGTGATCGCCCTGCCCTGCCGCCTGAAGACCCGCCCCGAGCGGCAACAGAGCGGCGATCACCTCAACCGTCTCGCGTTGCCGGCCCACGAAGTGCTCGATGCCGCGGCGCATCTCGGGTGACGTGACGTGGGCGATGGGTTCGAACTGGGGCGGGATGGCGGGCGGCTCGGCCGCAGCCCGCTTGCCCAGCCGTGCGTCCTGACCGGCCACGAGCTGGAACTTGGCGCTCGCGGGGACCTCGTCGGCAGCAAACGCCCGATCGCCCACCGTGTCGCTTGAGGCAACGAACCGCACTGCCGCGGCATGAGCCGCGCCGGCTGTAGCCCCAGCGAGGAGCTCGCTGAAAAAGAAACTCTGAAACTGTGCGCAAGCCGCGACCTCGACCGGCGTTCGGGCATCGACCGTGATCAAGATGCCGCGTTCCTGCCAGCCGCCAGCGCGCAGAACCGCGGTCTGCGAGTGGCACGCAGCGAGCATCGTCGCCTGCGGATGCGGGGTGAGCAGCGGGAGCAGTTCCTCACCCGCGACCATCACCGCCCGGCCGCGCCCATCTTCGAACAGCAAGTTGCCTTCCGGCGTGCCATGGCAGAAGAGCGCCACCAGCTCGGGCCGCAGCTGCTGCAGATCGCTTTGCAACTTCTGCCGCGTCAGGCCCACCCGCGGGACCCACCGCACCGGCTGATGCGCGAGGGCCTTGTCGAGCTCTTGCAGGAAGGTCCGGTGATCGAGTTGTGGAATCGGTCGCGTCTCGTCCTGGAGTTGCCAGACCGGGGTGCCGCTCCACTGCCCGACCAGCTTCTCTACCCGCTGCTCCACGGTCGTCACCGCGGTCCGAAAGACCAGCACGGGTTGCGGGTTGGCAGGCGGGAATCTCCCCTCCTGCAGCTCCTGCAGGGCATAGGCCCCGATCTCGCGGCGCGGGAACGCCTTGAGCAGCGCCTGGCGCGCACCCTCGTCGGCGGCCGGCGGGATCTTGGCCGCCCACTCCCGAAAATCCTCGACCAGGGGCACGGCAATCCCCACGTAAAGCGTCACCGTGGGCGTCAAGCTTCCTCCGCCCCGTTTGCCCGTGCCGCCTTGCCGCGGCCAAAGACATAGCCGGCGAGCAGGGTGAAGAGCGGCACCAGCCCTGACAAGACCGCCACCTGGAACATTTCCTTGTACTGAGTGGTGTGGGCCGCCCGCAACTCGCCCAGCAGCTTGACCACGGCCTGTGGATCTGTAACGTTGCCGGCGGTGGCGAGCGCCTGGGCTTGGGTGAGTGTTGGCTGGGTCAGCGACCAGGCCAGCACGAAACCGCCGACCACTAGGCAGATGAGCACCAGCACGAGGGTCATCTGCCGCACCCCGGTCCATTCGAGGTACGAGGCAGGCTTGGGGTCAAGGGACGGGAACCCGGCGACGACTTCGGTAGCCGGCTGTTGGCGCCTCTCAAGCTGCGGTTGTTGTATCTCCACGCCCCCTCCGCGGCCACCAGCGGCCTTCAAAACAAGATGTCCTTCATCACGTTGCCATTCTGGTCGGTGATCGACACCCGGCGCCCGCTTCCCATCTTGACCCCTTCTTCGCTCAGGTAATTGTAGAGCGCCAACGCCCGGCGCACCACCTCGCGCTTGGTGGTGTGCTCGTCCTTGGCCAGCTTTTGCAGGATGGCGTCAGCATCATCTGGAAACTCGATCGTCAGTCGTGCCATGTCAAGCTCCTTTGTGTTGGTTCCTTGAACCGTCATCATAGCACTGATTTGACGTCAATTCGATGCTGATCAGATGCTGATTCTAATCATTGTTAGATGCTGATTCAATGCCAATCCGATGCAAGACGGGGAGGGCAGGCACAGGGGCCTGCCCC
>CAZCOV010000352.1:0-6502 GCA_964499975.1 uncultured Thermoanaerobaculia bacterium
TCGTGATGTGCCAGGTTAGCAGAAGGCTGCTGTTGTTGGACGCGATTTGAGGAGCTAGGAGCGAGGTCACACGGCAAGGATTGAGGTAGGGTGTTGCAACCCGATCAGGCCACGGCGGAAGCTGAGGAGCCCTGCACCACCCCCGTTGCGCGGGGCTGCCGCGAACTTCCGCCGTGGCCTGTCGGTCAACCGGTCAAAGTGAGCTGGATCAGGGTCCAGCAGCCAGCGGCAGGATGGTGCGGACGAACCCAGGACCGTCCCCCTGGAACTGCGATTGGAGGAACTCCTTGATCCGACGATGCGGCCAGCCACCAAAGCGCCGACGCTGGCGCGCTGGCGTGCAGCCGAAACGGCGGCGGAAGGCGCGGTAGAAGGTCTCCTCGTAGTCATAGCCCACGGCTTTGGCAACGTGGAAAACCGGTAGCCCCTCCTGCCGAAGCAGCATCAGCGCAGCTTCCATGCGCAGGCTTTCGATGTACTCTTTGATACCGATCCCCAAAGTGTAGCGAAAACGAGACGACACGTTGTTGTCGCGGATTCGGCAACGGGCTTTGAGGGTCTTGACGTTCAAATCGGCGTCGAAGACGTGCTCATGGATGCACCCCAACACCGTGCGCAGCTCTTCGGACAGGTCCTGCTGCTCGCGCGCTTTGGCCGCGAGAAAGCTGTTGAGCTGCTCTTCGATGCGTTGGATTTGCCGAACTCGTTCGGAAGTTGCTGGTTGCATTTGGGCCCCCCTTTTTGTGACTCTCTCGACGTGGTCGAGTCCTTATCCATCAACCTCGTCACCGAGTATAAATCCGGAAATCAATTAATGCAAGTTCATCTATAAGATGACCAGTCAACAAACCCAAGACCGCCTTCTGCACGGGCTTGCAGCCATCGGGGCAAGATTTCCCGAAAAATCTCACCCTCAAGGGGTGAGGCCAAGGGCTTTACGCAATCGCTCCTGCTCACGCACGACCGCACTCTCGAGATGGCTCGGGGGGGTGAGTGCGTCGAGCAAGGCCAAAGCTTGATGCAAGCGGCCGTGCTGATGGAGGGCTTGAGCAGCCAGGAGCTGGGCCTCGGGTTGGTCGCGGTGGGCCGCTGCCCAACGGGTGAAGAGCTCAACAAAAATTGCGCTTTCGTGAACTGGCTCGGGGCCAAAGCGTAGGGCTTCGCGGTAGGCGAACACGGCCTCTTCGTCACGTTGGCTGCGGGCAAGGGCTGCCGCGAGCAGCATGTGGGCGAGACGAAAGTCGGGCAGCCGTCGCACCAAAAAGGTAAAGGCTCTCACAGCTTCCAGATTGCGCCCATGAAAGAGCAGGGCTTGGCCGAGCAGAAGTTGGGCATCGAGAGGGCTGAAGGCAGCGAGCAAAGGGGGTTGCCAGACGGGGTCGTCGGTCAAGGCGATCAGCTCGGCGAGAATGAAAGGGTTGCCGGGCGAGCGCTCCAGCGCCTGGCGCAGCAAGGCGATCGCTTTTGGGTGATCCCCCCGGCGGGCCGCGACCCGGCTCAAGAAAAACAACGGCTCCGACGCCGCGAAGGCGTTGCGGTAAAACTCGATGCCTTCGGCTGCGAGTTCTTGCAGCAAGGTTTCAGCCATCGCGTCTTGACCTGCTTTGAGCGCCAGGATGGCGCGATCGAACTGAGCGCTAGGCGTGCGCAGCGCGGGATCAAGGCGGGCCAACAGTTGCGCTTCGAGGCTCGCTTCCTCTTGGGGAAAGCCGGCAGGCCGGATCCACTCCAACCACCAAGGCGAAGCTGTGATCGCGGTCAGCAAGAGCTGGTTGTGGACGCTGATGGGTTCGTCTTCGTGTTCGAGTGCAGCGAGCCCTTCCAAAGCCAGGTCGGTGGCAAGGTGCCCCTGACGCCGATAGCGTTCGTCGTGGGTCAAATCGTTGGGCAACAACAGCGACCCAGTGAGGAGAAGAACCAGCGCGAGCAAGCCCAGACGCTCGGCACGTGGACGCTTTTGCCGCAGCCCACGTTCGACGGTGACCGCAGCAAAGTAAAGCAGCGCGGGAAGCAGCGGCAGCCGTTGGCGAGCGGACACATAAAAAACCACCATCACCCCCAGCTGAGCTAGAAAAACAGCGTAATAAAGCAGGGCCTCGCGCCAACGGCTGACTTCGAGCAGGAGGCCGCACAGCGCGAGGGCTGCGACCAAGGCAAAGGGCACGGAGGGCAGGAAAATCATCTGGTCGTAGCGCCAAGCAGTGGGCACGTCGTGCCAGCGAAAGTTGTGGCAAGCCCGCACCAGTTTTTCGAGCAGCAAGTGGAAGCCGCGTCCAGGATCCTGGCGCAGCCCGGCCATCCCGCGATCCGCCCAGAACAAATTGACTTCGCTGATCGTGGCCTCGCGTCCGAGCTGCTCGCGCAAGGACGCGCGGGCCACGAAGCGGTAGTACTCGTGGGCACCGTCGGGGATTTCACCGCCGCGCTGGACGTAGGCCAAAACGACCGGTGGATAGACTGCGCTGGTGCCGTGCGAAAGCGGGTTGTTGCCTTCGAAAAAAACCGTGCCTGGGTTCATCATCGGGGTCCAGGGATCGCCGGTCAAGGCGTGCGCCCGCGCCAAGAGCAAAGCCAGCGTCAAAAGGAGCGGGCTGAGAAAGCTCGCCGCGGCGCTGCCGAGCGCCCGGCCGCGCGCCCCGCGCAACCAAAAATAGAAGGGGACAAGCAAAAACACCGGCAATAAGTTGGGGCGGGTGGCCAGGCCCAGTCCAGCGAACACTCCGGCTCCCGTCGACCAGAACCCATGCCGAGCCGTCCCTCGCAGCAGTTCGGGCCAGGCGGTCTCACAGCAGTACAGACAACCGAGCAGGAAAAAGAGCAGGCAAGCTTCCGGTTCGAGGATCTGGACATAGACCAGAAGGTGGCGATCCATCGTCAAGGTGGCGATCGCCGCCAGGGCCAAACCGCGACCGAAACGTTGGCGTAACAAGGTGTAGAGCCAGGCGCCAGCAATCGCGACCAAAACCAGTTGGAGTGCGAGCAGGAGTTCCTCGGACAAGGGCAAAAATCGTTTGGCAAAAAGCGACAGCTCGAAGTAAAGCGGGCTGAAGTCCATTTGTCGCTCCGCCGAAAGCTCGCCGCGCAGCAGTTGTTCAGCAGCCAGGCCATATTTGCGAAAAGCCGAAGGCGGCGAGAACTGGAAGTGGACTAGGCTGTGGCAGAGCAAAATTGCGAATCCGACCCACACCGCTTCGGGCCAGGCTTTGAGCCGCGAGAGCGCGCGATGGATCGCTGGACTCATGCGGTCCTCCGCGGGAAGCACGCCAGCTGGAGTAGCCCCAGCGCAGCGACCATTGCGACGACCCAGGCCACGCGGGTGGGCCGACGGTCGACCCAAAGTTCCACCCGGTGCGCGCCAGGAGGCACCGTGACGCCGATGCGCTGGACGTTCGCGACTTCGATCGGCTGCGGCAGACCGTCGACTTGGGCGCGGTAGAGTTCGAGATAGCTGCGCTGGATCAGCAGCACCCCCCCCTCGGGCGATGTGGTGTCGACCACCAGCCGCTCGCGTTCGTCCGCGTGGATCGAGATGGTGCCAGGTGGTCGATCGACGCGCGGTCCATCTCCTGGCAGCACGACCATGGTCCGCGGATTGAAGGCAGGGTCGGCGAGCGCAGCAACTGCCGCATTGAGGTGCGGAGCGCGCAGCACCGTCCCGACCAGTTGGACGGGTGCAGCAGGTGCGTTCAAGGCATAGATTCTGGTGCCAGCCGTTTCTCCGGCCGTTTCACCCGGGGTGCCGGGCGGTGGCAGCGCGTGGACCAAGGGCAAGGCCGCGGGATCGAGCTCGCGGTCGAGCAGCAAGATGTCGACTCCCGAGGCCGCGAGCAAGCGTAGACGTTCGGGGTCTTGGAGTTGCTGGCAGCGACGGATGAGGGCGATCTGGAAAAAAGTGTCGAGCCCTTCAGGGGAGGGGTTGAAGTCGTAACGGCGTCCCCACTGGATGCCCGAGAAGGGGTAGAGGTCAGCAAAGTGCTGGCGGGTGAGCCACAGGGTGCGCGAATCTGGGTAAGGTCCAATCCGGCCATAGCGCTGGCCAAAAAGGTCCTGGAAACCCCCGTGGACGAGGCGCGCTGAACTGGGGACCGCGGCCAAGAGCCGCGGCGGCTCGGTGTAGGGGGTGACCACGTCGGTGTCGCGCAGCGGGCGCAAGAACAACAGCTGGGCAGCGGCGTGAATCAAGACCACGAGGGTCGCAGCCAGTTGTGGCCTGTGGGGTCGCCAGCGCACCGCGAATGCGAGCAAGCAGAGTTCCACGCAAGAAAGCAGGCAGAGCCCGGCCCAGCGCGTCCGCTCTGCGTCTTGCACCGCTGGGGGCAGGACGCCGCTCAACCAGGCATTGGTTCCGAAACTCAGCCCGACCCAAGCGCCAGCGTAAAGCACCAGACCCACGCCGAGCCCGATAGGTAGCGTCCGGGGACGTTCTCCTGCCAGCCAACGCTCGCTGCCAGTGGCGGCGAGGAGCGCGGTGCCCACCGCGACCAGCAACCAGAACTTGATCGGATAGCGCAAGGTGGCCAGGCCGGGGAGTTGGTAGAGCCAGCGCACCACTGGGTTGAGCGCCCCGAGTGCAAGCAGGCCGCCGACGATCACAAACCCCCAGGCCAGACGAGTGCGGCGCTCGTGGACGCCAGCAACCCCCAGCAAGAGCAGGGTCAAGAGACCGGGGTAGAGGGAATAAAACAGGGGTTCGTTGCCACCGTAAAACTCGCGCCCCCAAAAACTGAAATCCGGACGCCCGAAGCTGAGCGGCAGCAGCCATTCGAAAGCGCTCCGCGGATCAAAGCCCTGAGCCAAGGCGGCCTCGGGGGAGTACTGCCAGTAGCCGCGATACGAAAGCGGCAAAATGCGCACGATTTCGACCAGCTGCGGCGCGGCCACCGCCGTGCCCAGAAGCAAAGCCAGCCCCAGGCGTAGCCACTCGGTCGGGCGAAAACCGCGCTGGATGAGGGTTGCTAGCCCAGCCATGCCCAGCGCGAGCCCGGCAAAAAACGGATCGCCAGCGAGCAGAAGCAAGGCCCAAAGCAGACCCACCGCCAGCAGGCGTCCGCGCCGGGTCCCGGCTTCAAGGCAAGCTGCGATCAAGGCTGGCGTCAAAGCTGCACCCGCTACCAGGTTGTAGAGGTTGAGTTGCGATAAGAAAAAACCGCTGGTCGCATAGACCATTCCGCCGATCCAAGCCGCGAGCGGACCCAAACCCCAAGCGCGCCCCAACCAGTAGCCAGCCAGCGGTGCGATCAGCCAGTGCAACCAGAAATGCGCATTGAGCGCCCACAGCGTCGGCGCGAGCAAGTACAGCAAGTTGTCAGGGTAAAGCGGCACGGCGTTGAGGTTGCCGACGAGCGGCTGGCCGCCTCCCCGTTCGCGATCGACGAGTGGCAACTCTCCCGCGCGGAGCGCTTGCGCTTGCGCCACTTTGAGCGGGAAGTGGCTGTGTAAGACGTCGCGGGAATACAGCGTGTGCGTGCCCCAAGCCAGAGGCAACACGCAAACTCCGAGCAACAACCACGACGGGAACACGGTCCCCAGCCAAAAACGGCGCATGACGCTTATAATAGCGCGATGCTACGACCTCTCTTACGTGCTTTGCGACCCGCGCAGTGGGTCAAGAATGCCTTCGTTCTCGCACCGCTGGTGTTCGCGCAAAAGCTGCAGGACCCCACGGCTCTCGCGCAGGCCACTCAAGCGGTGCTCGCTTTCTGCTGTGCCGCGAGCGCAATTTACCTGCTCAACGATCTGCGCGACCGCGACGAAGACCGGCTCCATCCGCTCAAGTGCCGACGGCCGATCGCTTCGGGGGCGTTACCGATCAAGGTTGCAGTCGCTGCCATGATCGGGCTCGCGGCTTTGGCCGTGGTCTTGAGCCTGGCGCTTGGACCCAAGTTCTGTGGTCTTCTGGTGGTGTATCTCGGGATCAACCTGCTCTATTCGAGCGGGCTCAAGCGGGTGGTCATCCTCGACCTCTTGGCCGTGGCCGTGGGTTACGTGATCCGGGTCGAAGCAGGAGCGGCTGCGATCCACGTGGCGCTTTCAAGCTGGCTGCTCTTGTGTACGATTTTTCTTGCGCTATTTCTCATCTTGTCGAAGCGACGTCATGAGATCGACTTGCTCGCAGCTGGTGCGGCCGAGCATCGTGCAGTGCTCAGCCACTACAGCCCAGCCTTCCTCGACCAGATGATCAACGTGGTCACGGCTTCGACCCTTGTGGCCTACGCTCTGTACGTGGTCGACCCGCAAACCGTGGCGCGGCTAGGTGGGGAGTTGGTCTACTCGATCCCCCTGGTCCTGTTTGGGATCTTCCGGTACCTCTACTTGATCTACCAGCGTCCAGGGGAACGCAACCCGACCGAAGCCGTGCTCTTCGACCTGCCTTCCGTGATCAACCTGGCGCTTTGGGGTCTGCTGGTGCTGTGGATCACCCACGGCTGAATCCGATCGGTAAGGGGGTACAGCGATTCCGCAATTAGCTCCCCTGGTCGTCAGAAAAGCCTCTTGATTACAG
>CAZCOV010000353.1:0-6474 GCA_964499975.1 uncultured Thermoanaerobaculia bacterium
GGTCTCCTGCCGCGCTCTGACCTCCTGGACTGCCGAACTGGTTTCCTGCTGCCGGAAAATTCGCGGATCTTCGTTCATCGCCAACCTCCCAAGCCAACCGCCTTACGCTCGCCGAGCTGCCCGGCCGCACTGGGTACCGGAGCACTGGCCAAATGGCGAGATAGCGTCTCGACGGTGGAAAAACTCCACAAGATCGTGGCCGGGAGCACCCGTCCCAACCACGCACTCAAATCTTCGGCCAATTCGGCCGCGAACACCGAATCCATGCCCAGCTCGGCAAACGGGCGATGGGGCTCGAGCTGGTCGCCAGCCACTTGCAGCACCCGTTCCAGCCACCCGCAAAGCCAGTCCTGGATTTCCTCCTCCGCGCGGTGCTTGACCGCGGGCGCGGGCGTTCGTGCCGCGGGCGTTCGTGCCGCGGGCGTTCGTGCCGCGGGCATTCGTGCCGCGGTCGAAGCCGCCGCTTTGGAATCAGCCCCTGCGGCGGCTGGCACCAGGAGTGCTCCCGTGCGCCCTGCCCGCGGCGATTCCGGAAAGTGCTCGACGACGAGCGCCGCTGCTTCCAGCGTCGCCTCCGCGGGGACCGACCAGGACCGGCTCTCGCGTTCCTGCGCAGGGGCCTCTCCGGAGTCCTGGGCGCGGCGGAGCAAGGGGTCGAGCTGGTGGTCCAAGCCCTCCAGTTGCTGCTCGACGTCACCGATCGCGGCGGTCAAGGCGCGGACTTCTTGGTCGACCGCGGAGCTGGTGAGCAGCGTGGTCTTTTGTTCTGGATTCAAGGCCCGCTGGTAGCGCGCTTCCATCTCGGCCCGCGCCCACTCGGCAGCACGGGTCAAAGCAGCGCTCGGCGTCCGCTCCGCTGCGCGGCGCACCGCGGCAGTCAAGACTGCCCAGGTGGCTACCCCGCCGATTTGCCCATAGGCCCAGCGGATCGCTGCCGTCCGATCAGCAAACGTGGACTCCAGTTCGAGCGTGTGGGCATGAACGCGCGTGGCCGCTCTTTGCAACGGTTGCGCGAGATCGCCTGCCCCCAGCTGGGTGAGCAACGCCGCGATCACCGCTCCTTTGTGCATCACCCGCGAGCCCAAGTGCAAGAGCAACGGCTCGGTGGGGCCTTCGAAAATGCGGAAAATCCGTGCGTCGCGCAACAACCGCGAGGCCTCGTTGGTTTCGCTGTAGCCGCGCCCGCCCAAAAGCTGCACCAAGCCGTCCGCCGCCTGCCACAAGAGCTCGGGACCCGCGGTCTTGCACACGATGAAAGCCTCTTCCGGCACCTCTTCCTCGCCCCCGTCCACCAGCGCGGCCACCGCGGTCACCAGCGCTTCGAGCACCGCCACCCCATTCAGCAGCTGGCCGAACCGCTCTAAAGTGACGGGGTTATCGAGCAGGCGTCCGGTTGCCACTTGGCGACGGCTGGCGTAGCGGTGCATCAGCTGGGCACAGCGCTTCATGCTGCCGAGGCTCATTGCCGCGATGCCCAAGCGGGTGAACAGCATGGCGTCTTTGGCGACGTCCATGCCCGCGCCGAGTTCTCCCAGAAGCTCACGCTCCCCCACCTCGACCCCCGCGAGCTGCAGGCTGTTTTGCACCATGCCGCGCAGGCCCATGGTCAAAGCCTCGGGTCCGATCTTGAGGCCGGCTTTGCCCTGGGGCACGGCAAACGCCGCTACGCCCGCAGGTCGCCCGCTGTCGTCGATGAGCTGGACGAAAACGTTGATCACCGAGCTCCACGCCGCCGAGCCGCTGAAGATCTTCTCGCCCCACAGCTTAAAGCGGTGTGGCCCGTGGGGCACGGCCTGCGAAGTGATGGCGCGCACCGCTGAGCCCGCCCCGGGCTCGGTGAGGGCAAAAGCCGACAACCGACGGCCGGCGGCTAGGTCGGGTAAGAGCTCCGCGCACAGCTCAGGGCTGCCATGGCGAACGATCGGCCGGCTGCCGAGGAGGTTGCTGCCGCAAACAAAAGTCGCCAGGGTGAGATCAATCGCCGCCAGCTGCTCGAGCACCCGCAACGTGTCACCCATGCGCAAGCCGAGCCCGCCCCAGCGCTCGGGGATCTGCAGGCCGAAAAGCCCCTGATTCCCGAAATCGAGCACCACATAAGGCGGGATCATGCGCCGTTCATCGATCAGCTGCGAGTTAAGGCGCGTCTCGGCATAACCCTGCAACCACGCGATCAAGGCGTCGGCGCGGACCGGGTCCTTCCTGACCGGGTCCTTCCTGACCGGGTCCTTCCTGACCGGGTCCTTCCTGGCCGGATCTGTCCACTCAGCGACCGCATCCAGCTGGGCGGCGAGGAAGGCCTTGCGGCAAGCTTGGCGCTGGATTTTGCCGCTCGACGTCTTGGGTAAAGTCCCAGGTTTGAGCAAGACCACATGGCTGACTTGCACGTCGTGCTCTTGAGCGACAGCCCGGCGGATCGCCGCAAAGATTTCCCGGATCCAATCTTCGTCTGGCGGGCGGACTGCGGCGTCGAGTTCGACCGCGACCGCCAGGCATTCGCGCCCCGGGCTCTCGCGCCCCGGGCTTTCGCGCCCCGGGCTCTCGCGCCCCGGGCTTTCGCGCCCCGGGCTCTCACGCCCCGCAGCATCCACCGCAAAAGCCGCGCAGCATCCAGGCCGTAGGCCGGGATGGCAATGCTCGACGCTCAGTTCCAGGTCCTGGGGGTAGAGGTTGCGTCCGCGCAGGATCACCAGATCCTTCAGCCGGCCGGTGATGAACAGCTCCCCCTCTTTCAGGAAACCCAGGTCCCCGGTCCGCAGCGCCCGTCCCGATCCGCCGTCGGGATCCGGGACAAAGGTCAACGCGGTCGCTTCGGAGTGCCGCCAATAGCCCTGGGCAATGCTCGCGCTGCTCACCCAAACCTCGCCGATCTCGTCCGCCCGGCAAGCGGCCGAGGTTTCCGGATGGCGGATCGCGATCCGTGTATCGAGGATCGGCTTGCCACAGCCGACCAGCGTGCGCGTCTGGGCGGAGCCGGGCGGTTCGAGGGCATGGCGCTCCAGGGCCGCGGCATCGACCGTGCAAAGAGCTGGCTCGAGTGCGTCCTTGGTCGACACGATCAAGGTGGCTTCGGCCAGCCCAAACGCGGGATGAAAAGCGCTCCAGCGGAAGCCGTGCGGAGCGAAAAGTTCATGGAAGCGCAGCAGGGTTGGATAGCGGATCGGCTCGGCAGCGTTGTAGGCCATGGACCAGCTCGACAAATCGAGCCCTTGCCGCTCCTCCGGCGTGGTCTTGCGCGCTGCCAGGGCATAAATGAAGTTGGGGCCCCCACTGTGGGTCACCCGATAGCGGGAAATCGCGCGCAGCCAGTCGATCGGACGCCGCACCACTGGCAAGGGTGCCATCAGCAGGCAGCGCGAACCCGCGACGACCGGCAGCACGATTCCATGGATGACCCCGTCATCGTGGAAGTTCGGCACCCACATCGCGGCCACGCTGGTCGGCGAATAGCCCCAGGCATGCTGCAGGTAAGCCGCGTTGTGGCGGATGTTGTCGTGGCTGATCACCACCCCGCGGGGGGCTGCAGTCGAGCCCGAGGTGTATTGCAAAAGCGCTAACGACGACGGCGCGATCGCCGGCTTTCGCCACAGCTCGGCGGGGGCGTCCGCCAGCTCGTCGGTGGCGACCCAACGCAACGCGCGGAGTGTGGGCGCTTCGGTCGCCCAGGTGGCGAGCGAGCTGGCGATCTCCGACGTGGTCAAAACCACCGCGGGCGACGCGTCCTCGGCAACTGCCAAAAGTCGCGGCAAAGTCCGTCCGAGCCGCACCGGATCCGGGGGAGGTACCGGCGCTGCGGCCACGCCCGCATAAAGGCAGCCAAAGAAGGCGCGCACAAATTCGAGGCCGGCCGGATAGACCAAGAGCGCGCGATCCCCTGGCTGGACGAGCTGCTGCAGGGTGCCAGCCAGGCGCCGAGCCGCACCATCGAGTTCGCCCCAGGCGAGTTGCTCGGAGATTTCCCCGTTTTCGAGGAAGCCGAAGCCGATCGTTTCAGGGTTCTTGGCAGCCCGTGCCTGCAAAACGTCAATCAGATTTGGGGGGTGCAAGTCTTCAAATCTCCGCTGTGATGACACCGCTATAGTGACACCGCCATGATGACACCCAGGATGACAGCGACGCTGATTTCAGCCGGCACAGATTGTATCAGATTGATTTGGAATGGAGTGATCTAGAGGGTGTTTCCATTCAAGAGATTTATCTCTAAAATATCAATTTTTATCCTATTCTAGAGATCAACGACCTCAGCAGGCCGATCGAGGAGCTGCGGTCCCGCGCTGGTCGTCCGCAGGTGGAGCGTTCTGCGGGCAACATGTTCACCATCGTCCGGCGACGGATCAGGTTGCCTGTACTCTGGGGATCACTCCATCGTCAGACACGCTCGTTGTCAGCACTGGGAGCATTGACCAGGGAAAAATTCCACGCACCCGCAAAAAAGAAATTCCAAGCAACCGGTCCCAGTACCCCAACTAAAACATGCCGTACAAGGAGTCGATGGGCCGCCATTAGGATCAGGAATCATGAAGGAATGGCAACCCCAGCAGATCGGAGCATCCCTGATGTCAATCGTAGTCGTATCCTCAACAGCTCCAGCCGGCTCACTTGCCACCGCAGACGCTGAGGGGGCAGGCGATTCACCTGATTCATCTGGAAGATCTTGCGCAGCCAAACTTGCGGTCAACAAACAACAAGCCAGGGCCAGCCACCCCAGCCGCTGCTTCGAGTTCAACTTGCTCGCCATCTGCCATCTCCTTTTTCAGCCCGAGTTTCAGTTAAGGGCTCGTCATGGGTTGTTGATAGTTTGTGGGTTGGACCCTGGTGGGTCGGACCCTGGCTCACCCGTCTGAGTTTGCGCCACTTCGCCGCCTGGAGGGTGCAGGCGGAGCTCACCGCCCGGCACTAGAAATCCGCGAGCACAGCTGCCTCGGTTCTTTTCCGTCGGCCCGACCCGACAAACCTCATATTCTCCGGGTTCCAGCCGCTCTAGTCTCAGCTCACCGGCCGCCAGATCTTCTTGGCCGTAACGCTGCCCCCAAGCTCTGACCTGAAGCATCCCTAAAGGAGTGCCGTTCTGGCGAAGGGTCCAATGGAGGTAAAGTTTGGCCATCGCGAGATCGTCATCCGCAGGTAAGACCAGCGCTCCCCAGGTGTCTGTCACCGCAATGGTGAGGCTCGCCGTGAGGCTGGCCGTGAGGCTGGCCGCGGGATCCACGGTGATTGGCTGCGCCTTTAGCGCATAGCCAGGCGCTGCCACGGTCAGCCCAACCTGGTGAATTCCGTGGGGTAGATCCAGGCGAAACCGCCCTTCGGCGTCGGTTTGGTCCTGCGGCAAGATCATCGAACTGGGCACCTCTCCACTCAGTGGCTCGGCAACCACCAGCGCGCCAGGCACCGCACCGCTGGCTGAAATCACTTGCCCCCGCAGCGCTTGCCGCGGCAGCAATTCGATTCTGATGAATGGATCAACCTGCTGCGGCTGGATCTCGACCACTTGCTGGCCGGAACTCTCCCAGCTCCCAGAGACCATCCGGTTGGCTTCCAAGATGTGGCGGCCAGGATCGAGACCCTGGAAGATAAAGCGCCCCTCGTCGTCGGTTTGCTGGTGCGGCGGTGAACCCAAGGGTTGGGACGCCCCCACCAGAATCACGGTCGCACCAGGGGCCGGATGGCCATCAGGAGCGACCACTAGGCCGGCGATGCTTGCGGCAGATAAATCTAAGTAAATCTCGGCCGCGGAGTGACCTTCTCGCTGGATGACCTCCACCTGCTTCACCTGGCTCACGCGCGGCTCGCGCGCTCGTATGTCAACCCACCAGCGGCCACCAGCCGGCAGGAAGCCAGAGAATTGACCTTGGTCACCAGCGAGCATCAAAATGCTTTTCTGGCCACGTTGGCCTCCGAACCACAGCTTGGCCGCCAGCGGCTCGCCCCCCAGGGTCAACTTACCGGTGACTGCCAGCAAGTCGAGCGACAGGGTTTCCGTATGGTCAACGCTCAGTTCGGCTGTCCGAGTTTCCCACCGCGAACCCAGGGAGTCCAACAGGGTGAGGTAATAAGTGCCGACTCGGACTGAGTCCTGATCCCACCCTCCCTCGGCCGTCAGCTGCGCTGATGCCACCGGCCGAGCCGTGCTCCGACTCTGGTTGGTCTCGATCAACTGAGCGCTCCATGCCTTCCCCCAGGGGTCCAAGGGTGGCACCACCATTAGGCTGAAACGCACTGGGCGGCGCAAAACCAGGGGCTCCTCGATCCGGGTTTCAGCGTTGAGATAGACCTTCACCGGAAGGGGCGCGGACTCAGCTATTCCTGCATCCCGCGCGGTCAACAGATACTCCCCCGCGGGAACGTCTCGAAAATGGAAGAAACCCCTGGCGTCTGGCTGAGCGGCGAGCGAGAAAGCTGCGTAACGCTGACTGCCCAGCGGGTGAGTCGAATGCGCAACCTCCAAAGTCTTCAGCTCGACCGTCAGTTGCGGGATCG
>CAZCOV010000354.1:0-6451 GCA_964499975.1 uncultured Thermoanaerobaculia bacterium
CTTTCGAGTTGCAGGTTCCCGCGGGTTTTGTTCCCCGCTCCTTCCAGCGCCCGCCTCTTGCGCCGTGAGAGGACTCGATCGACGTTGGATGAGCCACTTGCTTGCCGCCCACGCTCCCTCGTTGCGGAGTCGAATCTGGTACACCGCGCTGCTGCGCTGCCCTGGTGACAGTGTGCCGCACATTTCGCTCGTGGGGTAAACTGGGCCAGTCGCGCGAACGACGGGACGGAGCCGAGACGATATGGATCAAGAGCTGAAAGAATTGCTGGCCCAAATGCTGGTCGCGCAGACTGAGACGGAGCACCAGCTGCGCGAGACCGATCGCCAGCTGCGCGAGACAGATCGCCAGCAGCGCGAGACCGATCGTCAGTTGAAGGAGGTCGGGCGTCAGCTCGGCAAGCTCGGCGAAAAGTTCGGCAGCTTCACCGAGGGCATGGCCCTACCCTCGATGCGCAAGCTGCTGGCAGAGCAATTTGGTCTGGACAACATCGCCCCGCGCTACCGGGTGCAGAAGCAGGGGCGGACGCTGGAGCTCGACGTCTTCGGTTTCTCGAACACCGATCGCAATGTGGCGGTGGTCGTCGAGGTCAAGAGCCATCTGCGCGAGGAAGGCATCGAGCAGCTGCTGCGCATCCTGCGCGAGGTCCCGGATTTCATGCCGCAGCACCGCGACAAGAAGCTTTACGGCATCCTCGCCGCGGTGGACATGCCGGACGACCTGCGCGACCGGGTGCTCAAAGAAGGGCTCTATTTGGCCCGGATCTCGGGCGATACTTTCGAGTTGCAGGTTCCCGCGGGTTTTGTTCCCCGCTCCTTCCAGCGTCCGCCTCTTGCGCCGTGAGAGGACTCGATCGACGTTGGATGAGGCGAAGGCGATTCGCCACAATAACCAGCTCGCCAGTTCGTGATCACCCCGCTCCTCCTGCTAGGGAAGTGACGGCATCGCCACGTTTTCGCTATGGAGTTTGAGATGCCGGTCGAGGCTGCCCCCAGAGTCAAACACATCTTGCTCTATCGCGCCTTGAGCGCGTGGCGTCTTGCCCAGCAGCAGGCGTTTGGCTTGCTGGCCTTGGGACCGCTCTTCCTCGGAGTCGCGCTGTGGATCACCAGCCGCTATCTCGAACTGTTCCACGAGGCGCTCGCGACCCAGTGGGGTTTCGGCCCCGACGGTGCCATGGGCTGGATCGGCTTTGTCTTGACGCTCCTGATCGGTGCGAGCGGGTTACCTTACGTCCTGCGCGAGCTGTTCACCCACTCTGGGCCGCGCTTGTGGGTGGAGGTTTTGCCCGTGCCCGGAGCCAGCCGCTTTGCTGCCGCCTGTGCGGTGTGCTTGGCGCACAACCTGCCCGCAGCCGCAGTGCTTTTCTTCGTGGCCGGCTGGCTGTGGCCTCCTGCGCCGCTCCCCGCGGGCTTGCTTTGGGCCCAAACAGGGCACCTGATCTTGGCCCTCGTGCCCCTGACCTTGCTCCAGATGTTGCTGGTCCAAGGGCTGGTCCATGCCCGGCGCTGGACCCCCAAAACAGGGCTGCAACGTTACTTAGGGATTGTTTGCAGGCTTCTCGCGCTGCTCGTGACCCTGGCCTTGGCGGGGGTGCCAGCCTACCAAATCGCCGCGCTCCTGCAGCCGGGGTCCCAGCCGAGCGGTGGCGGGTGGGGGGTGAGTGCGAGCGTGGTCCTCTGCGCCTTGCTCGTTGCCCTTACCCGAAATTTGCACTTGCGCTGGCACCGCCGCGACCTGGAACTTGCGGTCTCTCCCGAAAGGGCGGCCCTCCGCGCGAGTCGGTCGTGGGTGGCAGCCCTGGGGACCTGGCTCGAACCGGCGGTCAAAACGCAGGTAGAACGCGATATCCTGCTCGTCGTGCGCCGTTTCTCGCCGGTCGTTGATCTCGCGGTTCTCCTCGCGCTTACCTGCTATGGCGTGGTGCTTGGGTTCCTGCCGAACAGCGGGTGGACAGCTTCCTGGCAGTTGCGCTGGACCGCAATCGGGTGCCTGGTCGCCACGCTCGCGCTGAGCGCCGTGGTCTTGTTTGTGGTGCATGACCAGCTACCGCGCTTCTGGCTGGTCAAGACCAGCGGCGTGGCAGCAGCTGCCGTGTGGCGCGCCAAGGTGTGGCTGGCCGGTGCGCTGGCGTTGCCGACCGTGGTGGCAGGAGCGTGGATCGTGCTCGCCGCTGGACTGCGCCTCGGAGCAGGTTCGGCTGACGTGGTCGCGGCGGTTTTGGGGTTTGTCCTGGGAGCGCTGATGGCTGCTTTGACCTTTGGCTTGATCGCTTTTGAAGTGCCTGAGCAGCCGCTTTTGGGCCTTTTGGCCAGTTCGCTGGTGGGTTCAGCTTTTGCGTTGCTCACGATTTTCGTTCCCCTCGGCTCCTGGCTGTGGTTGATCGGTTTTGGCGTGGTCGCGAGCCAGCTGGCTGGACGCGCAGACCGGCGGGTCGCGTTGACGGGATCAGCTTGACCAGGTAACCCCCCCTGACATCCCCAACCCGATGCACTCACCCCAGCCACCGATTCTGCGCTGCCTTGAGGTCAGCAAGCGTTATGGCCAGGTTCAGGCCCTGAACCAGCTATCTTTGATCGTCGACACGCCGATTTTTGGCCTGCTGGGCGCCAATGGCGCGGGCAAGTCCACCCTGTTTAAAGCGATCCTGGACCTCGTCGCTTTAGACAGTGGGGTGATCGAGGTCGATGGGCTTGCGGTCCACCAGCATTCCCTCACGGTCCGGCGCCGGCTCGGCTATTTGCCGGAAGAGCTCGAACTCGACGAACGCCTGAGCGGGCGCGAGTTCCTCGCTTATGTTGCCGGGCTCAAAGGTCTCGACAATGCGGCGGAACGCGCAGAACTCCTCAGCTATTTCCACCTCGAACCCTGGGCTGACCGCTGGATCGCCACCTACTCGCACGGCATGCGCAAGAAGATCGGACTGAGCGCTGCTTTGATGGGAAACCCGCGCCTGGTCTTGCTCGACGAGCCCTTAAACGGCCTCGACACCGAAAGCATGCGCCGCTTGCGCTGGCGGATCGTGGACATGACCGAGCGCGGGACGTCGTTCATCCTCTCCTCCCATGTGATGTCGTTTGTCGAACGCCTTTGTCAGCGCATGGCCATCTTGCAGCGGGGGCGGCTGGTCGCCCTGGGGACCGCGGAGCAGCTGCGCACCCAAGCTGACTTGCCCGGCGAACCTTTTGAAGATGTCTTCTTAGCACTGGCACTCGACGAAAGCGAAGCGCGGCCCCAAGAAAGAACTGGCAGCCTTGAGCTCGAATGTGGTCAGAGCATAGAGTGAAGCATAGAATGAAGGGTGGAGGACTCGTCATGATCGCTCAACGCCAGCTCCCCAAGCTGACCCTCGCAGTGCTTTTTTGGGCCAGCGGAATTTTCGACCAGGCCGCGCTCTTGGCCCAGAGCGTGATCCGCGTGCCGCAAGACGTCGCCACCTTGGACCAAGCCGTCAGCCAGGTGGGAGATGGCGGCATCATCGAGCTGGCGGCTGGGACTTACGCGGCGCCGCTCGAGGGCTTCCGCTGGCGCTTCTTGGGCAAGGGTTTCACGGTGCGCGCAGCAGCTGGGGCGAACGTGGTGCTGAGCGGCAATGACAGCCGTCCGATCCTGCGCTATGAGGACAACAGCACCAGCCGGACGGTCCGCCTGGAAAACTTGACTTTCCGCGACGGCTTTTCCGATGACGAAAACATCAGCGGGGGGATTTCGCTCACCGGCGGCAGAATCGTTTTCTCCGACTGTACTTTTGCCGACAATCGCGTGACCGCCCCGACGACCGGCGGTGGTGCGCTGTGGGTCGCAGACGGCGCGGACGTGCTCTGCCTCGACTGCACGTTTACCGACAACCAAGCGCGCACCCGCGGCGGCGCCCTGTCCGTCCAGTTCGCGACCGTGACCTTGCGGCGGAACCGCTTCACCGACAACCGGACCAACATCCCTGGACACGTCAGCAATGCGATCGGCGGAGCAATTTTCGTGCTCGACGCCACGCTCCGCGTCGAGCAGAGCCGTTTTGAGGGTAACCAAGCCGCGTGGGTCGGGGGCGCGATTTATGGTTTCGGTACCTGGCAAGAACCGGTCAGCGCGCCGCGCACCCTGATCACGCTGATCAACTCGACGTTCGTCGAGAACCTGGCCGCCCCCAACCCCTGCTGCACCATTCCGGGCCCGGCTTCGGGCGGTGCGATCCACGTCGAAGACCAGGTCCGGCTGCGCATCGAGCAGTCCCGCTTCCTGAAGAACCGGGCCAACTGGGGCGGTGCGATCTCTTCGTATCGCTCGGACGTCGAGCTCGCGGATACGGTTTTTCGCGGCAATCTCGCTGCCCTCGACGGACCGATCACGCCCTTGGGTGGCGCAGTGCTCATGGCCTCAGCAGACTCCAACGGGCCTTCCACCAACTTTGGTGCGATCAACCGTCCAACCGGCAGGCTGCAAGCGGTCGACACCCTGTTTCAGGGCCGTTTCGAAGAGGTTGAGGCCACGGCAGCAGCTGGCGGTTGCGTGGCCGCGATCGGCGACACCAACCGCCAGTTCGGGGAAGGCGGGGTGTCCCGCGATGACGATTTATCGTTCAATCGGATGGACGTCGATTTCACCCGGGTGATCTTTGCTGATTGCGATGTGGCCGAGCCCACGGCTGGGGGAGTGGTCTTGGGGGGCGGGATTTACGCGGATCTGGTGGACCTCGACCTCGAGTCGTCGCTGGTTTTTGACGCGGATTCGAGCGCGAGTGGAGGGGGAATAGCGATTCTCACCCATTCAACCGCCAAACTGCGGGACACCACCATCGCTTACAACCGAGCGGAAGGCCGCGGCGGTGGGGTCTTGGTCAATGGCTCGCACCTGGAAGCCGAGAATTGCCAGTTCATCGGCAACGAAACCAGCCCAGGCGTGGATGAACCGATCCAGCAATCGGGCGGCGCAGCTCTGTTTTCGGCCCCGGTCAACCCCGCGCAAGCCCTGCGGCGGCGCGATGTCACCGGCAAGGTCGAGACCACTTTGTTCACTGACAACATCGGTTTGCCGATTGTCGAGACGGATTTCGCGGCCGGTCCGATCAACGACCTGCGCTACAACAACAACCGCTTTTCCCCGACCACTTTCGGCGACCGGGTGTTTCAAAACACCCTGGTCAACTTCGGGGGGCACACCGTCAGCGAACTCAACAGTCTGGTGGTGAGTCGCAGCAATGGGACCTCGACCGACAAGAGCCAGGTGGCCAACCAGGCTCTGGCAACCGCGCCCAACGCGGGGGCGCTGGTGGCAGCTCCTTCGTTGGTCTTGGCGCAAGCTGCAGCCGGAGATCCCGCACCTCCGACCGATGCTTTCCTCGGCTATGCCTGGCGTGGACCTTCGGCGTCGATTGCCGGGCAACGGCTGCCGGGCAGGAGCGGCCTCTTCCCCGTGACGGACGACGGCACCTTTGCTTTGCGCGTCGCGGGTGCCGCGGTCGATTCCACCCAGGTTCGTGCAGCGGATGGGATTGCGGGTTGCGCGGGGATCGACCTCAGCCTCTGCCTCAACCGCGACCGCTTCCAGGTCGAAGTCGCCTGGCGTGACTTTGCCAACCGAACCGGCAGCGGGCAAGTGGTCCCGGTCAACTCACCCGATTCAGGGCTGTTCTTTTTCTTCAATGCCGACAACTGGGAAATGCTGGTCAAGGTCTTGAATGGCTGCAACAACAATGGCCGCTACTGGGTATTTGCTGCGGCCACCACCAACGTCGAGTACACCTTGACGGTGACCGACACAGCCACTGGCGAACAGCGCCGTTACTTCAATCCGCTGGGCAACGCAGCCGCTGCCATTACCGACAACCGCGCGTTCAACACCTGCTCGTTCTCCCTCGCGAGCAGCCCGCAAAGCCAGCTTCCGGTTCGCCTCGATGAGCCGAGTGAGGGGGTTGAGGTGGCGCGCTGGCCCGCCTGGCTCGACCTCGCTCTGGAGTCACCCCGCGGGGGCAATTGCATCCCGGGAGCAGAAACCCTCTGCCTCAACAACGACCGCTTCCGCGTCACCGTGGACTGGGTCGACTTCCGCGGCAACTCCGGCTCAGGCGAAGTGGTCCCGTTCGGTTCGGCAGATTCCGGGCTCTTCTATTTCTTCAACGAAAACAACTGGGAGATGCTGATCAAGGTGCTGCGCGGCTGCACGATCAACAACCACTACTGGGTGTTTGCCGCGGCCACCACCAACGTTCAGTACACCTTGCGCATCGAAGACACCCAGCGACCGAACACTTTCAAGGAGTATTTCAACCCACTCGGCCAATCTGCCGCTGCGATCACCGACATTCGCGCTTTTGCCACTTGCCCCTAGTGCAGGATGAGAGGTTTTTTTGCCGCTGACCCCGCGGTCACGACGCTGTCCCTTGTAGATGTCCGCCCTTTTGTGAGGTCCACATGCCCGCTCACCGACTCACACTCGCCATCGCCTTCGCTCTCGTCG
>CAZCOV010000355.1:0-1082 GCA_964499975.1 uncultured Thermoanaerobaculia bacterium
CTGGGACAGCGGCACCTTGACCTACGACGGGGCACAAAACATCGCGTCGATGGGGGGCTTGCGCCTCCAATACGACAAGTTCCTCCGCATGACCCGCGGTGACGTCGATCTCGGCACGGGAGTCACGATATGAAACAGCTGATACCACCAGACTTGATTTCTCTGACGCCAATTCTCGGCTAGACTCTGCGCGGCCGGTCCCGCCAAAACCGGCCGCGGAGGAGCGTGAGTGATCCCCAATCCGGAACAGATCGAAGCCATTGCCCGGGTGCGCGAAGGCGATCTCGCTGAAATCCCATTTGCGGTGTTGCTGCATGTGCTGGCAGTCCGGCACCGCTCAGCCGTGCTCGAAATCGAGCGCAAACCGCTCAAGAAAGAAATCATCCTGGAAAACGGGGTCCCGGTCGACTGCCGTTCCAATCTGCTGCACGAGACCCTCTTGCAGTTCATGATCGAGCGCGGGCACTTGACCGAAGAGCAAGGGCAGCATTGCCTGCACCGTCGGGTCGAACTCGGGCTGCAAATCGGCGAGGTCTTGGTGCTCGAAGGCTTGATCTCGGCTTCGGACCTCTACAAGATGTTGCAGCAAAACCTGGCGACCAAGCTCCTCGACGGCTTCACTTGGCGCAATGGCCACTTCCGCATCCTCGACGAGTTACCCAAGGTGGAGTCCTCGCTCAAGGTCAATGTGCCGCAGCTGGTTTTGATCGGGGTCTCGAGGTTCGCCCTGCAAGAGGAAGTCAATGCGGCCATTGGCCCGCTGATCGGTACCCGGCTTTTTCTCCATCCGGCGCCGCCTTATCCCTTGGCGGACATTCGTTTCTCCCCCCAACAACAGATGCTGATCGACCTGCTCAAAGCCGGCAAGCGGATCGACGAGCTGGCGGCCGAAACCACAGTCCCCTTCGACGACATCATGCGGCTGCTCTACTCGCTCGCCGTGATCGGGGTGGTCGTGCCGGAAGGTCGCTTGCCCAAGACCCCGCCGGCTGCGAGTGCGCCCGCGGCCCGAGCGACGGCCGTGCCCACGACCCCAGCAGCAGCCCAACCAGCGTCACCCGCACCACCGCCCGCGGCGCCGC
>CAZCOV010000355.1:1092-6433 GCA_964499975.1 uncultured Thermoanaerobaculia bacterium
GTCGAAATCGAGGTTGGACGCGAGCCGCGTGCGCGCCCGCAGGAGGAGCGCCCGCAGCAATGTCGCCCGCTCTCGCCAAAAAGCGGCGCGACGAAGTCATGCAGGCTTACCTCAAGCATCGCAAGACCGATGCTTTCGAGCTCCTGGAGCTGAACGACGACGCCGCGGTGACCACGATCGAGCAGCATTTTCTCGAGTACAGCCGCAAGTTTGCCCCCTGGACCTTCGAGGCTCCTGGCTTGCAAGACCTGGTGCCCAAGGCCGAGGAGTTGTTCCTCGCGGGTGGCCGCGCGCTGGGTGAGCTGGTCGATGCGGAACGGCGTCAGGCGTTGATCTTGCGTCGGCGCAACTTGCAAGACGAGCGGCGCAAGAAACCCGACCCGGACCGCTTTGCGATTCGCACCGAACTGCTCGACTCCAAGCTCCAGTTCAAAAAAGGCAAGGCCCTGATGGAGGCCGGACGCCTGCGCGAAGCCCTGCAGCAACTCCAGTTCGCTCACGACTTCGAGCCGCAGAATACGACCTACCGCGCGGAACTGGCCTATTGCCGCTTCCTCGACGCGCCGACCAGCGAAGGCGAGCCCGCGCTCAAAGAGCTCAAGGAAACCCTGCGCATCGATCCCAAGCTCGGGCTGGCGTTTTACTATACGGGAGAGATCCACAGCGCCTTGGGGCAGATCGAAGAAGCCGAGCAAGCGCTGCAGACCGCGGTGAAACTGATGAGCCCTGATCGCCGTCCGATCGAAGCGCTCAAAGTGCTCCAAACCAAGAAAAAGAAGCGATTTTTCTGATGCAAATCTCTCAAACGTGGCGCCGTCGCTGGCTTTTAGGCTTTTCCTTGTGGGTCCTGGCGGGTGCGGTGTGGGTGGGCCTGGGCTATCTCTGGCTCGACCTGCGGGACGAAATCGTGCTGGTGCGCCCGCAGGCTGGTGAAACCGCAGGCAGCGCAGAACTCGCACTGGCAGCGCAGTTCACCGAACCCGACGTGGTTCAGGACTTCCCAGCCGCGGCGCGACCGCAAAACGTGGTGTTGGTGATCGCCGATGGACTGGGGTTCTCCCAGCTGATCGCCGCTCGGGCGCAAATCGCCGGGTTGTCAGGGCGGCTCTTCTGCGAACGCCTGCCGATCACCGGCTGGCTGACCACCTACTCCAGCGACGACCTGGTCACTGACTCGGCCGCCTCGGCCTCGGCCATGGCCACGGGTTTTAAAGTCAAGAACCGCGCGCTCTCCTTCTCGGCCGACGGTCAACCCCTGCGCACCATTCTCGAACGCGCTCTCGCCCAGGGCTTACGCGGTGGGTTGATCACCGATTCCTTCCTGTGGGACGCCACCCCAGCAGCCTTTGTCGCCCACGTGGCCTCGCGCAAGGAAAAGGAAACCATCGTCCATCAAATGGCGGCCTCGCGGGTTGAGCTCTTGGTCGGCGGCGATCAAGACCTTGAAGCCGGCACCCCGCAAGGCGACCGCCTGCAGCAAGTCTTGCGCGACCAAGGTTACCGACTGATCACGGACGGTGCCTCCTACCAACAACTCGCAGACGCCTCGTCAACCGTGGTCGGGCTCTTCCCAGACGGCGCGATTGCCGACCCCGAGGTCGAGCCCGAACTCGAAGACTTGGCCGAGCTGGCCCTCGAACGCTTGAACCGCAGGGATCTCGGTTTTTTCCTACTGGTTGAAACCGAAGAGACGGACACTGCCGCTCACCGTCATGATTTTGCTCGCTTGACCGCCGGCATCCGCCAGCTCGACGCCACCCTGCGCCGGATCGTCGCTTTTGCCCAGCGCGACCGCCGCACTCTGGTGATTTTCACCTCCGACCACGAAACCGGCGGCCTGGGCCTCATTTCCGGTCGTGCCGGCAAAAAAATCGGGGCGGCGTGGGCCACCACCAACCACACCGCCGAGCCTGTTCCCCTCTTCGCGTATGGTCCGGGGGCGGAACGCCTCGGCGGAGTCCACGACAACACCGACCTGCCGCGGATCTTGGCCGACCTCTTGGGCCTGGAGTGATCCGGGACCTCCTCTCCCCCTGCTCCAGCGGTCAATAACCCAGCGCCAAAGCGTCGGGACGGCGGGGATCGGCCGCACCGAAGTAGCCGGCTGGGGTTTTGAGGATGGATTGGGTGCTGCCCATGCTGTCTTCGACCGAGATCCGATGCCCTTTGAGGGTCAACAGGTTGAGGGTGTCCGCAGACAGCCCTTCTTCTACCCGCAACACGTCGGGCAACCATTGGTGGTGGATGCGTGGGGCCACCGTGGCCGCGGCAACGTTCATGCCGTGATCGACCACGTTCAAAATGATTTGCAGGGTGGTGGTGATGATCCGGCTGCCGCCAGGACTGCCGGTGACCAAGTAGGGTTGCCCGTCACTATTGAACAGGATGGTCGGGGTCATCGAACTCAGCGGACGCTTGCCCGGGGCAATGGCGTTGGCTGCGCCGCCGATCAGGCCGTAGCTGTTGGGAACACCTGGTTTGGCCGAGAAGTCGTCCATCTCGTTGTTGAGCAGGATCCCGGTGCCGTTCACCACGATGCCCGAGCCATAGCTGAAGTTGAGGGTGTAGGTGTTGGCCACCGCATTGCCTTGGCGGTCCATGACGGAAAAATGCGTGGTGTCCGGGCTCTCGGCAGGCGGCGGGTTGCCCGCTTTGATTTCGAGTGCGGGACGGGCCCGGTAGCGGTCGATTTGGCGCCGCAAATCTTGGGCATAAACCTTGGAGGTCAAACCCGCAACCGGCACGCGGAAAAAGTCCGGGTCACCGAGGTACTCGCTGCGGTCAGCATAAGCCAGCTTCATGGCCTCGGTCATCAGGTGGAGGCTTTCCGCACTGTTTGCCCCCAGAAACGACAAGGGGAAACCTTCCAAAATGTTGAGCAGCTGGATCAGGTGGACGCCACCCGAAGACGGCGGCGGCATCGAAGCCACCTGGAAACCGCGGTAGCTGCCGCGTACCGGCTGCCGCCAGGCCGGATGGTAGTCGAGCAGGTCTTGCTCGCGGATCAAGCCGCCGCCTGCGGCCATGGCCGCAACGATTTTCTGCGCGATGGCGCCGCGGTAAAACGCGTCTTTTCCCTGGCGGGCGATCTGCTCGAGGGACCACGCCAGGTCTTCTTGCACCAACCGCTCACCCAGGGCATAGCCTGAGCCATCCGGCTTGAAAAAGATGCGCAAAGACTGCGGCCAGCGCGCTAACACTGCGCGATGCGCCTGCAAATCCGTCCACAAATCCGGAGTAACGACCACGCCCTGCCGCGCGAGCTCGATCGCCGGCGCTATCACTTCGGCGAGCGACAGGGTGCCATAGCGCTCGAGCGCACTCGTCAGGCCCGCGACCGTGCCGGGCACTGCGGCCGCGAGATAGCTGTACTGGGAGCGCTCAAAGTCAACCCCGTCGCCGGCTTTGAACATGTCGCGGCTGGCCGCTTGCGGCGCCGTCTCGCGGTAGTCGAGCGCCAAGGTTTGGCCGCTTGCCAAGTGGATCAGCATGAAGCCGCCGCCGCCGAGGTTGCCCGCCCGCGGCAAACAGACCGCGAGCGCAAAACCCACGGCCACCGCCGCATCCACCGCATTGCCGCCGCGCCGCAAGATCTCGACGCCAATGCGCGTCGCGTCTGCATGCTGGGTGACCACCATGCCGTTTTGCCCATAGACCGGATGGACGATGTCGCGCGATGAGAGCTGTTGCGCGGTGGACGCCAGGGGTCCGAACCCCAGTCCGACGAGAACGAGACCTAGCCAAGCGCGCTGGTACCGCTGGTTCATGGACTTTCTCCCCAGGTTGGTGCTGGTCAAGCCGCGAGCGGGAGTTCGACCATGAACTCGGCGCCGCCCCGCTCCAGATTGCGCGCCCCAACCGCACCCCCATAGCCCTCGACAATCGCCTTGACGATCGCCAGACCCAGCCCGGTGTGGGCGGATTGCGCGCGCGCTGTTTGCGGACGATAACTGAAAAAGCGGGCAAAAATCCGCTGCAAGTGCTCCGGTGGAATTCCCGGCCCCTGGTCCAGGACCACGACCACGGCGTTGCTGTCGCGCACCCCGACCACGACCTCGACCTGCCCGCCGGGCGGGGAAAACGAGGTGGCGTTTTCCAGCAAGTTCTCAAACACCTGGATCAGCCGCTCGGGCGCTGCCAGCACCTGGACCGGACGGCTGGCATCCAGCCGGTAGCTAACTCCTGGGCGGTACTGCCGGGCAAAACGGTCGATCAGGGCCTGCAGCAGCTCGCCGAGGTCGACCCTGACTCCTGGATCTGCTTCCAGCTCGGCATCGATGCGGGTAATCTCGCGCACCCCGGCGAGCAAATGTTCGAGTCGGGCGATGTCGCGCAGCACCATCTGGGTGAACTGCTGGCGTTCCGCCCGATCCTCGACTTCGGCTAAAAGCTCGGTCGCGTTGCGGATCGCGGCCAGGGGGTTTTTAAATTCATGCGAGACATCCGCAGCAAAGGATTCGATGAACTGGATGTGCTGTTCGAGGCGGCGGGTAAGCTCAGCCAGGGCGCGGCTCAAATCGCCGATTTCGTCGCGCCGATGCGAGCCGCGGAAGCTGCGCATCAGCCGACCGCGGCGGTCGACAATGGCCTGGGCTTCGGCCCGCAGCTGGATCAGCGGCCGGTTGATCGTGGTCGAGACCAGCCAGCTAATCACCACCGCGAGAGCGATCGACGCGAGCACGACCTTGAGGGTGCTGAGCCGCAAGTCGTCGAGCAGCTCCAAAATCTGCGCGGTCGATTTCGCGACCACCACAGCCCCGACCACTTCCCCCTGGCTGACGATCGGCAGCGCGCTGATCAACGTCAAGGACCGCTCGCCCTCAGCCGAAACTCGGGTGGCACTGCCGTACTGCCCTTGCAGGGCCAGCCGCACTTCGCGCCCGGTCAAGCGTCCCGACGGCGTTTCGGCCGGCTCTTGCGCCTCGCTCGGCAACACCGGGGGACGCGGTAGCAAGCGATAGAGCCATAGACCCAGGCGGTAAAGCAGGTTTTGCCGCGCCTCTCTCTCGGCTTCTGGGGCCTCCTTGCGCGGTCCCAAGCGGCTTGAATCCGCGAGCAAACGGTAGGACGCATCCACCACTTGCAGGCGGCTGTCGAAGTCCTGCCGCATGTTGACCAGAATGCGCTCGACAGCTGCTGTCTGGAGCGGGCCCTGCTCCGCCAGGGCAGCGGCGAGCAGCCGTCCCTGCTGCACCATCGAACGCTCTTGGGTCGAGCGCAGCTGGCTTTCGTAGATCTGGAGCGAGAGCACCCCCAAGATCGGCAAGAACACCAGCAGCAAATTGAACGCCAGCAAGCGGAACGAGATGCGCGAAATAAAGCGCAGAGCCTCGTATCCAAA
>CAZCOV010000356.1:0-6416 GCA_964499975.1 uncultured Thermoanaerobaculia bacterium
CAGGCCGTTCAAAATGAACATGCCAAAGACCGCGGAGAAAGCGCCAAACAGGACCGCCAACTCGAAAGTGACCGGGATGAACGCTGGCCAGCTGATCAGCGGCCGACCGCCGATGTTGAGCGGATAAGCCACGGCCGACACCCAGGACTGCAAACCAAACCCGACCAGGGCTCCGGTCAGCGCGCCGATCAGGACGATCCGCGACACCGGAGAGCGGTGGTGGTCGGCGATCTCTTCGGAAATCGCTTCGACCGGATACGGTGTGAAGGCGTCGAGCAAGCGATAGCCCGCGGCCTTAACCCGTTGGATCGCGGTGAGCAGGGCTTGGGGCGAGGTAAACTCGGCCACCAATCCGTATAGCTGGCGCTGCTCTGGTGCGTGGGATCCTGGCTCGCTCATCGCGGTCACTCCTTGAAACAAACTCCATGTACCACGGCTAGTGAACCTCGGCCTTGACCTTGGATTCGGGCAAGAGCATCTTCATCTCGAACATCGCGATCATCGGCACGAAGCGGACGAAAAGGAACATCAACGAGAGGAAGAAGCCGATCGTGCCGAGGTAGAGCGCCCAATCCCACACCGTGGGGTAGTACATATCCCACGACGAAGGCAAAAAGTCGCGGTGCAGGCTCACGACCACGATCACGAAACGTTCGAGCCACATGCCGACCGAAACAATCAGCGAAATGATCCACAAAGCGACCGGGTTCTGGCGCACTTTCTTGAACCACAATGGCTGAATGCTCAAGAAGTTGCAGAAGATCAAGCTCATCCAGGCGTACTTGTAGGGGCCGCTGGTGCGATTTTCGAGCAAGGCGAACATCTCGATCGAGTTTCCGCTGTACCAGGCAAAGAAAAACTCCATCAAGTAGCCGTAGCAAACGATCAAGCCGGTGACCAAGGTGAGCTTGGCCATGTTCTGGAGGTGGCGCGAAGTGATGAAGTCTTCGAGCCCAAAGGCTTTGCGCACCGGAATGGCGAGCAGCATGACCATGGCGAAACCGGCGAACACCGCGCCCGCAACGAAGTACGGTGGGAAGATGGTCGCGTGCCAGCCGGGCAACTGGCTCACCGAGAAGTCGAAGCTGATCACCGAATGGACGGACAAAACCAGTGGAGTCGACAAGCCTGCGAGCAGCAAGTACGCGGATTCGTAGTTGTGCCAATGCTTGGCCGAACCGCGCCAACCCATGGCCAGTACCCCGAAGAGGATGCGGGTAAACGGGGTCTTGGCGCGATCGCGCAGGGTCGCGAGGTCGGGCACCAGACCGGTGTACCAGAACAGCAACGACACCGTGCCATAAGTCGAGATCGCGAACACGTCCCAAATCAAGGGGCTGCGGAAGTTGGGCCAAATCCCCATGGTGTTGGGATAAGGCAAGAGCCAGTAAGCCGCGATCCACGGTCGGCCGGTGTGGAGCAACGGAAACATCACCGCGCAGGCCACGGCAAAGAGGGTCATGGCTTCGGCAAAGCGGTTGATCGAGGTCCGCCAGCCCTGGTTGAACAAGAGGAGGATCGCCGAAATCAAAGTGCCGGCATGACCGATGCCGATCCACCAAACGAGGTGGATGATGGCAAGACCCCAGGCCACGGGAATGTTGAGACCCCAAATGCCCGTGCCGACCAGCAAGAGCTTGGCGATGGCGACCAGCATCACCACCACCAAGGTGAAGCTGACGGCCAAAACCCCGAGGATCCAGCCGGGGGTCTGGCCGAACACGATGCCGCTGATCTTGCGGGTGACCGACACCGCGTCATGGCCCGGAGCCATCACCGCGGTGTCCGGGTCGTGCGCCGGCAAGGCTGCGATCGCGTTCGGCTGAGGGTCAGGGGTACTAGCCATGTCCGCTGGCTCCATGTTCAGCTTTCCCGTGACCTTCGCCGTGCTGCCCCGCAGCGGGTTCGAGGGCCGGGTTGGGGTGGCGCAAGCGCGCCAGGTAAGTGGTTCTGGGCCGGGTCCCGAGTTCGGCGAGCAGTCCGTAGTTGAGCGGTGAACTCTTCGCCTTGGCCACTTTGGAGGCCGCGTCGTTGACATCGCCGAAGAGCAGCGCATCGCTGGGGCAAGCTTGTTGGCAAGCGGTCAGGATCTCGCCGTCGCGGATCTTGCGGCCTTCGCGCTTGGCGTCGATTCGCGCATGGTTGATGCGCTGGACGCAGTAGGAGCACTTCTCCATCACACCGCGGCTGCGCACGGTCACGTCCGGGTTGCGCCCGAGCTTGAGCGACGGCGTCTCGAAGTCCTGGTAGAGCAGGAAGTTGAAGCGGCGCACCTTGTACGGGCAGTTGTTCGAGCAGTAGCGGGTGCCGACGCAACGGTTGTAGACCATGTCGTTCAGTCCTTCGTCGCTGTGGGTAGTGGCTGCGACCGGGCAGACCACTTCGCAAGGCGCTTGTTCGCAGTGCATGCAGTAGACCGGCTGGTTTAAAACCGCGGTCACTTGGTCGGCATCTTCACCCGCAAAGTAGCGGTCAATGCGGATCCAGTGCATCTCGCGTCCGCGCGACACCTGGTCTTTGCCCACCACCGGAATGTTGTTCTCGGCTTGGCAGGCGATCACGCAGGCATTGCACCCGGTGCAAGTCGAAAGATCGACGGTCATTCCCCAGGCATAGCCGTCATAGGGGAACTCGGTGCCCGGCATCAGCGAGATGTCGCCCGGACCATGACCGCTGTGGGCCAACCCGTGGGGATCCGCCTGAAACGCCGCGAGCGTTCCCATCCGCACCAGATCGCGGCCTTCCATGCTGTGGTGGTCCTGGGTGGTGGCCAGGATGTAATGCCCCTCTGTCCGGGTCACGTTCACGCCGGCGCGGACCCAAAACGGTTGGTCGACCGGACGGATCGGGTTGACGTGGACGCCGACGCCATTGCCCACCTTGCCCGCGCGCCAGCGGCCGTAGCCGAGGTGGAGCACCAGGGTTTGATCGGCTTGGCCAGGCAGCACCCAGACCGGCACTTCGAGCGCGCGTCCTTGCACTTCCAGCCGGGCGAGCGGCGCTTCCGGCCACTGGTCGTCGCCCGCCACCAGGTCGCCCAGCCCGAGCTCGCGCGCCGTGCGCGGACTGATCAGCAAGGCGTTGTCCCAGGTCAGTTTGGTCAGCGGCTTAGGACATTCCTGGAGCCAGCCGTTATTGGCAAACCGGCCGTCGAGCACGCAAGGATCCGGACGAAACAGCAGCTCGAGCCCTCCGGACGTCCAGCTGGCGATCGCGCTGGCGGCGGCCTGGACCGCGCCCGCGTCCACGCTCAAAGCGCGGGGGGGCAAAGTGGTCTCGGGGATCAGCCCATCGTGCAGGGCCTGGCGCCAAAAGCGCTCGAAGTTAGGGGCGTTGGGCGCCACCTGCTGCCAGTGCTGCTGCCAGTAGGCGCGCACCAGTTCGTCGCTCGCACTCGCGCTGCGCCCGAGCAGCGCGGCGATCAGCTGGGTTGCGGTCTTGCCGTTGTAAAGCGGTTCGATGATCGGCTGGACCAGCGAAATCGTGCCGTCAAAAGCCCGGACATCGCCCCAACTTTCGAGGTAATGAGCTTCCGGCAGGTGCCAGTGGCAGTACTCGGCGGTTTCGTCGTGGTGGAGTCCAAGGTGAACCCGCAAGCGCACCCGCTCGAGCGCTGCCGCCAGCTCGGGTCCGCGGGGACTGGCATAGATCGGGTTGCTGCCCAAAATCAGCAACGTGTCCACTCGGCCGGCTTGCACGTCGGCGATCAGCTGATCGAGGGACGCACCCGGCAGGGTGACCTGGTCGGTCACGAGCACGGTGGTCCCGAGGTTGCCGAGCAGAGAGTTGATGCCATGCACCAGGGTGTGGACCTCGGGCGGACAGAACTCCCCTGCCAAAACCAGCCCGCTGCCGCGATGGGCGAGGAGGTCAGCGGCCACGGCTTCGAGCCAGGGTCCCTGCGCGGCCAGCCCACTCGGGGCCGTAGCGCCGGCTACCCCGAGCTGTGCAGCCAGCGCCAGCACCGCGTGGTAAGCCGCGCTGGGCGCGAGGGTCAGCCGATGGTCCGCCACTGTACTGGTCGCGGACGGCGAGCTGTCGATCATGTAGAGCCGCGGCATCGTGCCATGGCCTTCGCGGGCCGCTTGACGCCGTCGCGCAAACTCCTTGGCATAGCGCACCGCGCCAGGACCGCTGGTCAGAAAATCAGCGTCGATCGCCAAGATGACGTCCGCACGGTGCAAGTCCCAACGGACGGTCACGGGCTGTCCCCAAGCCGCGCGCGCGCCCTGTTCCGTTGCCTCGCTTACGGCTGGCTCGAAATGGTGCCAGCCGGCTTTGGGCATTGCGGCCGCGAGTTCGGCGCGCAGCCCGGCCAATGTGGGGGAGGACACGCTACCGCTCAAGATGCGCAAGCCTTCACCGCCCAGGGCCTGCTGGGCCGTGAGAGTGGGCGCGAGTTCGCTCACAAAAGCGTCCCAATCGCGGATATCGCCCAGACGGGTGATCGCGCGCGAGCGGTCCGGGTCATAAAGCTCGAGCACCGACGCTTGGGCGAAAAGGTCGGTCGAACCCCAGCTCGCCGGATGGTCAGGGTTGCCCTCGACCTTGGTCGGCCGTCCGAGGTGACTCTCCGCCAAGAGCCCGACCCCGAAACCTGCGAGGGTCATGGTGGTGGCAAAAAACAGCGGTTTGCCCGGCACCACGTCTTCGGGCTGCTGCACATACGGGACGATTTTCTCCGGTGGCTGTTTGGTGCAAGCGGTGAGCCCGGCGAGCGCGAGTGATGCGCTCGACAGCTGGAGAAAGCGGCGGCGGTCCACGCTCAAATCCCACTCGGAGGCATGGCGGGGAAACTCGCGGTGCAACATTTCGCGAAATCCCGGAGTATCCGCCAACTCTTCGAGGCTCCGCCAGAGCTTGCTCGACTCGTTCGGGAGCGTTCCCCGATCGTCGCGTCCTGCCTCGCCATGCGCAGCGGGACGCTCCCCGGCGGGGCTGCCGCTGGGCAGGATCTGCCGACTCAAGAGTCCCTTGAACGACGCGCCGCTGGCGTTCCGCTCGCGGCGCTCCGCCGACGGACCGCTCGCGATCGAAGCCGCAGCTTTCGGTTCGCTACCAACACGCTCGCTGCCAACAGTTTCGCTGCCAACTACTTTGATCGCCATGGGTGCGCCTCTAACGGTGGCAAGTCGAGCAGCTGGTCAGCCGCCGTTCGCCCTCGATCCCAGCCTGGGCGACCAGCTTCTCGCCATAGCCCGGTTCGTTCGGCCGCTGCCAGTCCATATTGAAAACTTCTTCGGGGGGACGCACAAATTTTTCGGGATTGCGGTGACAGTCGAGGCACCACTGCATCTGGAGCGAGGATCCGCGCTGCAGCAAAGGCATCTTGTTGACCGGTCCGTGGCAACTCGCGCAACCCACGCCTTTGGCCACATGGATGCTGTGATCGAAGTAGACGTAGTCGGGCAAGTCGTGGACCCGATTCCACTGAATCGGCTTGCCGTCGCGGAAACTCGCGCGCACGGGCTCGAGCATCGGGCTATCCACCCAGATCTGCTTGTGGCAGTTCATGCAGACTTCCGTCGGTGGGATATTGGCAAAGGCAGAACGCTCAACCGTGGTGTGACAGTAACGGCAGTCGATGCCCAAACCTGCGGTGTGATGGTCGTGACTGAATTTGACCGGCTGCTCGTAGACCACGCCCTCGTTGGTCTTGTACGGCGAGCGGTCAAAGCCCATCAGCAGCCCGATCACCCCCGCTGCCGAGCCCACGGCCAAGACAATGGTGAGCTTGGAGATGACGTTAGTGCTCGGGTGAAAAATCTGTGCCATGACGCGGTAGCCTTAATTCAACAGTTCTGCTGTGCTTCTGCGCTACGGTTCTGTTCTGCGGTTCTGCTCTGCGGCCTGTCATTGCAACGGCCAGCTACAGGTTGGTTCCCCTGAGCAACGCGATCGGCTCGCAACCATCCCACCGGTTGGCAGGGACCCTACCAGAAAGCGGCAACGGCTCGCAAGCTGGCTCGCAAGCCACGCCGACCCTCAAGGCGCGCTGGGAAAAAACACGCTTGTGATTTTTTTCACAAGCCGATCCGACTGATGGAGTACTCTACTCCACACCCAAAAAGGAACGCAACTTCAAGCGGGTGGGCCGGGTGGGCTGACTACGTGAGCTTTCGGGGCGTAACGCCACCTGGGCGCTGGGCAACTCGTGCGAAAGTGCGAAAAGCAGAGATTGCGGCGGTTGACCTGACCCTGTTAGACTGGGTTCATGAGTCGCAAGCGAGAAATCTCTGAATACCGTGCCGCTGAAGGACCCCCGTCCTTTTCTTACCAGCTGCCGGCCCATGGTTCCCCCCGCACCGAACCGTCGACGCCGTTGCGCGACCCGCCGTTGCGCGAACCACCCCGGCGCGACCCGCCGCTGCGTGAGCCCGGATCCTCGCCTCCGGCCTTGTGTCTCCCCGGAGTCG
>CAZCOV010000357.1:0-6390 GCA_964499975.1 uncultured Thermoanaerobaculia bacterium
CGCGGTTGAAAGGTCGGTCGAGGAACTCGAGGTAGCGGGCGGTGCGCAGCGAGGCGGTCTTCTCGGCAACCGCGGTGAGGATCAGCTGGTTGATCGAGACGCCCTCGCGGCGAGCCAGGTCGCGAATCTGGTCGTGCAGGGAGTGAGGAATGCGAACACTCAAAGTCGCCATGGTCAGTCTCCTATGATAGTCAGGAATTCTGCGGGTGTCACCACCTTGATGCCGAATTGCCGAATTGCCTTCCCGCGCTAGTTTAGCTAGTCGAGTCCCGCTAGTCCCTAGTCCCGCCCAGTTGCGATCGTCCCATTCGAATCGTCCAGTCCGTAAGCCGAACTTTAAGCTAGGCGTGTTACGGTGCTGCAGGAACGGTGGCGTCGTTGGGACACGCCATCTGTAGGATCTTATCGGGTTTGCCCGCGGCTAAAGAGCAGGCAACTCTGGCCCAGTGCCGCTTTGGGCTTCGAGGGAGGGGAATCATGTCGGATGTGGTGATCATCGAAGACGAGTCGATCTTGCGCGAAGTCCTGATCGAAGGGCTCTCTGGCGCACTTCCAGACTTGAGCTTTGCCCAGTACAGCAGCGTCGAAGAAGCGCTCGAAGGCATTACGCCCCATCCTCCGCGGCTGGTGATCAGCGACGTTCGGCTGCCGGGCAGGAGCGGGATTGATTTTCTGATCGATGCGCAGCAACGTTGGCCCGAGATCCGCTTCATCCTGATGACCGCTTTTGCTGCTCTGGTGAGCCCGGAGCAAGCCAGCAAGTATGGGGCTCTGCGCTTGCTGCGGAAGCCATTTTCCTTGCCTGACTTGACCCAGCTGGTCGCTGAGGCGCTGCGCGAAGAATCTTTCACCGGTCACTTTCGCGGCATTTCGCTGATTGATCTTTTGCAGATCATCAACATGGGGCAAAAAACGCTGGCGATCGATATCCAGCACGGTCAGTCTAAAGCCGAGATTTACTTTCATAAAGGTGAAATCGTCCATGTCAATGTCGGCGACAAGGACGGCGACAAGGACGGCATTGCCGCCTTCAATGAGCTGATCCGCTGGCAAGGTGGAACTCTCAATGTGGCTTATGGCAAGACCCCAAGAGCGCCTTCGATCGATACCCCTTTCCAGCACTTGATCCTCGATGCCTGCCGCCTGCTCGATCACGCCAACCGCGATCGGGATTCGCGTAAGAATGGCAGCAAGAACGGCAGCAAGAACGGCAGCGCAGCAGCGGCCAACCCCCTCGCCATCAAGGTTCCCCAGTCGGTCCTGGAGCAGGACCCAAACCGCGATTCCGTGGCCCAGCCAGCGCCCTTGGTGGCGTCCAACGTGGGGTGGGCCCTGAAAGCGCCGCTGCCGCCTTCTGCCCCTGCCCTTTCGCTGCAGCCGAACGCTGGTGACAAGTCACTGGCTGGCAAGATCTTGTCGCGGATAAACTTCGACCCTCTCTGCGAGCTCGACGGCTTCGTGGGCGCGGCCTTGGTCGACAGCGCGAGCGGAATGACGCTGGGCGCGCAGGTCCGCGGGGAGTTCTCGCTCGAACTGGCGGCGGCTGGTCATGCCGAGTTGCTGCGGACCAAACGCAAGTGGCTGCATTCTTTGACGGAAGAGGATCAGCTCGAAGACATCCTCATCTCGTTGGGCGACGCATACCATCTGGTTCGACCGCTGGAAAAGAATGGTGCGCTGTTTCTTTTCGTGGTTTTGGAGCGCAAGAAATCCAACCTCGCCCTGGCCCGGCACGGGCTCCGCGCCTTCGAGCGCCAGCTGCAAACCGAACACTGACACCGGCTGCGACACGCTTCCGGGTTCGCTGATCACAGGCCCACGGCGGTCGACCAGCGAGTAGCGTTGCCACTTTCAAAGCCGTCGGCAAAAAAAAGGGTGGTTTCGCCCGAGTCGGGGTCGACCATCAGCGAGGAGACGTCGACCGCTTCGAAGTCAGCTCCTAAAACCACATCCAGTTCGTGCAGGACGTCGTTGTCCCAACTTTCGCTCGGAACACCGGAGATGTACCACGAGGAACCGTTGTCGGCAAGGATCATGCCGTAGGTCTTGAGCGCCCGCAAAATGACCTGGGCGGCAGGAGAAAAGCCGGTGAGGTTGTAGTTGGCGCGCAGCCGAAAGCGTTGCCCCATGGGCGGATATTGGGCACCGGTTAAGTCGGAGGCATCGTGGCGGGCCGGCCATACATGCACGTCCCGGGTTTGCGGAGCGGTGAAACGGATCGCGTGGCGGATCTCCCCGGCAGCGACTTCCTCGTACCGCACCAGCCCGGGCAACATCGGCAGTCCGGCGGCATCGGCAGATGTCCAAGTATCCGGCCGCAGCGCCTGGGAACTCAAGGCGAAAACTGCGCCCGAGTCGGCAAACCAGGTGCCGTTCATCTGGGGAAAAGCGCGGTAGATCTCGTAGAGCACGCAAGCGTCGCGGTCGACGATCAGGACATGACGATCGCCGGTGCTGTTCGGCCCGCCTTCGATCGGCGGATTGGGGGGAATGGGGTAGGGCCCAGAATCGCTTTCGTCCCAGTAAAGAAAGCTGATGCCAACTTCGGGTTGGGTGCCCGGCACGTCGATCCATGGGATGCCGATGGGCGAACCCGAACCTGGCGGCCATTCGCCCGAACCAAAGTCAGCGTGCAGTTCGAGGCCGGCGCCGATTGTTTGCACGTAGAGGGCCGAGCTGGGGTCCAGCGGCAAGTGATGAATCGGGACGTTCCAGATGTTATTGGGGGGAAAAACCGTGCAGCCGGCCAGTTCGGCGGCTGCCTCGATCGGCCAGACCGCAATCCACGCCCAAAGCGTACAGCCGCAGAAAAGCCAAGAAAAACGTTGGATCATGGTCAAACTCCTTGCACTCGGTGATCCGCATGCGGTGGGCCGCATTCGGTTGACTCGGTCAACCCACGCTCTGGAGAGTATAACGGTGTCCCTGGCTCGCCCGCCGACCCCGTTCATTTCCAACCCGACTCGGGCTAGACTAGCGGCCATGTCCACGCTTCCTGCCCCTGGCTCCTGGCGCGCTTGGGTGCTGGCCAGCCGGCCGGCCACTTTGTGGGCGGCATTCGTCCCGGTGCTGGTGGGGGCAGCTTGCGCGACGCAGGCTGGGGGATTGCGCTGGGGCCCATCGCTGCTGGCCCTAGCCTGTGCTTTCCTCATCCAGATCGGCACCAACTTTGCCAACGACCTCTTCGATTTCGAAAAGGGGGCTGACACCAGCGCGCGCCTCGGTCCCACCCGCGCAGTGCAAGCCGGGCTGCTGTCGCGGCAGGCCATGCGGCAGGCCATGATCTTGACGTTTGCGCTGGCCTTCCTGGCCGGCTTGGGCTTGACCTGGTTCGCGGGCTGGCCTTTCGTCGTCATCGGCATCGCCTCCATCCTCTCGGGAATCGCCTACACCGCTGGGCCATTCCCGTTGGGCTACCATGGACTGGGAGACCTTTTCGTTTTTGTTTTTTTTGGTTTGGTCGCAGTCGCCGGCACCGCCTACGCCAACCTCGGCTTCGTCCCCGCGCTGGCCTGGTGGACTGCGGTCCCGGTCGGCTGCCTCACGACCGCCATCCTAGTCGTCAACAATGTGCGCGATCGCGCCACCGACGAACAAGCGGGGAAACGCACCTTGGCGGTGCGTTGGGGCCGCCGCGCGGGGGTGTGGGAGTACCGTCTGCTCCTCGTCACCGCCTACCTGGTGCCGCTGCTGCTCGCGGTCCAACCCCCTGCGCCCTGGTTCGTCCTGCCGCTTTTGACCTTGCCCTTGGCTTGGCGCTTGAACCGCGAGCTGAACGAGCAAGAAGGCGCTGCTTTAAACCCCGTCCTGGCGCGCACCGCCAAACTCCTCTTGCTCTTTGGTGGGCTGTTGGCGATCGGGATCGTGGTGGGCTGAGCAGCTGTGACCTCGGCACTCGCAGAGCGATGGATTGCGATAAAATGCTCTATCTTTTGCAGCGGCAGAACTGCCGTGACACTTGGAATGACTCAACCCCCAGACTGGAATGACTCAACCCCCAGACGGGATCCCGCATGAAAAATAGCTTTGACACCTTCCGCACGTTCCGGGTAGCTGGCCAGGATTACCAAATGGCGAGCCTCCCAGCCCTGGAAGCGCAAGGGTTTGCCATCGGGCGTCTGCCCTTTGCCACCCGGATTTTGCTCGAGAACTTGCTGCGTCACGAGGATGGCACCAACGTGCGCGCCGCGGACATCGCGGCTCTCGCTGGTTTCGATCCCCAAGCCGAACCGAGCGTCGAAATCGCGTTCATGCCCGCCCGCGTGTTGCTGCAAGACTTTACCGGAGTGCCAGCCGTGGTCGATCTCGCCGCCATGCGCGACGCCATGGCCGCAATGGGAGGCGATCCGGCCAAGATCAACCCCCTGCAGCCGGCCGAACTGGTGATCGACCATTCGGTACAAGTCGACGAATACGGCAGCGCCGCCGCTCTGCTGCTCAATGCCGAACGCGAGTTTGAGCGCAACCAAGAGCGCTACGTGTTCTTGCGCTGGGGGCAGTCGGCCTTCAACAACTTCAAGGTGGTTCCCCCTGCAACCGGCATCGTCCACCAGGTCAACCTCGAATACCTGGCCCGAGTGGTGATGGTGTCAGCCAACGGCGCGTCGAACCGCCCGGCTTTCGCTTATCCCGATTCGCTGGTCGGGACGGATTCACACACCACCATGATCAACGGTCTGGGGGTTTTGGGCTGGGGCGTGGGCGGAATCGAAGCCGAGGCCGCCATGCTCGGCCAACCCATCTCGATGCTGATCCCTCAGGTCGTCGGTTTACGGCTGCGCGGCGCCTTGCCCGAAGGGGCGACCGCCACTGATCTGGTGTTGCGGGTCACGGAACTGCTGCGTCGCCACGGAGTGGTCGGCAAATTCGTTGAGTTCTTCGGTCCGGGGCTCGAGCACCTTCCTCTGGCCGACCGCGCCACGATCGCCAACATGGCCCCGGAATATGGTGCGACCTGCGGCATTTTTCCGATTGATCAGGTCAGCCTCGAGTATCTGCGCTTCAGCGGACGCCCACCTGCGCAGGTGGCGCTGGTCGAGGCTTACATGAAGGAGCAAGGGTTGTTTCACTCCGCGGAGAGCCCCGAGGCAGCTTACTCGGAAGTGCTCGATCTCGATTTGAGTTCGGTCGAGCCCAGCTTGGCCGGACCTAAGCGCCCCCAAGACCGCGTGGCGCTGAACCTGGTCCACTCCTCGTTTCGGGCTCAGCTCGACTCGCTGATCGGCGGCGGGCGCAGCGGGTCGCCGGGCCCTGGGGCCAACACCGCAACCAAGGTGACGGCAACGCTCGGCGGGCAAAGCTTCGAGCTAGGTCATGGATCGGTGGTGATCGCAGCGATCACCAGCTGCACCAACACCTCCAATCCCTGGGTGATGGTGGCCGCAGGTCTGCTGGCCAAGAAGGCCCATGAGCGCGGGCTGACGGTCAAGCCATGGGTTAAGACCAGCCTGGCACCCGGTTCCAAAGTGGTTACCCGGTACCTCGAAGCCGCTGGGCTCATGCCTTACCTCGAAGCGCTCAAGTTCCACTTGGTCGGCTATGGCTGCACCACCTGCATCGGCAACAGCGGCCCGTTGCCCACTCCGATCTCAGCGGCGGTGCAGCAAGGCAATTTGGTGGCGGTCGCGGTGCTGAGCGGAAACCGCAATTTCGAAGGACGGATCAGCCCGGAGGTGCGCGCCAACTACCTGGCGTCGCCCCCTTTGGTGGTCGCTTATGCGCTGGCCGGCCGCATCGACATCGACCTCCGCCATGAACACCTGGGCTTTTCTCCGGATGGCCAGCCCGTCTTGCTCAAAGATATCTGGCCGACCCAAGCAGAGATCGATGCCACCGTGCGGGGAGCGCTCAAGGCCGAAATGTTCGAACGCGAATACGCGGACGTTTTTACCGGCGACGCCAACTGGCGCGCCTTGCCCACGCCGGTCGGTGCGACGTTTGCCTGGGATTCGGCTTCGACTTACGTGCAAAAACCGCCTTACTTCGTCGCCATGCCGCGCACTCCCCTGCCCCCCCAAGACATCCGGGGGGCGCGGGTTCTGGCGCTGCTCGGCGACTCGGTGACCACCGACCACATCTCCCCCGCGGGTTCGATCAAGCGGGACAGCCCGGCGGGACGCTATTTGATGGAACATGGCGTGGCGCCCAAGGACTTCAACTCGTACGGCGCCCGGCGCGGCAACCACGAAGTGATGATGCGCGGGACGTTCGCCAACGTCCGCTTGCGCAACCAGCTGGTTCCCGGCGTCGAAGGGGGATTCACCCGCTACTTGCCGGGCGACGAAACGCCGGGCGACGAAACGCCGGGCGACGAAACGCCGGGCGGCGAAACGCTGTCGATCTACGATGCGGCTATGCGGTACCAACAGGAAGGAGTCCCTTTGCTCGTGT
>CAZCOV010000358.1:0-6349 GCA_964499975.1 uncultured Thermoanaerobaculia bacterium
GCTCGACACGCTCGGCTGGATGCTTGCTTCCATGGCAATGGGCTCCCCACCGGCAAGCGCAGTTCAACGTCGCCATCCGCACGCTCACCCTCGACCGCGCCACCGGGCAAGCGGTTTATGGCACTGGCAGCGGCATTGTCTGGGATTCAGACCCGGCTGCCGAGTACGCAGAATGTCAGACCAAAGCCCTGGTCGTGACCACTCCCCAACCTCCCTTCAAGCTGTTCACCACGCTCTTGTGGCGCCCACGCAGCGGGTTTTTCCTGCTCGCCCGCCACCTGGAGCGGCTCCGCGCTTCTGCCGCCCACTTCGGCTTCGACTTGCGGACGCAGGAGGTCACAGCTCACCTGGAGGCCGCAGCGCGCCAATTTGCTGCGGCTGAGCCGGTTTTGCGTCAGCGCGTTCGCTTGGAAGTCGATCGTCAGGGTCAAGTCAACCTCTGCACCGAGCCTTGGCCTTGCGCGGGTCGCCCTTGCTGGCGCGTGGGCCTCGACGTACAGCCGGTGAGCAGCCAAAACCCCTTGCTCTTCCACAAGACCACTCTGCGTCAGGTCTACGCTGCGGCGCTGGCGCGGCAACCCGAGCTCGACGACGTGATCTTGTGGAATGAACGGCAGGAACTGACCGAAGCCACCCGCGCCAACCTAGTGCTCAAACTCGACGGCGCCTGGCTCACCCCAAGAACGTCCTGTGGCCTGCTCGCGGGCACCTACCGCGCCGAACTCCTAGCGCGCGGCCGTTTGCGCGAAGCCGTCCTGCCGCTGAACGCATTCGCTGCGGCAGAAGAAGTCTTCCTCATCAACTCTTTGCGCGGCTGGATTCGGACCGACCGCCAGCCCCGCGCAGTCTTTTCTGCGCTAAAATGAGCCGATCCTGGAGCTTGGAGGGCTCAGCGCAAGGATCGCGTAGATGTCTCGCGCACCCCAGTCGGCGGCAGAAGACGCAGGGCCCGCGCAAATCCGCAAAAGGCGCCACGCACAGCAAAGGACCGTCCGCAAAATGAGGATCCTGGTGGTCGAAGACGATCCGCGGATGGCAGCACTGATCGCTGAAGTGCTGCGCGATGAGCACTATGCCGTCGACCTCGCGCAGGATGGCGCGACCGCGGCCGAGCTGGTCGCGTTCAATGATTACGACCTGATCGTCCTCGACTGGAAAATTCCCGCACCCAGTGGTATCGAGCTGCTCCGCCGCTGGCGGCAGGACGGCCTGACCTTGCCGATCCTGATGCTGACTGGCCGCGGAGCGATCGAAGACCGGGTGGGCGGACTCGACACTGGCGCAGACGACTACTTGACCAAGCCTTTTTCCTTTCCTGAGCTCTTGGCACGGGTGCGCAGCCTGCTCCGTCGGCGCGAAAAATCGCTCCAGCTGGTGCTCACCGCCGATGACCTGCAACTCGATCGCTCCCGCCAAGAAGTGACCGTCGGCGGTCAGCCGGTGGTGTTGTCGGCCAAGGAATTCGCGTTGCTCGAATATCTCTTGGCCAACAAGGATCGGGTCGTGAGCCGGGGTGAGATCGAGGAGCACGTGTGGGACTCCGCTTTTGACTCCCTGGCCAACGTGGTCGACGTCAACATCCATCGCTTGCGCAAAAAAATCGATGGTCAGCGGACAGAGCGCTTGCTGCACACCGTCCGGGGGGCTGGCTATGTGCTGCGCAGCACCCGTGCAGCCGGGCAGGGTGAGTGAGCCGCTTGGGAGCTGGCGACTCGTCGGGGGAAAAGCAAGCGATGGCAACGCGGATTTTGCCCCGAACGCCCCAGCTGCGCGAATCGCTGCGCGCGCTGGCAGCCAGCTGGTATGCGACGCCGGTCGTGGTGTTGCTCTTCGGCTTGCTCTCGGTCGGCGTCCTGGTCTGGTCGGATCAGGCGAGCAGTGAGCAGACCGTCCAGGCCTTCCTGCGCGACCACGCGCTCAGCCAGGTTGAGACCCGGACCGCGATCTCGCACATCTGGCTCGAAGAGTATTTGAGCGGTGATCCGTCGATCGACGTCCCGGCCGCGCTGGCAGATCTCGATCACGCGATCGGCCTGATCTTGTTGCTCTTGCGCGGCGGTGAGCTCGAGCCCGGAGGCCCTGCGCTGGCCCCTTTGCACGACCCGGAGCTGCGCCAGCGCGCGATCCAGCTGGAAGCGCGAATGGCCGAGCTCAAACACGCTGCGGTCGAGCGCGTCTCCCACGGCGACCAAGCCGGGACCGTGGTCGATCAAGCGTATGACCAGTTGTTCCATCAGCTGCTGGACGCTTGTGCCGACCTGCGACAGCAGCTCAAGGCGCGCTGGCGCCACCAACAAAGCCAGGCGGGGGTTCGTCTGGCCACGATCGTGGCCGTCTGGCTGGTCTTGGTGGGGCTGGCTGTGGCCGGGCTGTGGAGCCGCGAGCAGCGGCGGCGCCGCACGGAAATCGCGCTGCGCACGCGCGAAGCCGAACTGCGGAAGGCCCAGAAAATGGAAGCAGTGGGACGTCTCGCGGGTGGTATTGCTCACGATATCAACAACTTCCTGGGTGCCATCCGCGGTTATTGTGAGATCGCCAAGCTCAAAGGGGAGAGCGGCCAGGCATTGGCCGCCCGGATGGACGGCGCGATCGCCACCACCGAGAGCATCTCCGCGCTGGTCCAACAGCTGCTGGCTTTCAGCCGCCGCCAGCCGATCGCCCCGCAAGTAGTGGACTTGAACCAGGTGGTCCGCGGGCTTTCGGGCATGATTCAGCACCTGATCGGCGAGGCCATCCACCTAGAAACCCAGCTGGACCACGCCCTGTGGCCGATCACCATGGACCCTTCCCAGCTCGAACAAGTCCTGCTCAACCTGGTGGTCAATGCGCGCGACGCCATGCCGCAAGGCGGCACCCTCGCCATCATCACCGACAACCTCACCCACACCGCCTCCGGACGCCATGCCCGGCTGACCGTCCGCGACAGCGGCTGCGGCATCCCGCCCGAAGTCCAAGACCAGATCTTCGAACCGTTTTTCAGCACCAAGGACCGGCACGAGCGCAGCGGGCTCGGACTCTCGACGGTCTATGGGATCGTGCAGCAAAACCACGGCTCGATCGAAGTCGAGAGCGCGCTCGGGCAAGGCACGACGTTCCGCATCGCCTTTCCCGCCGCCAGTGACACCGCCAAGGCCGCAAACGGTCAAGCCGCTGTTGCGGCCAGCGCTGAGCCGAGAACTACCATCCCAACCCCTGCAGACGCCGTCCCTGGCAATGCCCAGCCTGCGCGCTCGATCCAAATCGTGCTGGTCGAGGACAACCCGGCCATGCGCACCGCCACCGTGGACCTGCTCACTGCCTTGGGCCACCAAGTGCGCGAGGCAAAGGACGGTCACCAGGCTTTGCAGTGGCTGCTCGCTGAGCAAGCACCCACCGACCTCTTGATCACAGACGTGGTCATGCCCGACATGACGGGCAAAGAGCTGGTGGATCGGCTGCAAGCACAACGTCCCGAAATCCCCTGCTTGTTCATTTCCGGCTACACCGATCAGATCTCCTTGCGCCATGACCTGAACTCAAACCGGGTCAGCCAGAACCGGGTCGACTTCCTCGCCAAACCCTTTGCGGCGGCTGACCTGGCGCGAAAAATCGACGACCTCTTGCCACAGCCTCCGGCGGCGCTGGGCTTTCTGGGCTAAACTGCGAGAATCCCAGTGGCGCACGAACGTCGCATTTTCCTTTTGGCGCTCTCCGCCGGCTTGCCCGGCTCGCTGGTCGCGCTCGTTTTGCTGATCACCGGGGATACCAGCGCCAAGACCGGGTGGACCCTGGGTCTGCTGATCGTTGGGATCTGGTGGGGCTGTGCTTTGGCGGTCCGCACCCGCACCATCGCGCCGCTCCAGACCCTGGCCAACCTGCTCGAGGCCCTGCGCGAAGGGGATTACTCGATCCGCGGCCGCCAGCCGTCAACCCCGGACGCGCTCGGCGAGGTCATGGTCGAGGTCAATGCGCTGGGCGAGATCTTGCGCGATCAGCGCTTTGCCGCAGTCGACGCGGCCAAGTTGCTGCAGACCGTGATCGCCGAGATCGACCTTGCGGTCTTCACTTTCGACGAACAACGCCGGCTGCGCCTGGTCAATCGGGCTGGCGAGCGCCTCCTGGCCCAGCCCGCTCCCCGTCTGCTGGGCCAGGACGCGGCTGAACTCGGGCTCGCCCCTGCCCTTGACGGACCCGCGATCCACACCTTCGAACGCGCTTTCCCCGGTCAGTTCGGCCGCTGGCTGTGCCGTCACAGCAGCTTCCGCGCGGCTGGACTACCCCACCACTTGCTGGTTTTGAGCGACTTGAGCCAGGCCCTGCGCGACGAAGAGCGGCTGGCCTGGCAGCGCTTGATTCGGGTGCTCGGGCATGAACTCAACAACTCTTTGGCCCCGATCAAATCCACGGCTGGCACCCTGCTCGGATTGCTCCGCCGCGAGCAGCTTTACGACGGCTGGCGCGCCGATGCTGAACGGGCGCTTTTGCTGATCGGCGAGCGCGCCGAAGCGCTCAATCGCTTTGTCGCAGGCTACTCCCGCCTGGCGCGGCTGCCCGCTCCCCACCTCACGCCCACCCCCTTGCGGCCCTTGGTGGCGCGGGTGGCCGCGTTCGAAAATCGCCTCGCAGTGCAGGTGCTGCCAAGCCCGGAAATCACCGTCCACGCCGACCCAGACCAACTCGAGCAGTTGTTGATCAACTTGGTCAAAAACGCGGTCGAAGCCAGCCTCGAAACCCGCGGTCAAGTCGCGGTTTCCTGGCAAGTCCACGCCCTAGCGCTCGAGCTGGAAGTCCAAGACGAGGGGCCGGGCTTGGCCAACACCGCTAACCTCTTCGTGCCTTTTTTCACCACCAAACCTGGCGGCACCGGCATTGGCCTGGTGCTCAGCCGGCAAATCGCCGAAGCCCATGGCGGCACGCTGGTGCTCGCCAACCGATCCGACCGCACGGGTTGCGTGGCGCGGCTCCGCTTGCCGCGCGCAAGCCCGCTCGATTGAAGCCGACCGCGAACACCCGGTCAGGCGCCGGCCAAAGCCAGACGGAAAGCGGCCATTTCCTGGTCGTTGCGCACCAGCAAGACATCGCCGACCAGCACTGGATGGTTCCACGTCTTGCCGGTAATCGCCTGGAAGCGCGCGACCTCGGTGAAGCGCTCGGGGGTCGCCTGGATCGCCACCAACTCGCCCTGTTCGGAGAGCACCAGCAGCAAGTCCTGATCGGGCAACAACACCAGCTGGCCGTTGCCGTAGCGCCCGCCTTTCCACTTGCGTTTGCCGTCTTCAAGGTCGATACACGCGAGGATGCTGCCGTCAAAACCAAAGGCATGGCCAGCATGCACCACAAAATCATTGAAGTAAGGCTTGAGTCCGATCGACGTCCACCGCTCTTCCACAGTCCAGCCACCCCCTGCGGTGGGCGCAACCGCAAGCCGGCGAATGCCGCTGCTTTCGTTGGCCGCGATCAAAACATCCCCGTCCGCGGTCACGGCGGGCTGCACGATCGGGTAACCCGGCCACGCATGCTCCCACAGCAGCTTGCCGTCCGCGGGGTTGACGCTGCTCACCCCGGCTTTGCTCAGAAGCAGGATCTGCGGGATCCCGCCCAGGGTCACTTGCTGGGGTGAGCTGTAGCTGGTGCCACCCGAAGCACCCGACCAGCGGGGCTCTCCGGTGCTGAGGTCATAAGCTGCGAGGCGGCCGGAAAACGCGACGATCACCTGGTCATCGACCACCCACGGCGAGCTGGAAAAACCCCAAACTGGGGTCTTGGCTTGGAGTTCAGCCGCGGCATTGCGCGACCACAAGACCGTGCCGCTGAAAGCATCGAGCGCGTTGAGGATTCCGGTCGCGCCCAAAGCGATCACCCGGTCGCCGCTCAGAGTCGGTGTGCCGCGGGGTCCTGCCCCCGCATTCGCTTCCCAAAACCGGGCGGCATCGCGGTGTACCCACACCGGCTCGCCAGAGCTCACCCGGTAGCAAGCCACCACCTCGTCCTCGCCGCGCTGTTCTTGGGTGTAGAAGAAATCGCCGCGCACCGCAAAAGACGACCAACCCGGTCCGACCGGACGGCGCCACATCTCGGCCGGCGGCGCCGCCGACCAGTCCGTCTGGATCCGCACGCCCGGGACGAGGCCGTTGCGCTGGGGTCCGCGAAAGCCCGTCCAGCTAGCTCCGCGGTCTGCGACCGTGGCTGCTGAGCTGGCGGTCGGGTCTGCCTGAGCTTGGGCGAGCAGCTTTTCTTCCGCGGTCTCTGACCATCGCCACGCAAAGTCCACACCCACCCCATGGATGCCGTCGCTGCGGACCAGCGCCCAGCTGGGGCAAGCGAGCAGAATCGCCGCAGCCAGGGACACTCGCCGCAAGCCCGTCGTCCA
>CAZCOV010000359.1:0-6338 GCA_964499975.1 uncultured Thermoanaerobaculia bacterium
GCATGCCATAAGGGCGGGTGACCGGTCGCTCGGTTTCTTGGGGATTCTCGGCAATAGCCTGGCGCAGCCACCGAACCGCCTCGTCCCACCGTTCAAAGCGCACGGCCTTGAGCCCCTTTTCATAGCTGCTGTAGCCAGTCGCCGCCAAGGCTAGCGATCCACTGAGGAGCATCCCGCAAAACCCCAAACTGCAAATCCTTCGGTGCTTGGTTGGCTGCATGGCTGCGTCACCATCCCGTGGTCAGAAAATACTCTTGAGGATCAACCTGGGCGAAACGGACTAGGTGCGCTGCGCGCACAGAGGCTTGAACTTCGAGGTCGAGGACTTGGCGTTCGACGCTTTGCGGCTGGCCATTCCCGCTGGACCGTTCCCGCTCCAAGGTAACGCGAAAGCGTCCAAGGGGTAGCTCGAGCTGGCAAGGCGTGGCGCATTCCGCGGTCGAAACCAGCTGACCTGCTGCGTCCTCCAGGCGGACGACGCGAGCCCAAGGCGCAGCATCAATCCAGGCGATCCCGCGAGGCAGCGCTTCTGCTGGCGGGGGAGTGGGCGGCGGTGGACCGAGCACGGTCGCTGGTGCCGCTGCCGACTGAATCGTGCTGCCCTGAGCCAGGGCCTCGATTTCCGGCGGTTTGGGTTGGGAAGTCAGGATCAGGCCAACCCAGAGCGCCAGGCTCAAACCGAGCGCGCTGAGCAGCCATCGGGGCCACCAGCGTGGGCCCGGCTGGGTGGTTCCCGCCATGCCAGCCGCAGGTACAGCGTTGCCCGTGCGGGTGGCGGACGGTACCCAGGAAGGAGGGGTCCAGGAGAGCGTTGCGTCGGCATTGGGTGAGGACGTGCCCGGCAAGGGCAAGGCCGCACCCGGTGAGGAGGAATGTGTCAGGTCCTGCAAGTCGGCCAGGCGAGGTCCGACCAGGCTAGGTCCGGGCACGGCTTCGCCCGCCAGGGTCAGGACCTGGCGCAGTTCGCTGGCAAATGCCTGCGCCGTCGGGGTGCGCTCGGCTGGGTCAATCGCCAGGGCGCGCCTTAGGGCGGTCTGAAGTTCGACGCCCCAAGGTGCGGACTCGAGCAGTGGGGGAGTGAACTGATCGCGCAGCAGCCGCTCAGTGGCAAGCGGCGGCCGTTTGCCGGTCAACATCTGGATCAGCGTCGCGGCGCAAGCGTAAACGTCGGTCCAAGGACCGAGCGACCCATGCTCGAGGTACATCTCGTAAGCCGCGTAGCCCGGGGTCATGACCCGCGATAACGTTTGCGTTCGTTCGCTCACCGCGAGGCGGGCGGCACCATAGTCGAGCAAGATCACGCGGCCGCTGGTCGTCAGGTAGACGTTGTGGGGCTTGATGTCGCAGTGGAGCACGCCTTGCTCATGGGTGGCCTGTAAGCCAGCGAGCATGGCCCGGCAGATCTCGACGGCGCTGGTCCAGGGCAAAGACTTGCCCCGGCGTTCGATCACTTCAGCGAGAGAGGCTCCGCGGTGGTACTCCATCACCAGATAGGCGGTACCATTGGCCGCAAAGAAATGGTACACCCGGACCACGTTCGGATGGTTCAGGCCAGCCAGGGTGCGAGCTTCGGAGAGGAACCGTTCGAGGCCAAAGGAGAAGTGGGAGCGGTCGCCCTCGGAGTGCGGAACGATCGAGACCCGATCTTGCCCCCGCCCGACCAAGTCTCGCGGCAGGTATTCTTTGATCGCCACCGGCCGTTCGAGCGCCGTCTCCCAACCCAAGTAAGTGATCCCAAAGCCACCGGGTTTGCCCAGGATCGGGCCGATCAAGTACAAATCGGCCAGCAGATAGCGGAAAGGGAGCGCAATGGGGCTGCGCTCACCGGTCTCTGCCAACAGATCAGGGGCCACGCGATCCATGTGCTCTCAACATAGCCCGGTGCTGTCCTCCGGCGCAAGGCCAGATCCGGTCAAGAACTGCCCTCAAGCCGTGGGCTTGGCAGTTGCCGGGCGCAAGAACAGCTTTTTTGCAGCCACGTAGAGGAGGGCGAGCAAGGCGATGACCGCAGCAAACGGCAGCAGGATCGCGAACAGGGTGAGCACCACGGCCGCGCCGATTTCGAGCGTGGCCACGATCGGGTTGCCGAGTCCTGCCGTGGTCAGCGCCGACACCTGGCGGGTCACCGTGGTCAGTCCTTGGGTCAAGGCCGCCGCCCCACCGCCAGCGATGATGGCCGCGCTCCAACCGAGCAGGGGATCGAGGTCGGTGACTTGGGCTGCCGTGGCGATGATCCCGGCGACGATCGCGCTCGGGGTAGCCACGGTGTCTAGCAAGTTGTCCAGGAAGGGGATGTAGTAAGCCCCGATTTCAAGGGCAGTCGCCGCGCTCAGCGCGATCATCGCCGGGGTCGAGCCGATCCACGCGAAGCTCCCCGCCAAATTCAAGTGGCCGGTGTGGGCAGCGATGCTCATCGCGAGCAAGGGGACGAAAACGCGGAAGCCGCAGGCAGCGCTCAAACCAATACCGATCGCGAGACTGAGCAGGGTTTCCATTTCCTAACCTCCTTGCCACCCTCCAAGGCCCGCACCGGACGGCCGCGGGCGGGTCTCCAGCGGGTCTCCATATTACCGCGGTTCCTTACCCGCCACGGCAGAAGTTTATTCGTGTGATTCATTCTTTTCGGGGATGATATTCTTGTCCTGCCGATGACCTGCGCTCCCGCAACTCCCTGCTCGCTGGAGCCCCTCGCTAGAGAACTTCTCGCTGGAGAACCCTGATGTTACGTGAAGCGCCTCGCTTGGCTCTGACTTTCGACGACGTGCTGGTCGTCCCTGGTCTGTCCACGGTTCATCCCAACCAGGTCGAACTCAAGACCGAGATTTGCCGCGGCATTTCTCTCAACATTCCCCTGCTTTCGGCGGCCATGGATACCGTGTCGGAGTCGGCCCTGGCGATCGCCATCGCGCAGGAAGGGGGGATGGGGGTGATCCACAAGAACCTCTCGATCGAACAGCAAGCCGAAGAGGTCGACAAGGTGAAGCGCAGTGAGGCCGGCATGATCGTCGATCCGGTGACGATTCGGCCGCAGAGCAACATCCAAGAGGCCCTCGCGCTGATGTCGCGCTACAAGATCTCGGGCGTGCCTGTCACCGACGACGAGGGACATCTGGTGGGGATCTTGACCAACCGCGACCTGCGCTTTGAAACCCGGCTCGACCGCAAGGTGAGCGAGTTGATGACCAAGGAGAACCTGGTCACCGTCCCGCCGGGGACGACCTTGGACGAAGCCAAAGCCATGCTGCACCGCCATCGCATCGAGAAGCTGCTGGTGGTCGATGCGGCGGGCAACTTGAAGGGTCTGATCACGGTCAAGGACATCCAGAAGATGACCAAATATCCCAATGCCTGCAAAGATGAACTCGGCCGCTTGCGGGTAGGAGCTGCGGTGGGCACCAGCGCGAGCGACCTCGACCGCGCGCAGGCGCTGATCGACGCACGGGTCGACGTGTTGGTGGTCGACTCCTCCCACGCCCACAGCCGCGGGGTGCTCGCTGCGGTCGCGGCCTTGCGCGAACGTTTCCCCGAAGTGAAGCTGGTGGCTGGCAATGTCGCTACGGCTGCGGGTGCTCGCGATTTGGTCGCGCGCGGGGTGGACGGAGTCAAAGTCGGGATCGGTCCGGGCAGCATCTGCACGACCCGCGTGGTGACCGGAGCTGGCCTTCCCCAGATCACTGCGATTGCGGATTGCGTCAGTGCCACCCGCGAGGTTGGCATTCCCACGATTGCCGATGGTGGGGTCAAGTTTTCCGGTGACATCACCAAGGCGATTGCTGCGGGGGCCCATGCGGTGATGATCGGCTCTCTGTTTGCCGGCACCGAAGAGAGTCCCGGCGAAACCATCCTTTATCAAGGGCGTAGCTTCAAGGCTTATCGCGGCATGGGTTCGCTCGCGGCGATGGCCAAGGGCAGTGCAGACCGCTATTTCCAAGGTGAGGCTCTACCAGGCGAAGAGCGGGACCTCGCCAAGCTGGTGCCCGAAGGGATCGAAGGGATGGTGCCCTACAAAGGTAGCGTCCACCAGATGATCGGGCAGCTGACCGGCGGGCTGCGTTCGGGCATGGGTTTGGCCGGCTGTGCCACCATCGGGGAACTGCGCCTGCGGGCTGAGTTCGTGCAGATTTCAGCTGCGGGACTGCGCGAAAGCCACGCCCACGACGTGACGATCACCAAAGAAGCTCCCAACTACTGGATCGAGCGCTAGCCGCAATTGCGCTTCGTCCCTACGACCATGGCTCCACCCGACCTACACGACCGCGCCCTGCCGGACCACGCCTTCCGCGACAATGTCGTCGTGCTCACCGGCGCTTCGAGCGGCATCGGGCGGGAGATGGCGCTCGAGCTCGCGAGCCAAGGTGCCTGGCTGGCGCTGGCCGCGCGCCGGTGCCAGCCGCTAGAACAGTTGGCGGAAGAGTGCCGTGCGCGCGGTGCGCGGGCCATGCCCCTGGCCACGGATGTGACCTCGGAAGACCAGTGCCGGGCCCTGATCGAGCGCACGGTGGGCGAGTATGGTCGGATCGACACCCTGATCAACAACGCTGGGATCACCATGTGGGCGCGTTTTGATGCGATGACCACGCTGGCGCCGTTCGAACAGATCCTGCGGGTCAATTACCTGGGCAGCGTCTATTGCACCTACCATGCGCTGCCCCACCTCAAGAAGAGCCGGGGACGGATCGTCGGGGTCGCCAGCCTGACCGCCAAGACCGGGGTTCCCACCCGCAGCGGCTATGCGGCTAGCAAGCATGCGATGGCCGGCTTTTTCGATAGCTTGCGCATCGAGCTGCAAGCTTGCGGAGTCACCGTGACCATGGCCTACCCCGATTTCGTGGCGACTGGCGTGCGCGAGCAGGCTCTGGGCCCAGATGGGCGAGCGGTAGGCGTCAGCCATGTGCAAGAAAGCAAAGTGATGACCGCTGCGGTCTGCGCTCGCCAGATCGTGCAAGGGGCTGCCCAACGCCGACGCGAGTTGGTGATGTCGCGGCGCGGCAGACTTGGGATGTGGCTCAAGCTGATCGCGCCTGGGTTGATCGACCGGATCGCCCGTCGAGCCATCGAACGCGGACAGTGAGCTGCAGCTGGCCAACCCATAAAACCATGAACTCCCCTGAGGATTTGGCCCCCGCTCAGCAGCCGGACGAGTTGCCCACCGTCTCGCAGCTGCTGATGGCAGCCCGGCAGCGCCTGGCCAGCGCGCCTTTCCGTCCGTCGTTGCGCGAAGCTGGGCTGCTGCTCTGCCATGTGCTCGGCTGGAGCGAAGCCCGGCTGCTCACTCACGATCAGGACCGCGTGCCCGCCCAAGCGAGCGCTTGCTTTGCCGCGCTGCTCACGCGACGGCTTGCTGGGGAGCCCGTCGCCTACTTGTTTGGGGGCAAGGAATTCTATGGTCGTCCTTTTAGCGTCGATTCTCGCGTCTTGATCCCGCGTCCGGAGACCGAGCACCTGATCGCTCGGTGTTTGGACTTGCAATTGCCGCAGGTGCCGCGCATCCTCGATCTGGGAACCGGCTCGGGGTGTATCGCCATCACCCTCGCCCTCGAACTGCCTGGGGCGCGGGTTGTGGCTGCGGATCTTTCCCTCGCAGCCCTGCAAGTAGCGCAAGCAAACTGCCGTCGCCATCAAGTCAGCGACCGGGTTCGTCTGGTTCAGGCTGATCTCACCCACCCGCTTTCGCTCGATAAGTTCGATTTGGTGGTCAGCAATCCTCCTTACGTCAACCCAGAGGAAGCGGCCCAGCTGTCACCGGAGCTCAACTTCGAACCGCGGCTGGCACTCTTCGCCCCCGAAAACGGGCGAGGAGTCCTGCGTCAGCTGTTGGCTCAGGCCAGGCGGCTGGCACCTGGTAAACACCTCGTTTTTGAGATCGGTTACGACCAGAGCGAGTGGCTGGAGCAGACCGTTGCAGCTACCGGGCAGTTCGCACTGATCGAGTTCGTCCGCGACTTGAGCGGCATTCCGCGCACTGCAGTCCTCTGCCGCAAGGCTCCCCCTTTGAACCTACCTCGTCCATGATCTTAGTCTTATGCACTAAGATTTTATTTTGGGGTCAACTCCGGCCTTTCTTCATCCGCGTCGACTGATATTTCCAGCATCAAATCTTCGTCAATCTGTGGCTAATGCGGCCATTTAAGCCAACAAAACCAGGCTATTTGCCATTAAATTATCTTTTAATCTCATCTATTTAGCATAAACGGCAAATGTGAGCTAAATTCAATCAAGTTGGGAATTGACAGCGTTTATTTAGTGTTCTACACTCATGAAAGGTCGCTGACGGCGATGCCGAGCGACACCAAGATGAGGACAACAGCTGAAGGACAACAGCTGAAGGACAACAGCTG
>CAZCOV010000360.1:0-6321 GCA_964499975.1 uncultured Thermoanaerobaculia bacterium
TGCTAGTCCTGCGGTTTTGCGCCCGACGATCGGCCGCATCTGGCCCCAATCTTGGCGCCATAAATGTGAATATATTTCTGCGTCGACCCTAAGCGCAGGCAACGCAGCAGCGTGAGGTTGGCTGGCACCCTCCGCCCCAACCCCTGCCAGGGCGGCGCCGTCCAGCCCGCGGACCGCTGAGCGCGCCAGGATGTCGGCCGGCAGCCGAGGCAAAGCCCGAGGTTCACTGAGCAGGACCCGCACCCGCGACCCGGTTTGCGCATCCTCCAAGATCAGGGCCAGGCGTTCTGTGGGATAAGCCGGGTCGAGCGCCACATAAGCGCCGCCGGCCGCAAGCACGCCGAGCAGGGCACTCACCATCTCCAACGTCCGGCCGGCGCACACCCCGACCCGCACCTCCGGTCCCACTCCCGCGGACCGCAGGGCGGATGCCACGGCGTGCGCTCGCGCCGCGAGTTCGCGGTAGCTCAGCCGGGCCTCCCCTTCGGCCGTGGGCAACACCAACGCTACCCCGTCCGGGGTTGCCCTGGCTTGTTGCTGAAAACTTGCGGGGAGCGTGGTGGTGATGGCTTCCCCCGCACCCACAGCGTCGAGCTCGCGCTGCAGCTGCCGCTGCTCCGCTGGGGGCAACAGGGTCAGCTCAAACCAGCGCTGGGTGAGGTTCTCGGCGCAGCTTAGAAGGAGGACGGTATAGCGTTCCGCTAGCTGCTGAACCGTGGCTGCCGCAAAGAGGTCCGTGCGGTAGTACAGCCGGCCCGTCAAGCCCGCTCCCTCGCCAGCCCAGGCGTCCAGTTCTAAGCGCAGGTCTTGCTCAGCCCGCTGCAGGCGGTCCGCGGACGGTTCCAGGTCTTGCCCTGCGGCGAGTCCATAGGAAAAAGTGATCTGGAACAGGGGGGCATGGCTGGGGCTTTGGCTGGGCGCGAGTTCGAGCAGCTGCCCCAACGTCACTCGCCGGTGGGCCATACCCTGCTGCAACAGCTGGGCGGTCCGCGCCAGTAGCTCAGCAAACGTCGGGGTGCCGCGCAGGTCGAGGCAGAGCGGCAAGGTGCGGAGGGGCAAGGTGCCAGCCACTTCATCGCAGACCCCGTCTTGCCGGGAGGCCGGAGCCACGGTGACCCCCAAGACCAGGTCAAATCGCCCGGTGTGGCGAGCGAGGAGCACCGCCCAGCCCGCGAGCAGCGCAACTGGCAAGGCAGCCAGCCGGTGCAAACGGCTGAGCAGGTCTCCGGCCAGGGTCACGTCACAAGTGCTGAGCTGTCCGGAAAGCACCGGTGGACGCGGCCGATCTGCGGGCAGGGCGAGCGGCTCACCCCAGTCTCCGCGCAGCTGCGCCTGCCAGTAAGCAAGATCTTGCTCCGCAAGATGCAGGTGCTGCGACGTCGTCAGGGCGTCCCGCTCTGCGCTTCCGCGGCGGGGGACGCAGTCTTCTGCCAGGTCCGTCAGAAAAGCCACCATATCGTCAGCCCTCTTGCCGTGGTCGGCTTGAGTCGGGAGCTCGTCTCCGGAGAAAAGATCCGTCAACTAGAAAGGGTTCTCACGTCTAGCGGGCGGGTGGTTTCGCACCCTGTTTCGCCAGAAACTACGCGAAGCGCTGGGAAATCCCGTCGTGTCTCAGGGACGGCCGGGGGCGCGTCGCGGCCCAGGGTTGGCGCACGACCAACCCCATGGATCCACCCTACGCCCTTCAACCATTTTGGGGAATAGGTCTCAAAGATTCAATTTTTATCTAATTTTGGCGCAAAACAGGTCGTCAAGACGGAGGCCCGTCGGAGCCGACCGGACTCTCTGCGCTGAGCATCGACCAAGCTTCATCGTTCAGTTGAAAAACCCGGTCTTTGATCTGGTTGGGACGAATCCCGACCGCGACCTGGTGCGCGAAGTGACGGTCAAAAGCGCCCGCAGCCGCTACTCGCACGACGACTGACCCGAGCTGGTCGCGGGAACGAGCTTCGCGGTAACCCGGGCTCGACGCTTGCAGCTGCGCATCGAGAGAGCGCGCAAGCGCCGCACACTCCTCGAACCGCCAAGGCGAAGTAGCCGCGAACAGGAAGCGGTAGTGCGCCGGCTCAGTCACCGGACGGCAAGTGAAGTTGCGGATCGCGAGCCCTTGAGTGGCCAGCGCTGCGCGCACTGCGTCGACCACTTGCGCCTCGCGCAGGCGCTCGCCAGCCAGCGCGAGGTGTTGGTTGCGCCCGGCATACTCGACCCGCGGTACGCCCTGGACGCAGTCGACCACGCGCACGACATCCCCCAAGGAATAACGGTACAGACCGCCGATATGGGTGATGATGGCGTGGTAGTCGCACCCCACCGCGAGCTCGTCGAACAGCAGGGTAGACGCTTGCGGGGTGATGTCGGCTTCCGCTGGGATGAACTCGTAAAACACCGAACCCACAACCAGCGGCCCGCCCGTGGGATGGCGGTCGATCGGCACCCCCAGCGGTCCTTCAGAAGCCGCGATCGGCGCGGGCAAGACCATGACCTCTGGGCCGTAGCTGGCGCGCAAATGGGGCAAGTACGTCTTGGCCAGCCCCGCGGTCCAGCAATAGATCAGCCGCAGATGCGGCCACACATGGTGCGGCAAGAGGACGCCAAAATAGTCGCGCAGCCGGGCGAGTTCCTGGGCGCGCGCCGGGTTGGGAGTCCGGGTCAAGCCAGAGACCGCGGTCATCCCGCAGACCGTCCCGTCCGCCAGTTCGCGGATCAAGCGCTCGGACCACTGGGCGAGCTGCACCGGCAACGCCGCGATCAGCGCAGGGTTGACCGCTGCCACCGAGCGCAGATCGCTCTCGATCGCCAAGCGCAGCCGGTAATACATCCGCTCGCTCGCGTCTTCGATTTCCGGCGGGATCAGGGCCCACGGCGCGCGGGTGCCCGGTTCGACCGCCATCTGATCGCCGAACGAACGCGCAAAGTCGACCTGGCTAGCCCCTAAGTGGGCGGCCCCCGAAGCCGTGCGCTGCGTTTTGAGGGTGGGGGGATCCCATTTCATGTTGAGCGTCGCATCGTCGCGTTCGAGCGCTTCGGGGCAAAACAGCGCGGTGTTGCCGATCGCCGCGTAAGCGAACGGCAAATAGACTTTCTCGGCAAAGCTGCGGGTGACCGGGACTTTCTTGGGAGTTCCCGTGCTGCCGCTGCTGCTGAAAAACAGCAGTGGATCCTCCGCCGTCAAAACTTGGGACTCCCCTGCTGCGGCCCGTTCGATCCACGGCGCAAACCCGTCATAGTTGCGGATCGGCACACGCCGCCGGAACTCCTCAGCCGTCGTGACTTCCGCCAGCCCATGCTCGCGAGCAAAAGCCGTCTCGCGGTTTTGGCTCAAAGCTTCGCGCAATACGCGCTCTTGGTTCGCCTGAGGCTCGGCCAGACTTAGCAAAAAGCGCTGCCGCGCCCCCAGCGCGCGTTCAAGGTAGGCACTGCCCGGTGCCTGAGGGGGAGCAGCGTTCAAATTTGGAGCGGGGTTCGCGGGAGCGGGGTTCGCGGTGGAACTCATCATGGTTTTCCTGTTTTATTTTCCGGCAGGGACAACGTCGAGGTAGCCTTGGAGTTGCAAGGTTTTTTCGCGGGTGGGATCGCGGTGGATACGCAGCTGAGCGGGTTCGTGCTCGAGGGCGTCGATGCGCGCGACGTGAACCAGTTCGATCGCATCTTCTGCCCTGAGCTGTCCCGCAATAAAAGCTTCGCAAACCAGGTGGTTCAAATGGACCAGATATTCTTCGAGCCGTAAATCCGCAATTGCCAGGCAAATGCGCACCTTCCGGCTGCCTTCCCCGCTGCCTGAAAGATGCACCTTGGGGGGCAAATTTACGGGTTGAGCGGTCTTGAGCCGCTTAAGCAGCCGTTCGAGTTGGGTCCGCGTTCGCGCGTCCGCCAGAAGCGCCCATCCCAGGGTGCCTCCTGGGGCGACCGCTGCGAAGGTGAAAGCAGACAAATGCCGGGGGTTGCCCGCGAGAAACGCCGTCCAAGTAAAACTTTTCTGCCATTGCTCGAGGCGGTCAGGAGTTTGCCGGGCCAAAAACATCAGCGTGGTTTTGCAATAAGTTTCGAGGTCGAAAGCGCGGAGGACCAAATACCCACAAAGTTCAGGGGTCCGCTGCTGCAGCTCGATTTCGATGGCCGCCCAGTCTCCCGCTTGCGCGCTGACACAACCCGCAGCCTGCAGGCGTTGGCGTAACCGATCAGCTAAGTATTCCTGAGAGATCATCGCTGGCCAGTCCTTACTTCACAAAAAAACCGCCGCTAAAAAATCTTGAGGATTGATCGGACGACGTTTGGACAGCAAAGCCGAGGTCAACCGATAAGGGTCGACGTAGCCGTGGTTTTGCGCCGCCAGTTCGTGGAGAAAAGCGAACTCTGAGGCCGGGTTCGGAGCGTCGGTTTGGTCGAGAATCCGCATCGCCTTGACGATGAATTCATCGAGCAAATCCTGCCGGAAAGACTGTTTGGCCGACTTCCCCAGCCCGGCGATGAAATAAAGACGCAAGCCCAGACGGACTGCCGGCAACTCGAACTTTTCGAGCAAGGGGGGAATGATCTTGTCAAAAGTATAATCCTGCCATCCGCCATGTCGGCTCGACTGCACCGTGCCGGAAAGCGGTACCCGCCCGAGGTTCATGCGCACCACCGGACAATCAATCAGCTGGAGCAGGCGCTCGATCAACAGATAATCTAAATTGAGCTCCTCGTCATTGAGCAAAGCCACCGAGTCGAAGTCACGGATTTGCGGCAAGACCTCGCGCAAGGTGCAGAGGATGTAATTGTCGAGCCCATGCTCATCGATCAGCTGCCGCAGCGGCAAGCCCTGATGGGTCAAATCGAGGAAGACCGCACCGCCCAGTTGACGCAGATCGAGCAGCACATCTGCGTCGGCGAGGCGGGCCAAGGTGGCGGCGAGCGAGAGCTGGAAGGGCCGGCGGAACTCGCGCTCTCCCAAGTGCAAATTGAGCAAGCGGTAGTGTTCGCTCCAGATCGCGAGGATGCGCGCACTCGCCGGGTGGACCCACCCTTCCGCTTCGACCCGTTCGCGGTAGGGCTGGATCACGGCCAATGGGTAAGCTTCCCCCGAACGGTGAAACTCGACGTAGCGCTCGCCGATCCAGGTTTCATCGCGCGCGCTGTAGTCGCAGTCGGGGAGGTGAGCATCGAGGTAGGCCCAAAAAGCGATGGTCTGGTAGGTGACGTCGTAAGTGGTGCGGTTGTAGAGGCAGTGGACGTCCTGGATGAGCGCCGTTGCCTTGTACATGGTATCGAGCCAGATAAAGGCTTTGAGATGGCTGGGGGTGAGCGGCTTGGTCGGCGTCACCAGGATCGGAGCCAGGAGGATTCTTTGCCGCAAGAGCGTCTCCATTCATCGGTTGCAGCCACCTGCGGGCGTCCCGTGAAGTCACTGTGAGGTCGTCGTGGAGGTCGTCGTGCGCTGACCGCGGTCAATGCTTGGCAGTCAATGCTTGAACGAACAACTAATGACGCGCCCAGTATAGCATGCCCATCAGCTGGATGGGGTCGGACGCAGAGATCAAGTTGAGTGACGAATGGCGTGCGAGCGGCTCTGGTGCGCATCAGGTACGCGCCAGCCGTCCGTCGAGTTCGAGCTCAGCCGCGATCTCTTGCATGGCCGCAAGCACGTGGCCGACGTGTTCCCAGAGTTCGAGCTTGCCGGCAAAGCAGGCTTTGCTGAAATCCGCGACCGCGTCGCTCACGTGCTGGCGGTCGACCCCTGCGGCAAATAGCTTGTCTTTCCAGTTCCGTTTCACTGACTGGACGGAAAGCGCGCGCACATCCTTGCTGGGTCGGATCAGGGCTGCGGCGATGACCAGGCCGGTGATCTCGTCGCAGGCGAGGAGTGCAAAATCGAGCGCGGACTTGCGCTCAACGCCTGAACCTGCGGTGTTGTGCGCCAGAATCGCCTGGACGATCTCTTCATCGACTCCGCGCGCGCGGAGGATGGGCGCGCCCAGCGCTGGATGTCCTTCGAGGGTGGGGTGGATCTCCCAGTCGAAATCGTGGAGCAGCCCAGCCAGTCCCCACCGTTCGCGGTCTTGCCCGAGCCGCTCAGCATAAGCGCGCATCGTAGCTTCAACCGCCAGCATGTGCCGCCGCAGGCCCGGGTCCTGGACGTGCTCACAGAGAATTTGCCATCCGGTTTCACGATCCATAGTGCCTCCGCGTCCCGCGGATCATAGCGCAAGCGACAGCAGCGGTGGCAGCTCCTTTCGCAAGGGTCTAACTCCCGTGTTTTCAAGGGAAACGGAGATGATCTCTGCACTCATGCGACGTCGCAACAGCGGAGCTGAGCGGCTTACCCGACACCCCGACACCCCG
>CAZCOV010000361.1:0-6274 GCA_964499975.1 uncultured Thermoanaerobaculia bacterium
TTGCTGAAGGCCGGTAGCTGCACCCAGGAAAGAGGGAACAGCCAGGCGTCACGACCGTCTTTGGCTGCAGCTCCGCCAGCTCAGCAAGCTGGCATCAATTCAGGTCCAGCTTTGTCCAGCGACACGGTGTAAGGATTTGTTCCAGGATCTGGTTCAGGCGGTCGAGCAACGGGGAGGGCAGGCCCCCGTGCCTGCCCTCCCCGTCGCTCCAATGCGGTACTAAAGCGGTGCTACCAAAACAGTGCTACCAAAAGCGGTGCTACCAAAACGGTGCCAGCCGAACCTCTCAGATCGTGATCGGCGTCCCGTCAAACTTGGTGAAGGTGTAACTGCCACCTTCGTTGAACCCTGCCTTGTGGTCCTTGAGGATCGCGATCGCGACTTGCTCGCCCAGCTTGAGCGACTCGACCGCGTCACTACGCCAGTGGACGCCTGCGATATTGCGCCCGGTGGCAACGTTTGAAGCTAGCTTGTTGAGCTCGCCTCCCACGGTGAGCGGCGGCCCGGAATATGCGGTGAGCCCGAGACCATTGCTGGTCGGCACGACCGGGTCGGGAACCACGAAGTTTTCGTCGAAAAGCGCCTTGAGGATCGTGACGCAGGCGCCGGCGACGGTAGCATGGCCAGCCCCATAGGCAGGATGGGTGGGCGAGCCTTCGGGGAAAGCCATGGGCAGCAAGTAGGTGTGATTCTTCGCCTTGACCCGGTCCACGGCTTCGGAGTTGAGCACGTCAGCGTGGAGCGGGTAGGTGGCGTTCCCTTTCAAGTGAACATGGACGCGACCAGCAAAAGCTTCTGGGCGCAAGCGGCGGTGGACAAACCACTTCTGGAACCACACTGCCTTAAGGGCGCGGCTCGCCACTTCGCACAAAACGGCTTTGAAGCCCGGCGGCCCCCAGGTGCCAAAGCCGGCTTGGGTGGTGGAGCTGAGGTATGGGTTGCCGGGGTTGACCGGGCAGCCGATCCCCCCGCCGGTCGGTGCGTTGCCAGGCTCGGGCGGGGTCCCGAGGATCAAGCAGGCGTTGAAGTAGGCTTGAAACAACACATCAATATGCACCCACTCGCTCAAATCGCGGCCATTGCGGATGTAGCGTCGGGTTGCATCGTAGTGCGGGCTGGTGACCACATCGCCATTCTGCACCGCAAGCCAATGGCTGAAGCTGGTCATGTGATCCGAACCCGCGGCCAGGGTGCGCATCCGGCGCTCCACGTACTCCACGCCAAAGGGCGTTCCCTTGAGCATGAATTGTGAGATGTAAGGCCCGTCGAGCGCGCCGGGCAGATTATCCCGAAACAGCGTCTGCCGGGTGACCAGGCCGCCCTGCTTGGGACCGCGGAAATCCGTCATGGCATTGAGGTCATCGATCGCACGCTGCACCAAGGGGTTGGTGTCGTAGCTGGTAAAGCGGGTATCGCGCAGCAAGGCCATCCAGTACAGCTCCACCATTTCGCCAGCTTCTTCCGCGCTGGCAAAAGCCGGAGCCGGAGGCAGTGCGAACTGGTGGCCATCGTTACCTTCCGGGTCAAAAGCAAGACCTGATTGGGGGTTGGTCAGCAAGCGGGCGCCCGCCAAGGGGATGAGCTCGAAATCGGCAGGGTCGCCCGAAGTCAGGGCGGTCAGCAAGTCATTGTAGTCGCTGGTATCGACTTCCCCAAGGCTGTTGTGCTGCAGCCCCTTGGAGTAGTTGCCGATGCGGTTGAGGTAAAGCGCTTCGTCACTGTTGCAGGTCTGGACGGGAATCCCTTCGGCGAACATCCGATCCGCAGCGTCGATGCGCTTCTGATAAGCCGCGTTCAGCCGGTCAGAGCCGATCAGAGGGCCGATCTCCGCAGCACGAGCGCTGCGCACGTGCGTCACCAGGGAGTCGAGGCCCACGGTCCCAGCTGCCGCAGCCACCGCAGCACCGCGCAAAAACTTACGCCGACTTAGATTTTGCAATCCAGTTTCTGGTCCAGTTTCTAATTCAGAGTGTTTCTCTTTTTTCATCACAATTTCCTCTCTCTGTTGATGGATCGGATCATTACCCTTGTTGCAGCAAAGAAGGTGCCAAGTTTCAAGATCAATAAGGACCTTTGCCTTGCTGATCTAACCTCTTTCAGAATCAGAGGTTAGCGACAATCTCCAGGCCCTTCACCGAATACTAATAGAAATATGCTCATATTTGCTATGTAAAAATTCCACAGGGAGCGGGTCTGACTACATGGAATTTAAGGAGAGCGCCGAGGAATCCCGCGGCCAACCAGAATGCGACCGCCTGCGGGTCACCGCCTGCGGATCACCGCCTGCGGATCACCGCCTGCGGGTCACCGCCTGCGGATCACCGCCTGCAGATCACCGCCTGCGGGTCACCCGTTGCTCAAGATGCGATCGACGTCAGGGATCAAAAGCGGCGTTCCGTGGACCTCGAACGCAGCGCAGACGAGCGCAGGGTCGACGGGCAAGACGGCCGTGAGGGTGCGAACGGGCAGCGGGAGCTGTTCCAGCTGCACCGCTGGCGCAACCGGAAAACCCAAGATCTCGGCGCGGCGGGCACCCCGGACGATGAGCAACCGACTGGGGGCGCCCCAGCTCGTGGCGCCAAGCCCCAAAGCAAGAGCTAGGTCGACCACGGGCAAGGGGCGGCCACGCCAAGCGGAAATTCCCAGCAACCAAGGCGGGGCCGCGGGTAGATGGATGCAGGGGAGTGGGGTTGTGACCGCGGGAACTTGGGAAACGGAAAGCCCCAGCCGCAGCCCAGGTTCGTTGCCCTGATCCGGGAGAGTGAAAGTCATCAGCTGCCCAGGGTGGCCGGCGGTGGACCAGGCGACAACAGGCGCGGGTTCGGTCAAGTCGTGAGCGGGAACCGCGGTCGCCCAGGTCTCGTCCGGGAGTTGGTCGGGACGCAGCCGGTCGGGAGCCAGCAGCAGCACCAGGTCGGCGCCCAGGGGAACGAAGCCCTGGAAAATCGTCCGGGCGCGCGGTCCACTCAGTGCCGGAATGGGCAGGAGGTCTTCCGGGCGGACGGCCAGCACCCGCGAGACGCGGTCGACCATCAGGGCCCAACCCGCGTGGAGGACCACAATCGGCCCCCGGGTCGTGGAGTGAGGGCGTCCCAGCATTTCGGCCAGCCCAAAAACCGGGACGTCACCGGTGTCTGCCAGCAGCCAGCCCAAGGGTTCACCGCGTGTCGGGTTGCGCTGCAGCCGATCGCTCCGTTCGAGGCTCAAGACCTCGGACATCCGCAGGCAGTAGCTCTCGCTGCCGACAAAGCAGCGGATCAAGCGAATTTCATTCAGGCAGCCTCTGGTCATTTGGTTGCGCTGGATGGGTCATTTTGGAACCGCGGACGCATCAGCAGTTGAGCGATTTCCCAGGGCGAGGCGACGTGGTCGACCACCCCGCGTTCGATCGCCCGCTGAGGCATGCCGTTGACCACGCAGGTCGCTGCATCTTGCGCGTAGGTTGTCCCGCCTTTGGCGTGAATGGCGAGCAAACCCAAGCTGCCATCCGCACCCATGCCGGTCAAGACGACCCCGCGGGCCCGCGGGCCAAAAACCTGGGCCACGGACTGCATGGTGACGTCGATTGAGGGGCAATGGCCGCCGACTTCAGGGCCGGGGCGCACTTCGACCCGGGCATCGGGGCGCACCAGCAGGTGATAGCCGCCAGGAGCGACCAAGACCACTCCCGGCGTGAGCGCATCCCCATCGTCGGCCTCGCGCACTTCCAACGGGATGTTGCGATCGAGCTGCGCGGCCAGGACGCCAGTGAAACTCGGGGGCATGTGCTGCACAATGATGATCGCAGCCCGGAAGTCCGCGGGCAGATGGCCGAGCAACTCACGCAACGTCAGAGGGCCGCCGGTCGAAGCTCCGATCACCACGACCTCACCGGGCCAGGTCGACGGAACTGCAACCGGCAGGCTGGCGCGCCCATGGAATCCCGCAAGTTCGCCCACGGCGTCTGCAATTTGTGGACGTTTGGGCCGCTGCTTCAACCTGCGGACCACCCGGATCTGGGCGGCTGCGCGCACCTTGCTCACGATCTCTTGGCGCAAACTGTCGGGGTCGAGCGCGGTCCCGGGCATGAACTTGAGCACGAAGTCCACCGCGCCAAGATCGAGCGCCTGCAGGGTCATGGTGGCCGCGCGACCACTGACCCCGCTGATCATCACGGCCGGGGTCGGGCATTCCTCCATGATGCTGGCGAGCGCGGTCAAGCCGTCCACTTCGGGCATCTCGAGGTCGAGGGTCACGACATCTGGGCGCAAGCTCTTGACCCGCTCGATGGCCCGCGCCCCATCGAGCGCGGTGCCAGCCACCTCGAAATCGGGCACGGACTGCAGGTAAGAGCTGAGCAGCCGGCACACGAACGGCGAGTCGTCGGCGATCAGCACCCGGAGTCGCTCGCTCATTCAGGACCCGCCCTCCGTCGGTCGCGGACGACGCGCCGAATCACGCTGAGCAAGGTGTCGTCCTGGTACGGCTTGACCAAGTAGTCGGTGGCACCGAGATCGAACGCCCGTTGCCGGTGTTTGTCGCCGGCCCGCGAGGTGAGCATGATGATTGGGAGCTGCTGGGTGTTGGGCAAGCTGCGCAAGGTGGCGGTCAGTTCATAGCCGTCCATCCGCGGCATTTCGATGTCGAGCAGGATCGCATCAGGAAGGCGCTCCAGGTGCTGGATGGTTTCGAGCGCCTCGAGCCCGTCCTTGGCCTGAATCGGGTTCATCCCCTGACCGCGCAGCAGGTTGGACAACACATTGCGGACCGACAGCGAGTCGTCGACCACTAGGATGTTGAGGGCCTGGCTCACCCGTTCGGGCACGCTCTTGAGCAGTCGGCGCTCGGGACGGGGTGCTGGCCGCACCAAATCCGCGGGGTTTAAGATCAAAACCACACTGCCGTCGCCCATCAACGTCGCGCCGGTGATGCCGTGGACCCGGCGCAGCAAGGCGCCCAGCGGTTTCACCACCACTTCTCGGGCCTCGGCCAGGGCTTCGACCACCATGGCGACTTGCTGATCGACCAAGTTGAGGAGCAAGACCGGCAGCCGACGCACGGTCTCATCCGCTGGACGCTTCAAGCCCAGGGCTTCGCCCAGCCGGATCACGGGATAGACCTTGCCCCCTAGCCGTAGCACCGGCTCCGCACCAAGCGACTCGATTTCTTCCCGGTCGATGCGCAGGATTTGCGCCACGCTGGCCAGGGGAACGGCCAGGCGCTCACCGTGCGCACGGACCAGCAGCACACGCGTGATCGCCAAGGTCATGGGCAAGCGAATGGTGAACGTCGTGCCTTGCCCGCGCACCAGCTGCGCAAGGACCACATCCAGGCCGACGCCCCGCCCCGAGACCTCACTCACTTCGCTCGCGGTGCTGAACCCCGGCAAAAAGATGAGCGCTGCGACTTCGTCGTCGCGCAAATCAGCAGCTTCGCTCTCGCTGAGGTCGCCGCGGGCAACTGCGGTGCCCCGGATTCGCGCCATATCCAGGCCAGTGCCATCGTCGCTCACCCGGATCACCACTTGGGTGCCTTCGTAGTCCGCGCGCAAACGGATCTGGCCGCGCTGGGGTTTGCCCAAAACCTGACGCAACGCGGGCGGTTCGATTCCGTGGTCGACGGCGTTGCGCAGGAGGTGGAGCAAGGGGTCCGCGATTTCTTCGATCACCGTCTTGTCGAGCTCGACCTCCTGGCCTTCGAGCAGCAGATCTACCGCCTTGCCCTGCTGGTCGGCCGTCACCCGGACGGCGCGGTGGAGCCGGCTGGCGAGCGTTGCGAGCGGCACCAAGCGCAAGCGCATCAGCCGATCCTGGACTTCGCTGGTCAGCCGTCCGAGGCGCGTGAGGTAACCTTCAAAGTCACTGATCGAACCGGTGAGCTGGTTGCCCACCGTAGCAATGTCGCTCCCGGTCTCGCTCAGCTCGCGCGACAGTAGATGGAATTCGCTGTAGCGGTCGAGCTCGAGTTCGTCGAACTCCACGCTCGCAGTAGGGGTGGCCCAGGCGTTGCCCGCGGCAACCGCTCCCACCCGTCGTCCCGAAATCAAGGCGCTCACTTCGTAGTCGGTTTCGAGGCGGGTGGCGATCCGCCGCAAGCGGCTGATACTCAAATCCAGCTCTTCGGCGTGACGTGCCAGGCTCGCCAGGTATTGCTCAAATGTCGAGCGGTTGACCACCAATTCGCTCACCATCCGCACCAACTCATCGAGCCTGGCGATCGGCACCCGCACTTGCTGGGTGGAACTGGCAGGCCGGGCCGCGTCCGCTGGCGGTCTCGATACCGGGATATCGCTGGC
>CAZCOV010000362.1:0-6261 GCA_964499975.1 uncultured Thermoanaerobaculia bacterium
TGACCGGCTGCTGTTGCGCTTTCAAGGTAACCCTCCAGACCTCGCGCTGGCTTCAGAGCAAGGCGATGGCATTACCTTCGCCCGTCCGTTCCCCTATGCCCTGTGGCTTGCGCCGTTCCTGCGGTTCGCCCCGGAACAAGGTTTTGCGCTGGCCAATGCCTTGCTGCTCCTGCTCGCCGCGGGGGTGAGCCTGCGGGTCCTCGAACCTCGGATCGGCCCAGCAACACCCCTGATGATTCTCGCTGCAATCTTCGCTTCCGTGACCTGCGGATACGTGTTTTCCTGCACCGCCGACCTCTTCTTGCTGACCGTGACGGTGAGCGCTTTTGGCTTGTTGACCGCGACGGCTGGCTGGTTTTCCCACCGCCCACGCCTGCGGTTTTTCCTCGCTGGACTCTTGCTCGCGATCCCCATCGCCACCGAACCGCTCTATGTAGTGCTCGCGCTCGGGGCGTTGGGGGTGGCACCCGCACCGCGCGGTCCGACGCGCAGCACCCTCGCCCTCGGGCTGGTCCTGGGGCTGACCGTCTTGACCTTGGTGCCCTGGTGGCACGGCAGCGGCATCCCCGGAGTTTCCCAGCAGAGCTTCCGCTTCACTCCCGAGACCGGCTATCCCGCGGTCGACTTCGCAGCGCAAGACTGGGGCCCCACGGTCCGACGCTTTCAAGCGATGAACTGGGAAGGGGCCCCGCGGCTCGCTTGGGGCTTCGAGCTCGGTTTGTGGTGGTGGAACGGCATCTATCTCTTGATCGGCCAGCACTTGGGGCTCTTACCTTATTTTGCTCCGCTCCTCTTGCTGCTCCTCACCTGGCTAAACCCGAGCCGCGAGCGGTGGACGGCGTTCGCGGTCTTGGCCGGCTTTGCTCTCGGTCTTCTGATTTTCTACCCGTTCCAGCTCGGCGGAGGTGGACCACTGGGCAACCGCCTGTTTTTGCCGATTTACGGCGCGCTGTGGCTGCTTGCGGGCAGGGCTCCGCGCACGGGCAAAACCCTGCCGTTGGGGGTGCTGGCGACGTTCTTGCTGGCCGCGCCTTTTTTGGGACAGTTGTGGAGTGCACCGCGGAGCTACCCGCTGACGACCGAAACCACCCCAGGCTGGCGCACAGCCTTGGCGGTTCGTGCTTTGCCCTATGAAACCAGTCAGCGCTTGCCCGGCGGCCAGGATCTACGGCAAGGCGATTTGTGGATCCGTCTGGTGAACGACGGCGCCTGGTCCGAAACCCGCCATGACCGGCTGGTGGTCGACGGCGATGCCTGGGTCGAACTGATGCTCGCCAGCCCAGTGCCGCTCGACGTCTTGCGGCTCGATTTCACGGCTCAGGCCCCGAGCCAGCTCGAAATCATCGGCGGCAAGGTGGGCGAGCGTATCCTCTTGGCCGACGGCGGAATCGCGTTTCGCGTCTTGCTGAAAGGAGTCACCCGCCGGCACGCCTTGTGGTGGACGCCGCAGCCGCAATCGCTGTATCTTCTGCGGTTCAGGCTGCCGCAAGCAGCGGGCCTTGATCCTGAGTGCCGGTTAAGCGGCGAACGAGTACCCGAGAACTGATCTCGCGCAGACCCTCGCGCAGAGCGTCTTCTCAATCGCGTCATTGAGCCCACCATGAACGACCCCCAGTGGATGAGCTGGATCATCGAAATTCGCACCCGCCTGAGCGCCCCTTTGGCCCGACGGCTACCGCCTTCGAGCGCCCGTCAGGCCGCGGTTTTGGTTCCCCTTTACGTCGAAGCTGGCGAGCTGTGGACCGTGCTCAGCAAACGCAGCGAGTCGCTACCTCACCATCAAGGACAAATCGCGTTTCCCGGCGGCAGCCTCGAGTCCGACGAAGACGTGTGGGATGCGGCCCTGCGGGAAGCCCACGAAGAGGCTGGCATTGCGCCCCAGCGAGTGTTGCGCCTCGGTCAGCTCGACGAAGCTGAAACGCCGAGCGGCTTTCGCATCGTGCCCTGTGTCGGGGCGATCCCGTTCCCGTTCGAAACCCAGATCAATCACGCGGAGATCGACGAGCTTTTTTCCGTGCCGCTGGTCGCGTTTCTCAATCCCACCTTGGTCGAAAGTCAGATCCTGGAATTCCAGGGCAAGCAGTACCAGGTGCCGATTTACCATTTCGGGCGCCACCGCATCTGGGGTCTGACCGCGCGGATCATCCAAAATCTGCTGCAACGGCTGGAGCTAGCAGCGGCTGAGCCACCCAACTGAGAAAAACCCTGCCTAAAACCTTTGCCTAAAAACCTTTTACGCCAGGAAACTGCACATGCCTGAACTCATCGCCCAACCCACGGTGATCCCTGCCGCGGGCAATCCGCCCAAAACCATCGAAGAATTTTTCGGCCGCGTCAATTCCGGCCATCAGCAAGTCTCGATTGCGCGCATGAAGTCGCCGCCGGGGTGGCTTGAACCCGGACAGCGGCCAGAGTTCACCGAGTTCACGCTGGTCCTCACGGGCCTGCTGCAAGTCGAGCACGAAAACGGTGTGCTCGCGGTCCAGGCTGGCCAGGCGGTGATCACCCACCCGGGAGAATGGGTGCGCTACAGCAGCCCAGGACAAGATGGCGCGGAATACGTTGCGATCTGTTTGCCGGCATTCTCGCCCGCAGCCGTGCATCGCGACGCCTGAGTCGCGCTGCGACCATCGGCGAGAAGTCGGGCGATCAAGGGGGAGATGATGAAAGTTTGGGAAATCCGCGGTGCTTTCGGTTTCGACAATCTGGTCTTGAGCGAACGTCCTGAGCCCGAGTTGGGGCCGGGCAAGATCTTGCTGCGCTTGCGCGCTGCCGCGCTCAACTACCGCGACGCGATGATGGTGAACGGCACGTACAATCCGCGCCAGCCGCTGCCGCTCATCCCCTGCTCGGACGGCGTCGGTGAGGTTTTGGCCGTGGGCGCGGAAGTGGATCGGGTTCGCGTCGGCGATCGGGTGGCCACCCTCTTCTCGCAGCGCTGGATCTCGGGAGCGCCGAACCGCGAACGCCTGCGCTCGACTTTGGGGGGACCACTCGATGGCACTTTGGCCGAGTGGATGGTGCTCCCTCAAGATGCGGTCGCGCACGTTCCAGCCCACTTGAGCGACGCCGAAGCAGCCACCCTGCCCTGCGCCGGCTTGACCGCTTGGAGCGCCCTCGTCACCCAGGGCGAAGTGCGGCCGGGTGACACCGTGTTGGTCCAAGGCACGGGCGGGGTCTCGATGTTCGCGCTGCAGTTCGCCCGTCTGCTCGGCGCCCGGGTGATCGTCACCTCTTCGAGCGCGGGCAAGTTGGCCAGGGCGCGGCTGTTGGGCAGCTGGGCTGAAATCAACTACCAGGAGCGCCCGGAATGGGGAAAGCGGGCACGGGAACTCACCGACGGGTTGGGCGTGGACACGATCGTCGAAGTCGGCGGAGCCGGGACCCTCGAACAGAGCTTGCGCGCGATCAAGATGGGTGGCCAAATCAGCCTGATCGGCGTGCTCGCAGGCGGCCAGCGTGAGCTCGACATCATCCCCATCTTCATGCAAAACGTCCGTATCCAGGGCATTCTCGTCGGTTCCCGCGACAGCTTTGAAGCGATGTGCCGGGCGATTGCCCAGCACGAGATGCGGCCGATCATCGACCGCATCTTCCCTTTTGACGAAGTCCGCGAAGCCTTCGCCTACTTCGTGGGTGGCCAGCACCTGGGCAAGATTTGCATTGTCTTTTGAGGTGAGATTTACCTGTCTTTTGACCTGATTGATGGACCCGCAAGACCCGCGTTTGTCTCATCACTTGCAGGCAGTCTGCCTCTCGCCTCGCTGGGCGGATCACGATATAGTTACAGCTCATCGGAGGGGGTTCTCAGGAGGGCGAAAAATCGTTCGAGTTGCGACTATTCTGCAAGCATTGAGGTGGAACATGGGTGAGAAAATGGGTGAGACGCTATCCCCCTTGGTCGAACAACGGGTAGCCCTGGCCGCGGTCGAAACGCGCGAACGCATCCGTCATGACCAGGCTAGCCCTCCAGCCCCCATCAAGCGGCTCTTGCACCACATCGAAGAGCACCTCCTTGAACCTGACCTCGATGTCACCGGGGCCAAGCGGGCCTGTGGGATCGGGGATAATTCGGTGGCCATTCTGTTCCATTCGACCGTCGGCCGCCCTCCGGCTGCGTACATCGAAGACCGGCGGATGGAAATTGCAGCGAAATTGCTGGCCGACCCCGAGCTGAAAATCTGGCAAGTCGCCCAGGGACTGGGCTACAACAGCATCTCGGCTTTCAGTCGTGCCTTCCTCCGCTGCAATCGGGAACGGCCGAGCAGCTTCCGCAAGCGTCAATTGCGCCCCTCTGGTCGAAACTCCGGCCACCAAAGTGCGGTCAACCCCGCCGCAAGCCTGGGCAGGACGCGTTCAGCGGAGTTCAAGGAGTTGGGGATCGACGAGTTGGTCCACCAGCTGTGCCCGGAATGCCGGCAGCGGATCGACCAGCTCCGTTACCACCATCGGATGGATGCTTCCTTAGCGGCCAGGCTGCCGACGAGAGCTCGCAGTGAGCCTCCCCGCCGCGTCTTTTCCCACACCACCGACGACGAAACCGACCGTTATCGCGCCAAGCTGCTGTGGGATGAGCTGTCTCGTTCGCCGTGGGAGGAAAGGCATGAGCTGGTCAGAAATCGCCTGCGTCTGACCTCGCCCAGCTTCTTCCACTTCCTGCGCGACAAGAGTCATGAGGTGATGCGGGAAGATTTGCAAGAAGGCGTGCGGGTTGCCGAGCTGGCGCTCGCTTCACTCGCGGCCCTCGACAAGGCTCCGCTGGACGAAATCACCCGCGCCAATCTGTGGGCGCAAGGTTGGACCGCTTTGGGCCATGTCCAGTGCCATGCCAATGACTTCAAAGCGGCGGAGCAGTCTTTTACCACGGCGGAAGGCTTCCTCGAGAAGGGTGGTAGAGATCCTCTCGTCGAGGTCGAGCTGCTCTGCATGAAAGCTGTGATGCACCGCGACCAGCGGGATTTTGCGACCGCTTTCGCTCTGCTCGATCAAGCCCGGGAGCGCTGTCAACCTTCGAGTCATCCTGAGATGTTGGCCCAGATCCTGGTCCGGCGCTCAGCGGTCCACTTTGAATCCGGGGAACCAGCTGCCACGATCCCCGACCTCCTCGAAGCTTTGCGGCTCCTCGAAGATTCTCCGGCGGTGATCCTCAAAGGGACGGCATACCAAGCGCTGGCAGCCGTCTATGAGACCCTGGGCCGTTACCAAGAAGCCGCCGAAACCGTCCCCCTCGCGCGGAAATGGCTGCTCAGCGCCGGCGGACGACTCGACGCGATCCGCTTGCGCTGGCTCGAAGGTCGCTTGGAGCGCGGCCTCGGCCGCTACGAAATGGCGGAAGTTGCGCTGAACGAAGCACACCAGGCTTTTCTCGAGGCTGAAGACCCTTGGGATGCCGCCTTGGTCAGCCTGGATCTGGCCGAACTCTATGCGTTGCAGCAGCGTGGACCCGAGCTGCGCAGCCTCAGCGCGCGCCTGGCTCCCCTCTTCGATTCCATGCTGCTCCACCGGGAGGCTCTGGCCGCGCTGAGGATCTTCCGCCGAGCTCTCGAAACAGACGACGTGACCGCGTCCTTGATCGAAGAAACCCGCCAGCAGGTCACCCGGGCAAGGGTGCATCCGGGTTGAGCCAGCCCTGACGGACGGACGGAACTACCCGCCCGGATCGCTGATAATTCCGATGTTTAAAGCTGTGATCATGGCTCGAACCGTGGTCACAGCCGTGAACGCCGAAGCGGGCTGATGGGGGCTTCGCGCCCGGGATCGCCAAACAGAGACGGTCGGCTTCATAAGGGTCACTCCTTGGGCGGATCTGAAGTTGTGGTTAGGACCAAGAAGGGGTCCGCCCAAGGCAACGGTAAGATGTTGGGTCGAAACAAATCAGACAAAAGGATAAAAACAGGCCCTAACGCTAGACATTCTGGCTAGCCAGGGGCTCACGCAGAACCTTTGTCGCTGTCATCCTTGTCGGCTACCCGCGCCAGCTGCCACCTTGCAGGATCGAGCAAGGTGCATGGCGCTGGACCGATGGTCCTGGCTGGCCTGGCTTGCTTTTTTTGGGGCTGGCCTGGCTGGCCTCTTGCCTCGACCGAGTTCAGCTACCTGGGTGACCGCGTGGTCACGAAGCGACAAGAGGTGGCCACCGGGGCAGGCGGTGAGTTGAAGTTGGTCAACGGCGGGGTCACCCAACTGGCGACGACGTCCGCTACGACCAACCGCCTCACCGTGGCTGGGGCCAAGTACGACGTCGCCGGCAACCTCAGCGAG
>CAZCOV010000363.1:0-1054 GCA_964499975.1 uncultured Thermoanaerobaculia bacterium
GCCTGAAGCACCGAAGACTTGCCGGAGGAGTTCGGCCCTGAGAGCAAGGTCAGGGGGCTCAAGGGGAGCTTGAGCAGCGCGAAGCACTTGAAGTGTTGGAGGTCAAGTTGGGTGAGCACCGAACACCTCCTGAAACATGGCTGAGGCAACGCTGAACCGCTGCCTCACTTGTTTCAGGCCATTGGAGGCATAAGTGATTGCCCGGGTAAAATGGTCATTTTGCATCAGCTCGTAGAATTTATCGCGCAAGACCTGCTGGCGAGCTGCAACTACCTCGCTGGAATAGCGTGAGAGCCCGGTTGACATCACATCCCAAAGGGAGGCGTTGAGGACACTGCGCTCAGCGCCAGGGTCCGTGTGTTTTCTGAAGGCATGCTTGCCAAAGACCATGAAGTTGTTGCCCAAGCCGGTGCGGAAGTCCCTCTTGAGCGCTTCCAAGCGCGGTTCCTGGTTCATCTGTTTCAAAGCTTGGGCCAGGAACTCGTCCATATCGCCCTTGTAAGCTTCAAGCGTGAGGAGCTGGAAGGCGCAAAAGCGGTTGACGAATTCGCGGTCCCGCATGGTCGCAGTCTTGAGGCTCTTGCCGGTTGCGTCCAAAAACAAGTCGCTGGCAGCTTCATCCTTGAGGAACTGGGTGGCGGGGCCCATGTACAGGCAGTTGCGCATCTGCTGCCGGGTCAAGGGTTCGCCACCGTTGACCCGTTCGAAGATGTCCAGCCGGGCCCGCTCAGGCACCTTCGCATCAACGAGGTAGACGATCAGGTTGCAGTCCTCGAATCGGTTCTGCAGCTTGGCTGAGAGGTCCCTAAATCGCTTCTTGTGCAGCTCCTCTTGCTTGGGGAGCTTGAGGCGCAACTGGTTGTCGGCGAAACGCTGGAAGGTCGACAACCGCTGCAAGCCGTCCACCACCACCATCTTCCCCGCTGGGTCTTCTGCGAAGTAAAAGACTGGCAACGGAATCCGCATCAGCACGGATTCGATCAACTTGCTTTGTTTGTCTTCCTTCCAGATGAAGTCGCGTTGGAAATCCGGGTTCATGACCACGGAACCCCCC
>CAZCOV010000363.1:1064-6217 GCA_964499975.1 uncultured Thermoanaerobaculia bacterium
CCCCCGGATCCGCCGCAACACATCGTGGACCGTGCGATTCTCATGGCGGATCAGGAACGTGTCGATCGGATAATCCCAAGAGGCGCCTTCGGCTTCATCGATGCCTTCGACCTCGGGTTCCGCTGGCTCAATACTCGCAGTTGTGACGGTTGCCATCGTGTTTTCCTCGATTCGTGAGTCCCTCCCCAACTAATCCCAACCAGCTGCGGCTCGCCTCCTGCAGTTTATCCCGCGACCCTCGTCAGGCGGTTGGACGATTATACGACGGCGTTTTGCGCTACAATCGGCCCGACCAACACCAAGAGCCGAACCGTGAAGCCGCGATCCCAGGATCAGTCAACCCCCAACAGACCACGCACCTTCGGTTTGCGCCGTCGCGGACAGGACACGGCAGCCTGGCGGCACCAGCTCCGCCAGCAGTGGTGGCGCGCGCTCGAGATTTATCCCCTGTGGACGCTGCTCTTTCTCGCTGTGGCGCTGTGGTGTCTGGTGCCCCAACGGCTGTTTCGCATCGAACTCGCCGAAGTCGGCACGATCGCGACCCGCAACTATGTGGCTGACCGCTTGCTCTCGGTACCCAACGAAGCCGCAACCCGCGAAGTCCAAGAACGCGCCGCCGAGCGCTTGCTCCCGGTCTACGACTTCGATCGCAGTAGCGAGGCCGAACGCCAACGCCAAGTCCGTGAGCTGTTTGCCGCAGGACGGGAGCTCCTGCGCCGACAGCCGCTCGCCGCGCGCCGCGCGGGGGGCGATGACTTTTTGGCCCAACTCGAACCCTCCCCCCACTTGAAGCTCTCGGCCGAACAGCTCGGGTTCTTCCTCGAACGCGGCTTTTCGCCAGAACTCGAAGAGCGTCTGCTCGATGCGTTCAGCCGCATTCTGGCTCAAGGCGTGGTGGGCAACAAAGCCCTGTTGCTCGAAAACCGCACCCGCGGCATCACCTTGCGCGAACTCCCGAGCGGCGGGCGCACCACCCAACTCGATCTCTACGGCTACCTCGACTATCCCGCCCAGGTGGTCGCCACGATCGACCAGGAGGTACGCAGCTGGAGCGGCCTTAATGGGCGCACCCGGCGGCTGGTCCGCGATTTCGTGGCGGCCAACATCGCCCCCAACTTGACCTTCAACAGCAATGAGACGCTGAACCTGCGCCAGCAAGCCGTGGCTCAAGTCGGGACGGTTTTGCACCAGATCCGCACCGGTGAGGTGATCGTGCGCCAGGGGGATCCCATCGATGACCTGGCCGCACGCGCCATCGCCTTGATGGCGGGCAACCGCGATCTCGGACGCTTGCTGTTCTCGCTCGCCGGTAACCTGCTGCTTTTGGTGCTGGCGGTAGTGCTGCTGTGGCGCGCTTTCGGCGAAGTGAAGGTGCCGGACCGCAGCCGCGAACGCCGGCTGAGCGAATCCCTGATCTTGCTCGCCCTCCACCTCGCCGGGGCGCGCCTGGCTTTTGTCATCGTGGGAGCGCTGTCGACCGCGATCCAGCGCGAACCCGCGAGTCTTTTTGCCAGCGTGGTTTACACCATCCCGTTGAGCGCGTTGGCGTTGCTCGCCGTCCTGCTTTATGGCCGACCTTCTGCCTGGGTCTTGGGCATGGTCTTTTCTCTGCTGGTCGGTCACATCAGCGACGGAGAAGCGATCTGGTCGACCAACCTCTATAGCTTGGCCGGATCGCTCGCCGCGGTCTTTGCGCTGGACCCGACCCACTTCAAACAGCGCTCGGCTTTGATCCAAGCAGGACTGTGGATCGGCTTGGTCAATGCGGTGGCGGTGCTCAGCATCCAAACCGTCCCCGGCCACTTCGAACACGGCTGGACCCAACTCGGCCTCGATCTTTTGGCCGCCTTTGCCGGGGGACTGCTGGCCGCGGCCGTAACCAGCTTTTCGGTGCCGATTTGCGAAGCCCTGTTTGGGGCCACCACCCACATCAAGCTGATCGAGCTGACCAACCCCAATCTGCCGCTGCTGCGCCGTCTCGCCCTCGAAGCACCCGGCACTTTCCAGCACTCGCTGGCGGTCGGCAACCTGGCCAAGGCGGGCTGCGAAGCGATCGATGCGGACCCGGTGCTGGCCCACACCGGCGCGCTCTATCACGACGTGGGCAAGCTGCTCCGCCCGCGCTACTTCATCGAGAATCAACAGGCCGGAAACAATCCCCACGACAAGATCCAGCCTTCGATGAGCGCCTTGATCTTGATCAACCATGTCAAGGACGGCTTGGAGCTCGCCCGCCAGTTCCACTTGCCTCAACCGATCCAGGATGCGATCGCCCAGCACCACGGGGACCGCTTGATCCAGTTCTTTTACACGAAAGCCAAAGAGCGTTCCGATCCGGCCACCGACGAGGTACGCAGCGAAGACTTCCAGTATCCAGGGCCGCGTCCGCAGAGCAAGGAAATGGGAATCCTGCTCCTCGCGGATGCCGTGGAAGCTGCCAGCCGGACTTTGGTTGAGCCCAACCAGCAGAAGATCCGAGGCTTAGTCCGCACCTTGTTCGACGACAATTTTGCCAATGGCCAGCTCGACGCTACCAACCTGACGCTCAGCGACTTGCGCAAGGTCGAGGAAGCTTTTGTGCGCGTCTTGACCAACATCTACCATCGGCGGATCGACTACCCCGGCTTCGACTTCAATCGTCAAACCACAACCGGGCAAAAGCTGCTCGACACAGGTTCGCTGTGGAAGGATCGGCAAAAGGCCAGCTGAAAAGCTCGTGGCAACTCCAAATCCATCCTCAGCAGTGCGCCAACGCACGCCAAAACTGCCTCCGGAGCGGCTACCCACAGAGCAGATCGCGGTGCCCTGCGAGATCGCGCTGCAGAACCCTTGCCGTTACCCCGAAGTCAGGGCTCGCGAGTTGCGCCCGTGGTTGGCACAAGTGGTCGCCGACCTCGCACCCGCAGCGAGCAGCTTGGCCGTCCGCTTCATCAGCGACCGCGAAATGCGGCGCCTCAACCGGTCGTTCCGCAACATCGATAAAACCACAGACGTGCTAAGCTTCCCCGGCGATTGGGCGGAGACCTGCTCCTTGCCAGAGCTGGGTGGACCAGCGGCAGAGGACGCCTCCTTGGGGGACATCGTGATCGCGGTGCCCACTGCCCGCCGGCAAGCCGCAGCCCTGGATCATCCGGTGGCGCGCGAGTTGCGGGTCCTCCTCCTCCATGGGATCCTCCACTGCCTCGGCTACGATCACGAGGTCGACGACGGAGCCATGGAGCGTCTGGAGCGCCGCTTACAACGTCAATGGATTGATCATGAACGAAAGTGAAGGGGACATAGCCCCCTGGTATCTCGTCAGTCTGATCCTGCTCGGACTGCTCACCGTCTTGCTCGCCATCCTCGCCGCGCTGATCGAACGCAGTGGGCCGATCCGCCTGAGACACTGGGCGGAGAATGCCCGCGGTAGTCTGCGTCGGCTCTATCATCGACCGGCTGACTTCGAGGCTTTTCGCTTCCTCCTCAGTGCGCTCGCTGGGCTCGCACCCGTGCTGCTGCTCGGCGCGGCTTGGTGGCTCCTCCCCCGAAAACCGCAGATCGTCAGCAGCGTGGTTTTGACCGCGGCCCTCCTGCTCATGGTCGTCGAGTGGATCAACCGTCGGCTGGTCGAATGGTATGCCGAGGAGACCTTGGCCCACTTGACCTGGTTTTACCGCTTATTTTACGCCATCCTGCGCTTGCCGGTGTGGCTGTTTTCGGGCCATGTCGCTTTTACCGAAGACGAGGAGGAAGAGGACGAAGACGACGATGAAGCCTCAGAAGGCGAGATCGACGCTTTTCTCGACGTCGGTGTGCGCGAAGGGATCATCGATCCCGAGGGTCAAGAACTGGTGCGCAGCATCGTCGATTTCGGCGATACCCAGGTACGCAGCGTGATGACGCCGCGGGTCGAGATCTCCGCCGCTCCCGCGAGCAAGAGCCTGGAGGAGCTAGCTCAGGTCTTCTTCGAGAACAAGCACACCCGCTTACCGCTTTATGGCGAATCGATCGACCAAATTTTGGGCATCCTCAACATCCGTGACCTCTTCCAAGCCCTCCACCAGGGCAGTGAGGTGGACGCGCTCACGTTGTGCCACCCGCCGCACTACGTGCCCGAGACCAAACCTCTCCGCAACTTGCTCGATGAGTTGCAGGCGATGCATCAGCAAATGGCGATCGTGGTCGATGAGTACGGCGGGGTCGCGGGATTGGTCACGGTGGCCAACTTGGTCGAAGAGATCTTCGGCGACATGGGGGAAGAGCAAGCCAAGAACCGTCACCCCGTGGAACTCAAAGACGGGGGTTTTCTCGTCGGCGGACGCACCCACATCGAAGACCTGGCCGAACTTTTCGACGTCGATTTCGACGGTGTGCCCTATGAAACCGTTTCCGGCTTTGTCTGCGGTGAACTCGGCTACGTCCCCAAAGTCGGACAAGTGATCAACACCCACGGCTTGGCGATCATGGTGGAAGAAGCCGACGAGCGGCTGGTCAAATCCGTGGTGGTGCGGTTGGCTGAGTCCGCCGAGCCCGCAGCTGAGGCTTCCTGAGCAGATGAGCCAGAAGAACCGCAAGGCCGCCCCCCCCCAGACGCCCTCAGCGCTGCCCAGCTCTTGCCGCAAGCTCCAACTCAAGTCGGGGATGGTCGCCTTGGTCGGCCGTCCCAACGCGGGGAAGTCCACCCTGCTCAACCGTCTCCTCGGGGAGAAACTGGCGATTGTTTCGAGCAAACCACAAACCACCCGCAACCGTATCATCGGCATCTTGACCACTGAACACGGTCAGATGATCTTTTTCGATACGCCAGGAGTCCATCGGCCACACCACAAAATGAACCAGCAGATGGTCAAAGCCGCGCAAGCAGCGCTCTCCGATGCCGACCTCGTCTGCTTGCTGGTCGACGCCAGCGAGCGGGAAGGCGCGGGCGATGCGTTCATGCGCCAGTGGGTCGGCCAGGTCACTACACCGAAAATCGTGTTGCTCAATAAGATCGACCTCGTCGCGAAGCCCGAGCTCCTGCCCAGGATCGCGCTTTACGCGGAACAAGGGTTCTACGACATCGTACCGATCAGCGCGGCCACCGGGGATGGTTGTGCTTTGCTGCTCGATCTTCTGTGGCAGAAGCTACCAGCAGGTGAGCCGCGTTATGACGCTGAGCTCTTGACCCTCCACCC
>CAZCOV010000364.1:0-6195 GCA_964499975.1 uncultured Thermoanaerobaculia bacterium
AGCCCCGGGCAGGCGAGCCCCGGGCAGGCGAGCCCCGGGCAGGCGAGCCCCGGGCAGGAGAGCCCCGAAGTGGGGTGGGCTGGGCTGGCCGTGCCCACGGCAGAGCGCCTGTTCCAAGTGGCTGCGGCGCTCGCGGCCGGGGTTGCAGTCGCGGACGTGGCGCAAGCGACAGGCTATGACGAGTGGTTCGTGGCGCAGCTCGCGCGGGTCCTCGCATGCGAGCGCGAGCTCGGTGCATTCCCCTTGACAGAGGTGCCAGCCGACTTGTTGATCCAAGCCAAGCGCCTGGGTTTTGCTGACGAAGTGATCGCCCATGCGCTGGCACCGCCCACCACCGCGGCAGCAGTGCGCGCCCGCCGGCAGGAGTTGGGGATCGTGCCCGCGTATTACCGGGTCGACACTTGCGCGGCCGAGTTCACCGCGCAGACGCCGTACCTCTACTCGACTTATGAACAGGGCGACGAAGCAGCTCCCACGGCGCGACCCAAAGTGGTGATTTTGGGCAGTGGTCCCAACCGCATCGGGCAAGGCATCGAGTTCGACTATTGCTGCGTCCAAGCGTGCTGGGCCTTGGCCGAGCTCGGTTTTGAAACGGTGATGATAAACTGCAACCCCGAGACCGTGAGCACCGACTACGACACCGCAGACCGGTTGTACTTCGAGCCCTTGACCTTGGAAGACGTGCGCAACGTGCTCGAGCTCGAGCAGCCACAGGGCGTGATCGTCCAGTTCGGAGGCCAAACCCCGATCCACTTGACCGCAGGCTTGGCCGCAGTGGGCGCCCCGATCTGGGGCACGCCGCCGGCGTCAATCGAGCTGGCGGAGGATCGCGGACGTTTTGCCGAGCTGTTGCGCCAGTTGGAGATTGACCACCCGCGTTGGGGCATGGCCACCTCCGAGCAGGAGGCCCTGGCCATTGCGCACGCGATCGGCTATCCGGTGCTGGTGCGGCCGTCGTTCGTGCTCGGCGGACGGGGCATGGCGATTGCCTACGATGATGCGGCTTTGGGCCTCTACTTGGCCCGCGCCACCGCGGTGTCTGCGGGACAGCCGGTGCTCATCGACCAGTTCATCGAAGACGCGTTCGAGGTCGACGTGGACGCGATTTGTGACGGCGAGCAAGTGCTGATCGCCGGGATCATGCAGCACATCGAAGAAGCCGGCATTCACTCGGGCGACAGCAGCTGCGTGCTGCCGCCCTACAAGATCAGCTTCTTTCATCTGAGCATCCTGCGCGACTACACCGAACGGATTGCCCGAGCGCTTTCCGTCAAGGGTCTGATCAACGTGCAGTTTGCGATCAAAGACGAAGTCGCGTACTTGATCGAGGCGAATCCGCGGGCCAGCCGCACTGTGCCTTTTGTCGCCAAAGCCACGGGCCTGCCGATCGCGCGCATTGCGGCGCAGGTCCAGGCGGGCAAAACCCTGGCCGAGCTGGGTTGGCACGAGAGCCCCCGGGTCGACGGCTTCTTCGTCAAGACACCGGTGTTGCCGTTTGACAAGCTGCCCGGGGTGGACCCGCTCCTCGGTCCCGAGATGCGCAGCACGGGCGAAGTCATGGGCCATGCCTCGCGCTTGGGCCATGCTTTTGCCAAAGCGCAAATGGCGGCGGGCTCCCCCTTGCCGCTCGCCGGCCGGGCGCTTTTGACCGTCAACGATTTTGACAAGTCTGCGATTTTGAAGATCGGTCGCGATTTGAACCACCTGGGATTCGAGCTTTATGCCACCCCCGGGACGGCTGCGTGGCTGGCCCGAGCGGGGCTCGCCGTGACCACTGTGCCCAAGGCGGGCGAAGCCGAAAACGACATCACGGCGCTCGTCGCGCAGGGCCAACTCGACCTCATCATCAACACCCCCCTGGGGCAGCGTGCCCACGACGATGCCAGCCGCATGCGCAGAGCAGCGATCCGCCACAAAGTGCCCTTGCTCACCACCCTTTCCGCTGCCCAGGCCGCGGTCAACGGCATCCAGGCGCTCAAAGCTCGGGCGTTGCGCGTGCGCAGTCTGCAGGAACATCATGCCAAGCTGGTGGTGTGAGGTGGTACGATCGCCATGGTCCTCTAGCTTTAGGGGCGATTACTGCCAGGTGATTGAGCCGGTCAAACCTCCTGACCGCGGTGCATGGCTGCGTGCCATTGCGGGGAGTTGGCGCGGAGCCGGGCGAGTTCGCTCTCGGTGTAGGGGAACAGATCCAGTCCGACCGGAAAAGCGCCTGGCAGGTACTCGGAAATCCGGTCGCGCCAGGTCAAATCCGAAGCCGCGAGCACGATCAGCAGGTCGACGTCACTGCCCGGCATGGGACGGCCGTTCACCCGCGAGCCGAACCAGATCACGCGCTGCACTTCCGGCCGCTTGCGCAGCTTGGCCGCATACTCCTGCACTGCCCGTTCAATTTCGTCCGGGCGGTCCGAGATGAGCTTGACAAAAGCCAAGGATCGCCTCCGCATGTCCAAGCGCTGCCGCTGCTTCGGGCTCGGTGTAAAAGTCGGTGGGGGCTCCGCTGTCGTAGCCGTTGGGGTAGCGGGTCGGGATGTAATGCTTGTCGAGGGCCTTGGCCGAACTCAAAAGTGTCTCAGGGACCGGCAACTGATGGCCGAGTTCCCCCAGAAGGGCGCTGACCGTATGCCCCCAAGCCTCGATCCCGAGGTGGTGAAAAACCGCTTTGACAGCTTTTTCAGCCGCCTGCTGGGCGGCAAAGCAACACCACTCGTATGCGCTGCTGGCGCGGGCGTTGTGAGCATGCCGCAAATCCGCCGCGGCCTGGCGGAACCAATCATGGGCTCGATTTGCCATTGCCGTCTCCGTCGAAGGACGATAGCACAGGTAGGAGGCCAGTCCAAGAGTCCTCGAATTGTCGAATTACGCGAACAGCGGCAACAGGTCCTCTGCCGCAAGAGAGGTTTGCAATGCACCCGGATACCCAAAAATATAATGAAGCCCAGACGCCGAAGGAGCGGGCGATCTGTCAACTGCTGGCAGAGGAGATCGACCGCAGTCTCAAAGAGGCGGAGAACAAGATTTGGCACGCCCATCCGGTCTGGTTTCTCGCGGGCAACCCCATTGTCGGGTACAGCAAGCTGAAGAACTGCATTCGCTTGCTCTTCTGGAGCGGTCAGTCCTTTGGGGAGGAAGAGCTGAAAGAGGAAGGCAGCTTCAAAGCGGCTGAGGCGCGGTACACTGACGTCGAGCAAGTTGACCTCGAGAAGCTACAACGCTGGTTGACCAAGGCCCGAGATATCCAGTGGGACTACAAGAACCTGATCCGTCGCAAAGGGCGGCTGGAGCGGTTGCAGTAAGGGCTCAGGGCTTTCGGCGACGCAGCCTCTGCGAACGAACCCCGTCGAGATTTTCAGGGAATCAGATTTTCATGGCATCAATGAGCTCGCAATCCGTGGACATTGCTCACGTCACATGTGAGTGAAGGGTAAAAAATCTGCAACCCCCAATTCGTGCCCATCGCAACGGGGCGCGTATTCGTGACGCGCCCCACTCGATTCAGAAGGGTAACTCGCGCACGCTGACGGCTTTGCGCTTGGCTGGGACTCCGACCTTCATTCCTCGTGTTTGATCTTGATATCCGCAGGAATGGCAAAGCGCTCTGCGGGCAAGGCATCGTTCGAGATCGCGGTGACCGTGGTGGTGAGGGTGGTCTTCATCTTTTCCATCATCTGGGCGAGCAGCCCCGAGCCTTCAAAGCTGACTGTGATTTCTGAAGCGAGCGGCAGTCCGGCCTCAGCCATGGCCTTGTACATGGAGGTCATGGCCCGCTCGCGTCCGGGTTGCGTGCGAGCCGCATTGGGATCACCAAAGAAATAACCCTTCTCAGCAGCAGCAAGGTAAAAAGCTGCATATTCTTGCTTGCCCGGCGCATCGGGCGCGAGCCAAGCTTGGCCTTTGATTACCACGCTCATCGGCATCTCCGGCATGCCGGCTCCTAACACCCGAATCTCCATCAGGTATTTCTGACAATCCCAACCTAAAATTTGCTTGTGCTCGTCCGTCGCGGTGAATTTGACTTGGATATCTTCTGGCCGGATCATGCGCTGCATCTCCGCAGCTTCGCGGACGTCGAACTGGTCACCTTTCTTTTTCTTGTGGTTGATCACCACCATCTGCTGCTTGTCGATATCGAACAAAGTGGCGGTCGAGAATACGTCCGAGCTGTGCTCGATCAGCATCTTGTGGCCCTGGAGGTAGGTGACGCTTTCGCCGTTGCCGAGGGCGCCGAAACCGGTTCCGGAGACGGTCGAACGCAGGGTGACATCTGCCTGGGCGCTCCAGGCCAGGGAAAAAAGCAGGCTAGCGATCAAGATCGGTCGTCGCATGGATTCTCCTTAGAAGTGCAAGTGTGTCGCACAGGTTTTGCGGGTGCTTCAAGCGTCCAGTAGAGAGCATCCGGTCATCGCGGACGGCGCTTTCAAGCCGAGCAGTTGCAGCACGGTTGGAGCCACGTCAGCCAGGCGTCCGTTGGCCCGCAAGCGGCGGCCGCGGTAGGGGTTGGCGATGAGGATCAAGGGGACATCGTAAGTCGTGTGCGCGGTGTGCGGACAGCCCAGTTCGGGGTCCCAGGTTTGCTCTGCGTTGCCATGATCCGCAGTCACGATCAGTGCTCCATGGCGCGCGAGGGTGGCGGTCACGATCGCGCCAACACAGGCATCGACCACTTCGACCGCGCGGATCACGGCGGGCAAGTTGCCGGTGTGTCCAACCATGTCCGGGTTGGCGAAATTGACCACCAGGAACGCTTCGCAGTCTGGCGCCTGCAGCCGTTCGAGCACGGCGTCGCGCACGGCAAAAGCCGACATTTCCGGCTTCTGGTCGTAGGTGGTGACGTCTTTGGGGCTGGGCAGCAAGCAGCGGTTTTCCCCCGGGAAGGGCGCATCCCGGTAGTCGTTGAAGAAGAAGGTGACGTGCGGATACTTTTCGGTTTCGGCGCAGCGGATTTGGCTGAGCCCGGCCGCGCTCACCACCTCGCCCAAAATCGCCGGCAGTTTGGCCGGCTTGGCAAAAGCGACCGCGCTCACCGGCAGCCCTTCTTCGTACCCGGTCAAAGTGCAGAAGTAGAGGTCGCTGAGGCGCGGACCGCGGGCGAAGCCACCATGTTGGACCGCGGCCCAAGCGCGATCGTCGAGGGTGAAGGCGCGGGTCAGTTGGCGCGGACGATCGCCGCGAAAGTTGAAGAAAATCACGGCGTCATGGTCGTGGATTTGGCCGATCGGCTGCCCCTGCGCGGTGATCACCGTGGGCCAAATGAACTCGTCCCCGGTGCGGCTCGGCTCGCTCGGCGCCCGGTAGTACTCGCGCACAGCGGCGATTGCGTTCGTCGCGGTCTTGACCGGCAGGTCGGCCGGCAAAGCGGGATGAACGACCGGGCGCCCGGTCAGCGCGGCATAGGCCAGGGCCACCCGCTCCCAGCGATGATCGCGGTCCATGGCGTAGTAGCGGCCGATCACCGAGGCGATGCGCCCCACCCCGGTCTGTTGCAAGCGGGCCTGGGTTGCTGCGATGAACCCTTCGCCGGTGTGCGGGCCAGTGTCGCGGCCGTCGGTCAGGGCGTGGATGAAGAGCCGATCCGCCGGGAAGCCCTGCTGCGCGGCCAGATCGATCAGCGCGAACAGGTGTTCAAGGTCGCTGTGGACTTGGCCATCGCTTACAAGGCCGAGAAGATGAACGCTTGAACCGCGTTCGACCGCGTGGGCAAAAGCTTGAGCGAGCGCGGGATTGGTGAAGAAGCGGCCATCGCGGATGGTCCGGGTGATGCGCAGGATCTCTTGATCGACGATCCGCCCTGCCCCCAGGTTCTGATGCCCGACTTCGGAGTTGCCCATGGTGCCCCGGGGCAAGCCCACGTCCTCCCCGCTGGTTTTGATCAGGGTGGTCGGCCACTGCGTCATCAGCTGGTCGGCGACCGGGGTTGCGGCCAGTTCGACCGCGTTCCAGTCATGGTGTTCCGGGTGGGGGTTGTGCCCCCAGCCGTCGCGGATGATCAGCACCACCGGGCCGGATTGCCCTGCGGGTTCGCTCGTTGTTTTGCCGGACGTTGGTGGAGTAGCTGTCGGCATCGCCATGGTCCCGCGGCGATTCTATGGGATCCTCGGCGATCCGCCAAGGGATGGCTGCTGCAGCTATCTTTGCTCGGGCTTGGCCGCAGAGATGCTGCCCGGCCGCCCCCTTCTCAGCCGGTCGATCGCCTCG
>CAZCOV010000365.1:0-6180 GCA_964499975.1 uncultured Thermoanaerobaculia bacterium
GATGTCGACCAAGGTGTGCTGCCAGCCGTAGAGCCACTGTTCGAAGCGCCGCGCTGGGCGCTCGTCGATGCCGTAGATTGGTCGAGGCAAGGCCAGGCCGCCGGGATCTTGCACAGGATGCGGTTCGGTCATCTCATCTCCTCGGTTCGGGTCGCGGCGGATCATAGCACTGACGAGACCGCCTCACCGCGAGCAGACACGGTCACCGCGAGCAGACACGGCAAAGCACTCCCTCAACGCCCTCTAGCCAGGTCAGGGGCCACGCGCAATCCCGGAGAAGCAGAGCCCTGGTCGGCGTGGTTATAAAAGTGGCAGATCGTCAGCGGTGCAGATCCTGCGATCACGCCGTGCCGACGCTGCGCGCGCCGCGCGGCCGCGGCAGGCAGAAAATCTTCGGAGCGATTCCTGTGCAAGCCAAGGAGGTCATGAGATGAAGCCATCGTCGCCCAATCCGAGCCGATCCTACGTTCCCGCGCTGCTGATCCTGGCCGTGGTCATGCTCTGCGCAGTGCTGGCTTTCGCCCCGCAGTCGACCGCGCGCGAACGGACCGCGCCGTTTGCCGAACTCACCCTGGTCGCCGAGCACCAGGCACCCGGACGGATCGAGGAGCTTTCAGGGATCTACCCCCACCCTCAAGACGCAAACCTCTACTATGCCGTGGCCAACCAGGGGCCGGTTTACCGCCAGGGCGACACCCCCAAACTGCCGCTCGCCCATCGCGGCAAACTCCTGACCGTAACCCACGAAGGCAAGGTGTTGCGCAGCACGGACCTAGTCGGGGGCGATTATGGCGACCTCGCTTGGGGTGACGGCCATCTCTTCATCGCCAGCTTGGAGCCGGCAGAAATCCTCAAATTCGACCTTGCTAGCGAAAAGATCGTGGCCCGCTTTCCCTTGCCCGGACCGGCCGGGGGCCTGGAGTTTGACGCCGAACGCGGGGTGCTTTATGCCCAACTCTTCGTGGGGCATCCCCAGCTCGCGGTGATCGACGCCAAGACGGGTGCGGTTGCCGACAGCTTGTGGTCGGACGAAAGCGCCATGGGCCTAGCCAAGGTCAAGGGTGACCTGCTCTGCACCTGGTCAAACGGCTTTACTGCCAGTTCTTTCAGTGAGCTGCGCTTGCTCGACCCCAAGAGCGGACGGGTACTCGCACGCCAGCCCCTGGATGGGGTGCATACTTCGCTGGCACCCACCGCCGACGGCTTTCTCAGCCTGGTCTTGCGCGGCACCCAGGGCGACGTCGTAGTGCGGCGTTACACCTACACCCGCAACTAGCGGGAACTCGCCAGGTTCTTGGGACAGGGTGCGAAGGGCACCTCATGCAGCACTGCGCCGGATCAAGGTTGCGCCAGCTGTGCTTGGTGCTGTCCCTCGCGCTGGCCTGTACCGCCGCGGAGGTAGAGGCCGCGGCGCCTCATCGTTCCGCGCTGCCGCGCAACCCGTCGGTGTCGCCCCCGACTGCGGTTGCGGTGGTGCATCCAGGTCAGCTGCCGGGCACGAATCCGCGTCTGACGCTCGACCAGGCGGCCGCGCTGCTGGCCACAGCTGCTGGGCGCGGCGCCCGGTTCGTTCTTTTTCCCCCGCTTGCGGGAGATCCCCAAAACGCGGAGGATGCGCTCTCCGCTCCCCAAGAGATCCCCGGTCCTGCGACGCGTTTCTTGGCTGAGAAAGCACGGGACTTGGGGGTGTGGCTGGCTTTCTCGGTACGCGAAAACGTACCCGCCGAAACTGCCTCCAACGCACCTCTTGGGTCTTACACCACTGCAGTCCTGATCGACGCTGCGGGTGAGCTGGTGATGCAAGCCCGGCAGGTGCTCTCCCCTGCGGCCTCCCCAGGAACCCGGCGGGGCAATCCGCGGGCCATCCTCGACAGTGTGGATGCGAGCAGCCAATCCGCTGACGGATTGCGGGTCGGCGTCCTGCCCGGCGCTGACCTCCTGGCAGGGGTACCCCGGCTCGCGGCGCGCGGCGCGGAGCTCATCTTCATCCCAGCGGATTGGGGAGCAGCATCCGGGGTCGACTGGACCCGGCACTGCCAAGAACTGAGCCGCAAGTACCAGGTCCACTTGGTGGTGGCCAGCCGCTCATCGTGGGAGCCTGGCGCACCGGCCGCCCAGATTTTCACCCGTGACGGCACCCGCATCACCCCAAGCACCCGCTTCACCGAGGGTGAGCGGCCGCTGGTGAACGACTTCGCTGCCCCCTCTGCGCCGACGACGGGCGCCGTTTTGGTCGCGGACCTGGCACGGCGGAGCGACCCGTGGAGAATTCCCACCACGCTCGGGTTGCCGTCCGTGCCCGTGCCTCCCTACGAACCGCTGACCCCAGAAATCGTCGAGCTCGGAAGGCGCTTATTTTTCGAACCGCGGCTGTCGCGCACGGGCACGGTGTCGTGCGCCTCCTGCCACCAACCAGCGCTGGCCTGGAGCGATGGCCAGGCACAGGGAGAGGGGGTCTTTGGCCGACGCACCGAACGCAACGTCCCCTCGCTGCTCAACGTGGCTTTCGATCGCGTCTTGCAGTGGAACGGCGAAGTCGGAACCCTGGAATCGCAAGTCAAGTATCCGCTCAGCGGGGCGAACGAGATGGACGCCCACTATCTCGACCATGCCCTGGCTTTTGTGCGCGAGGAGCCGTTCTACCGCGCGGCGTTCAACGCGGCTCTGGGGGTAACCGCGATCGAGTTTGAGGACCTGGCGCGCGCGTTTGCCAGCTTCGAGCGCACCCTGATCGCGGGTGACTCGGCGGTTGACCGTCACCTATATGGCGGTAACCCCACGGCTTTGAGTCCTGCTGCACTGCGTGGCCTGGCGCTTTTTACCGGCAAGGCGGGTTGCGCCCGCTGCCATACGATCGGACCCCGCAGCGCGCTGTTCACCGATCTCGACTTCCACAACACCGGGGTGGGTTTTGTGCCAGCCGAAGGCAAGTTCGCGGACCCCGGACTGGGGTTGCTGGCGTCCCAGAGCGGTCTTTTCGTCACTCCCACGCTGCGCAACGTGGCCAGGACCGCACCTTACATGCACGACGGCAGCCTCGCCACCCTAGCGGACGTGGTCGCGTTCTACAACCGCGGCGCGGGTCCCAACCCCTACCTCGACCCCGCGCTGCACCCCCTCGGGTTGAGCGCAGGCGAAGCCCAAGACCTGATCGCTTTCCTCCGCGCGCTCACCAGTGAATCCCTGCCGACAATGGGACAGGCGCTTTTGGCCCGCAACCCCGCAACGCCAGCGGTGATGGCGCTGCAGCTGGACCCAGTAGCCGATCCGCCTGTCCTGGCCCGCACGCGGCTCGCGGCGCAAGTTCAGGCGGCGGCGCGCGACTCCGCCAAAATCGTGCTCTTGCCGGAATACGCAGCCGGCAGTCCGTCGGCTGGGCTAGCCGCCCTGCCTGCCGATGAGCTGTCTTTTTTTAGCGACTTGGCGCGCACCCATGGGGTATGGCTGGCTGCCCCGCTCAAAGTCGCGGAGCCCGCGCAGCCACCGCGCCTCGAGTTGGTGCTGTTCGATACTGCGGGAAGCGTGGTCCTCCGCCAACCCAAGCTCGCGCCGCGGACCGTGCGCGGCGAAGGCGAGCCAGCAGCGCAGCGCCTCAACCAGGTGCTGGCCGCGCTCACCCCCTGGGGCCGAATCGGAATCCTTTTTGGCGACGACATCGCGACTTCGATCCCTCGTCTAGCTGAACTCGGTGCCAGCCCTTTGCTGGTGTCTGCGGCGTGGGATCCCGCTGACGCCGTCGACTGGCTTGACCGGGTGGACGAGCTCGCCACGCGCTGGCGCGTCGAGGTCATCATCAGCAACCGGTCGAGCCCTACGGCGGCTGGCACCCTTCTGACGGCGGCTAGCACCCTGTCGGCTGGCACCCTTCCGACGGCGGCTGGCACCCTTTCGGGCACCCTTTCGTCGGCGGCAGGCGCCCTTGCGGCTGGCACCTTTACGACGGCGGCTGGCACCCTTCCGGCGGCGCGGATGGCCCGCGGATTCCGTCAACTCGCGTTGCCGATGTCCCCCGGGTTGCGCGCCGACTTGGTGCCACCCCTGCCCGCGCTGGCCGTGCCGCTGGGGTTGCCTCCCCTGCCTCAGCCCACCTGGAACCCGCTCCAGACCGCCAAAGTCGAACTCGGACGCCAGCTCTTCTTCGACCCGCGGCTGTCGTCTGCGCAGACTATCAGCTGTGCATCCTGCCACTTGCCAGAGCACTTCTTTGCGGATGGCAAGACGGTGTCGATCGGGGTGGCCGGACGCCGCGGCGAGTTCAACGTGCCATCGCTCGCCAACAGCGGCTACCGCACGTTCCTCTTCTGGGAGGGGCGAGTGCGGACCCTCGAAGACCAGGTCCGACATGCGCTCGAAGGGTGGTCAGAAATGAACACCCGACCCGCCGAAGCGCTCGCCTACGTGCAGCAACAACCCGCATACCAACGCGCTTTCCGCGCGGCCACCGGCCGTGACGCGATCACCTGGAACGATCTCGCCCAGGCGATTGCGAGTTTCGAACGCACCCTTGTGTCCGGTAACGCGGCTTTCGATCGCTTCTATTTCGCTGGTCAAGACCCTGCGATCAGTCCTGCTGCCAAGCGCGGTCTGGCTCTGTTTTTGGGCAAGGCGAACTGCGCGACCTGCCATCGCTTGGGCGCCTCAGATGCACTGTTTACTGACCACGGCTTCCACAACACCGGCGTGGGGTATCACCCGCGCTTCGACTACCTCGGCTACAAAGGCAATGGCCTCGAGGGAAACTTTGCCACAGGCAACACCTTTCGCGGCGAATACCACACGCCAACCCTGCGCAACATCGCCCGCACCGCCCCCTACATGCATGACGGCAGCCTCGAGACGCTGGCGAGCGTGGTCGCTTTTTATGATCGCGGTGGCATCCCCAACCCCTTCCTGGACCCCGAGATTCGGCCACTGCACTTGAGCCTGGGCGAACAGCAAGACCTGGTCGCCTTTCTCCATACCTTGACCAGCGAGGTGGCCAACAAGTCTGCAACTGGGGTCCAAACCCGGCGCCTGGAACCGGTGACAACCGAGGGAGAATGACATGAAAACGCACGCACACCTGCCGAGCTTACCCCGCATCGCTGCCCTCACTGCGCTCTTGAGTTGGGGGCTATCGACCCCACCTTCGCCGGTTTTGGGAGAGGAGCACGCGGCCCATCCAGCAACGTCTGTGGCTACCGACACCATCCACCTGGGGACCGAGTTCCGCATCCTCAAAGTGATGCCGGCCCCTCAGGGTTTTGGCGGCGGGCACCTGACCTTTGACCCGGTCAGCGAACGCCTGTTCTTGCTCTCGTTCGGTCCGCCGGCCAACACCCAAGGCCCGAGCGTGCTCTACGAGCTGGCGCCGCAAGACGGACGGGTGCTGCGCCGAGCGCAAATGCCTTTTGCCGGCGAGTTTGGCACCCCCAGCTTGGTGGATGGCGTCCTCTACCAGATCATCGACCACCAGAGCCGGCTCTACAAGATCTCGGTCGCAGCCGAGACCTTCGGGCAGATCGTGAACGAAATCGCGCTGCCCACGCTCAAAGACCTCGAACTCAGGGAGCAAGAGCCCTTGCGCTTTCCCTGGATCTCATTTCGCGGTTTGACCAAGACCCCCCAAGACCAGCTCTTGGCTCACGCGCAAGATCTGGGGGAGTTGGTCACCCTCGACCCGCACAGCGGTCAGATCCTGCGCCGGGTGCCGACCTTGCGCGCGCTCTCCGGCATTGCCGCGATCCCTGGCCCCCAAGGCGAGCTCTGGGTGCTCGCCAACTCCGACCCGGTCAAGGCCAATTTCGAGTATCATGTGCGACGCTACATGTTCCGTTCTGAGCCGGGCATGGTGCCACCCGTGCGCTATGGCAAGCGAGCCATCCACTGGATCTTGCTCGACGCCGCCAGCGGCGAGGTCCTGGCCTCGCTGCGCCAGCTCGAACCGCGGGTTGAAGCCGCGAGCGTGGCTTGGATCGCCCGTCACGACCTACCCGGCGCGCGCTACGGCCGGTTCACCTTTTTCGGCATCGGGCCGGAAGGCATTTTCACTCTGGAGTGGACCCCGGGCAAGCCATCGTGAAACGGCTGGCACCTTCTGCGTCGGGAAACGGCTGGCACCTTCTGCGTCGCACCTTCTGCGTCGAGAAACGGCTGGCACCTTCTGCGTCGGGAAACGGCTGGCACCTTCTGCGTCGGGAA
>CAZCOV010000366.1:0-6174 GCA_964499975.1 uncultured Thermoanaerobaculia bacterium
TCGTGGCTTTCGTAGTTCCCGCACTCTGGCTAATCGAGGCTTAGCCTCTCGCCTGGCGGCGTGGTTGCGTTTGGGTTGCGCAACCGGAAGTAGGGGAGGGGAAGGGGAGCTAAGTGGTTGATCTGAGTGGTGCCCAGGGGCGGAATTGAACCACCGACACCCTGATTTTCAGTCAGGTGCTCTACCGACTGAGCTACCTGGGCACTGCGCGATTTTTACCAGTTGTGGGGATCTGAAGTCAACCCTTGAAATGGACGTGACCCTACTTCAACAGTGCCGACGTCTTTGTCCAGGGCAGCCATCACGGGTCCTTCATCCGGCGCTAGCCGAATGCGCGTCCGAACAGCCGGTAGAGCGCCACCAGCCAGCGCTGGTTCAACAGCTGTTCGCGCCATCGCCAGGTCACCGTGCTCTTGATCCAGGCAAGCTCGCGGTGCAAATGGGTGTTGTCTTGCGCGTCTTCCACCCGCCGTTGCTCCGCGTCGCGCTGGGCCGTGGCGAGCCGTTGTTCGGCCAGCGTCGCCCTTACCGTCTCGACTTGGACCCTTTCCTCAGCCCGGACGCGTGCTTGCTCGGCGCTCGCCAGACGTGCTGCAAGCTCTGCCTTGGCGTGGGCGATCTCAGCCTTCAGTAGCTCCCGCTCGTGCTGAAAGAAATCGCCGCCGACCAGCGGACCCCAGCGCAGGTAGCGAGCCATCGCCAGCGCTTCCTCATCCACGGGCGGAGGCGACGCGCGATGTTCCGCCAGGGTCTCGGTATAGAGCTGGATCAGGTCCGCAATCGCCAGGTCGAGACCGGCCTCACGGCGCAAGCGTTGCGTCACCGCAGTAGCATCCATGGGATCGTACCGCCGAAGTTCACCCGCCACCCCTTCGACCGTTACCGGCCGCTGCAGCAGACGGACTCCGAAGTTGAACGCGCGCAACCGATCGAGTTCCGACGCCGTCACCATCGGCCCCAGGCCGGCAACGCCGCAGACGATGACCGCCGCGCCCACGGCTGCGGCTTCGAGCGCCGAGCGACCTTTAGCGAACACCACGTCGTAATCGCCCAGAAGCTGCTCCGGAGAGTTGCTCGGGTAACCGGCCTCGAAACCCACCACGTCCAGTGCGAGACCGGCTCCGGCGCAGACCTCGCGCAGCAGCGGCAGGTGGTTTGCTTCGCTCGCGTAGTTGCTGAACACCAGGGCGCGCTGTGGGCGCGCCGGGAGCGGTGGACGCTGGCGGAAGCGTTCGAGGTCGACGAAGTTCAGCACCACCCGGGTTTGTGCCGCGGGGATGCCGCACTCGTCGCACAGCCGCTGCCGGACCAGTTCGTCGACGGCCACGTAGCGCCGGATCCGCGGGTGTCGCGGTGGCGCCTCCTCCGCTGGCAGCCAGCCATGGCAGAGGTAGATCGCCGGCGTGTGGGGAAAGCGGGCCAACGCGGTCATGGCCTCGAGGTGGTGCTGCGCATGGATGAGGTCCGGCGGTGGGGCGAGTTGGTCGAGGTCGTCGAGGACGGGCACGGTGGCGCGCCGAAGCGCGGCCGCCAACGCCCCCAGGCGCCGGCTGTAGACGATCGGCTGGTGACCGTGCGCGAGCAGCGCCAGCGCCACGTCGCGCAGGTAGAGCTCGCTGCCGGTGTGCTCCGCGAGCCGGTGGTTGGTGAGCAGGATCCTCACGCTTTTGCCGCCCAGTCCCGCACCGCATCGGCCAGCGGCAGGAAATGCTCGCGGAAGCGCAGCACGCGGTCATACACCCCCGCTGCCACCCGACGCTCGCCGAAGCTTTCGTAAAATGGCGGCACCCCCACCCGCTCGGCGAGCGTACGGTTGGCGTCGACCGGCCGCAGCAGCTCGACCCGAAAGGCGTCCTCGCCGTGGCCGGCGAAGCTGCGCTCGACCTCGTAGCGCAGCTCTGCGTAGGCCTGTACGGCTTCCAGCTTGCGCTGCCACGCAGCCGCGTCGAGCACCAGCCGCACCAGACCATCGCTACAGGAACCCACTGCTCGGCTGTCCGGTGCGGCTTCGAGCGCAAAGTCGTAGTGCCGGACCAGCTGGCCAGAGCGTCGGGTGGCCATCCGCGCGGCAGCGTCGGTGAGCACCCAGCACAAGTCGTGGACCGGGTTGAAGCCTTCGACGGCGTCGCTGGCCACCATCCCGACTTGTTCCTGCGCGAACGCTGCTGCCAGCTCGCCCGCAAGCGCAGTGACCGCGCCGACGTCGCGGTTGAGGATCAGCTGGTACGCGGCGCGATCGCTGAGCCGGCCAAAGACGGGCCCGCACGTGGCTCCGGCTTGCGCCAGCACCTTCGTGGTCGAAGCCAGGCGCCCGTGGCCCTGGTGGCCGGAGCCGTCGGTCAAGACGAAAACCCGCGGACGGGTCCGCGCGAGCCACGCATGCACGCGGAGCTCATGACCAGGGTGAGCCATCACCAGCGCCGTGGGGTGACTCTGGGGCTCAGCCGACCCCGTCGTCGGTTGCCGTTCATCCATCGCTGAAGCGTGCAGCCGTTCTAGAGAGGTGTCGGTCACGCATGAGAGGTTGTGATTATAACGGCGTGCTCCGCTGCCAGCAATCCGCAGGAAGCGCTTAATCCCGCTGGTATTTGGCTGCGATCAGGTAGCCGCGGGCTTCTTTCTGGAAGTCGAGGGTGGGGCAGAGCAGCTTGACGATGCCTTCGTAGACCGCGAGGGAGAGCAGGGTCATGGTGAAGGCGGTCGAGCCGCGGATGCGGTGCCGTCGCTCAATGGCAAAGAGTTGGAAAACAAAGGCGGTGACTTCGAAGGCTTCGGCTTTCAAGCTGGCGTGAACGGCGATCAGCTGGACCATGTCTGCGACAAAAGCAGCGCGGTCGAACCGCGGCGGCAAGGCTAAGGCGGTGTCGAGCACGACTTGGGCACAGCGCTGGCCGTCGTTCGTCACCATGCCGAGAAAAAACTCGACGAAGTGACGGCGATCCGCCGCGCTGAGTTCAGCGATCAACCCGAAATCGAGCAGGACGAGTTCGCCTTGCGCGCGCAGGAACACGTTGCCCGGGTGCAAGTCCGCGTGGATGAAGCCGTCGAGGAAGATCATTTTGTAGAGCGCGCGCAAACCCGCGAGCACGGCTCGTTCGCTGTCGGCCGGGCTGAGCGCGTGGGCGTCGACCTTGGCGAGGTCGGTCAAGAGCTCCATGGTCAAGACCGCGTCGGTCGAAAGCTCGGGCACGAGCGCGGGCAAGCGGATCCGCTCGACCCCGTGAAAATGGCGCTGGAAGCGCTGGTTGTTGCTGGCCTCCCGCGCGAAGTCGAGTTGCTGTTCGAGCGGCTGCGCGAGTTCTTCAATCATTTCGCGGATGGGCAGCTGGCTGAGGCCAGGCAGGCGCGCGAGGACGCGGCCGCACCAGCGCAGCAAGGCGAGGTCCTGGCCGAGGGTCTCGCGCGCACCCGGACGACGTACCTTGACCGCGACTTGCCGTCCGTCCCACAGCTCCGCGCGGTGGACTTGGGCAATGCTGGCGCTCGCCAGGGGGACGGGGTCGAAGGCGGCAAAGAGCTGGGATAGCGGCCCCCCCAGGGCTTGTTCGATGGTCTGGGTGATGGCGGCGCTCGGCGCTGGGGCGACTTGGTCTTGCAGCCGGGCGAGGGGCGCAGTGATCGCTGGCGACAAGAGGTCCGGCCGTGAGCTCAGGATCTGGGCGCCTTTGATGAAGGTGGGGCCCAAGGCTTCGCAGAGCTCGGCCAAGAAATCCCCCAGGCTGGCGCGCCGAGGGTTTCGCCGCGAGAGCAGTGCACGAGACGCCCAGCGCGCCGCGCACCACGCGGTGGAGCAGAGGATCAAGGCGCCGCGCTTCGCGCAAAGCAGCACGTCTCGCCCGGCGGAAAAAGTGCGCCTGGGGTTGCCCGGCGCCGGCAGGGGCAGGGTGCTGGTCCAGGGAGGTGAGCTGGGGTTGGCGGTCATGGTGCTCCTTCGTGCGGGGCGCGCAGGCCGGTCAAGAGCCACCCGCCCGCGAGCAGGTTGACGGTCCCGAGCAGCGCCACCAGCCAGCCCATAAGCTGCAGGTTGGGGCCGGCAGGGTTGAAGGTGAAGGCGACCAGCTCGCCATGGTGGCCGTCGTACCACCACATGCGGCGTGCGCGCGTCGGTTGCGCCGGGGTCCAGTCGGTGCTGCCGGCAAAGACTCCAGCGACCGGGAGGACGCGCTCGGTGGTGCCGGTCTCCAGGTCCTGCTCTTGGACGAAGCCGCTTTTGGGTGGGGGTGCGTCGTGGTCCGCGGTGGTGCCAACCAGGACGCCACTCCACAAATGACGTCCATCCCAGGCCAGGCCCGTGGTCTCGTAAAGGCCGGGATAGACCGCGACGACCGCGCCTTCGCGGTCGATGCGAAAGAGCTTTTTCTCGTCGGGGTTGGCCAGCCAGAAGTGCGAGCCGTCGAACGTCATGCCGCTGCAAATCCCCTGGCCCGGCGCTTTGATGCTGCCGCGGATGGTGCCGCTGTCGCGGTCGATTTGGTAGATCTTGCGCTCAGCATACGCCAGCTGCCACAAAGACGTGCCGTCCCAAGCGCTCCCCCCGGTCGCCGCGATCGGGAAAGGGATTTCGCGGGTGATCGCCCCGCTTTCTGGGTCAACCGCGACGATCTTCTCCGCGCCCTCGCTGGTGATCCACAGGTGCTCGCCGTCCCAGGCAAGGCCCGAGATGTTGTCGAGGGCGACCGGCAGGATCTCGCGCTCAGGCAGCGTTGCGGGTGTCTTGGACCCCACCAGCGCGCCATAAACACCGGCTCCCCAGGTTGAAAGCAAGATGCCTAAAAGCAGGAGTTGGCGCGTCTTGAGGCGTTTTTTCCGGGTCTCCATGGGTTCTCCCTGCGCGTTTTTCGGAGCGAACTGCCTTGCTGGCCCTTGCCCGTCCCCCGGACGGGCGTTAAATCCTTCAGCGATGCACGAAATCGCCGGGACTGCGGCGCAAGTTGGCGGGGCAAGCCCGGCCCACGGCCGAAAGCGTTATGGATTCGGGCGCGGCGCGCGGTGCTGCGGTGGTGGTGGGGGCGAGCAAAGCGCGCGCTGGCGAACCCCGGCCCAGCGGGTGTTCGACCAACCAGTACTCGATTCGCCGCTCGACCGTGGTGAACAGGATGCGCTGACCATCGGGCGAGAGCGACGGCCAGCGCGCACCAACGCCGGCCGCCGTGAGGGTCCGCACTTGCCCTTGCGGGGTTCGTTCGGCCAGCACTTCCAGGCCGCTATCGGCGTAGACGCTCCACACCAGTCCGCCGGCCGCATCCGGCCGGGGAAAATTGCGCTCGACGTAGTCGGGTACATCGAGCGCGGTCACCGACCCGCTCGCGAGTTCGAGGCGAAAGAACCCCCAGGTCCAGTCGCCGCCGCGGGTCGACATGAAGACCACGGCGCGGCCGTCTGGGGTGATCGCCGGGGCTTCGTCGAACCACAGGTCATGGGTCAAGTTGACCAGTTTGTGCGTTGTCAAGTCGAGCTGGAAGAGGTCGGCGGCAAAGGGTTCGGTGTCGCTTTGAAAGATCAGGCTGCGGCTGTCCGGCGACCAGGCCAGGGGGCCATCGAGGCCGCGCAAGTTGGGCATTCCCGCGGTCAACTGGACTAGGTCGCGGCCGTCCGGACGAATTTTGCAGATCTCCCAACGCCTGTGGCGGACGGTTGGGTCTTTGGTGACTGGGTCCTCGGCGACTGGGCCTTTGCCGACGAAAGCGATCCAGCTGCCGTCAGGGGACCAGGCGGGAAAGCAAGCTTCGCCCGGTCCGGTGTCCAGCGTGCGGGCTTCGCCACGGCGTCCGTCGAAAAGGCGCAGAACCTTGCGCTCTCCCGCCTGGGCGCAAAACACCACTTGCTGACCGTCGGGCGCGAACGAACCCGCAAGCGGAGCGTCCGCGGCGTCGACCAGGGTCCTGACTTGACCGCTCGTCCGCTCGAGCACCTTGAGCGCGCTGCCGCGATCGACTTGCCGGTGGAAAAAGAGCTGGTCGCCGGCAGCGTTCCAGATCGGCCACCGGTCTTCGTCCGGCGAGGTGACGAGCGGCGCGGCTTGGCCGGTCGCGAGCGAGAGCAGCCAGAGGTCGGCCGGACCTTCTTGGCTGCGCGAAAAAGCGACCCATTGCCCCGCTGGTGACACCACCGGCTTGTAGTCCCAGTCGCTGCCGTCGGTGAGCGGGGTCAGCCGCATGTCGCTGGTCTGGTCGC
>CAZCOV010000367.1:0-6111 GCA_964499975.1 uncultured Thermoanaerobaculia bacterium
AGGCGAACTGGGCCAGGGGTTACCGGCCGCGCGAGCCAGTGGCGGATGCCGTCGTCGCTCCGCTGCACGTCAAGGACGGCGACCTCGTCCCCGGCAGCGCTGTGCAAGAAGCCGCGGTCCGCGGGCTGGCCGCCCCCTTCGGGGTAAAACAAGGTGTCATCGAGCACAGCAAAAGGCTGACCGTCGGCTTCTCCCGCGGTCAGCACCGTGGCGGTGAGTTCGCGGGAATAAGGGTCGCGTTGGTAAGCAGGAGCCTGGCGCATCACGGGCTACGATTCTTTCACAGGTTCCCGCTTGCCTTTAAACCCGGCACGGAAGTAGGCTCCGCAGAGCCGTGAACCACCGCGAAATTCAACTCCTCTACTGCCGGGAAATGCGGGCCGCACTGCGCGAGCGCAACATCGTGATCAACAGCCTGCTGGTGCCGATCCTGCTTTATCCGCTGATCTTGTGGGTGATTTTCAGCGCCATCAGCTTGGTGCAAGGGCAAGAAGAACGATTTTCGTCGCGCATCGCCCTCAGCGGATTGCCGCCGGTCCACGCGGAATTCGCCACCCAGCTGCGCGCCCAAGCCGGGGTCGAGCTGGTGCCCCAACCCGCCGCCCACGACGCTTGGACCCAGATCCAGGACGGCACCCTCGACGTTTTTGCCGAGGTGGGTCCGCCCGGCCCTGAAGCGCGCGCGCTGGCCGACAACTTCGCGGTCCGCTGGCTTTACGATGGGTCCAAAGACCGCAGCCGCAAAGCCGTCGAACGGCTGCGCGAGTCCCTGGACGCTTACCGGGATAGCTGGCTCAAGCGCGAAGCAGAACAGCGCGGAGTGAGCGCATCGGCCTGGCAGCAATTCGCCCTCGAACGCGAAAACACCGCGTCCTCACGTCAGGTGGGCGGGTTCGTGCTCGGGTTGATCGCCCCCTTGTTGATGACCGTGATGATCGCGTTCGGCTGCTTTTATCCGGCAATTGATGCCACCGCAGGGGAGCGCGAGCGCTCGACCTGGGAAACCACGCTCACCCTCAGCGCAGCCCGGCAGAGCATCGTGATCGCCAAGTACCTTTATGTCGCGACCCTCGGCGCAGTGGCTGGCTGGCTCAATCTGCTGGCACTCGCAGTCTCGCTGCGGACGATCCTCGCTCCCTTGCTCCGCGGGCACGCCGAGCAGCTCGACTTCCAGATTCCCTGGCAAGCCGTGCCGATCCTGGTGCTGGCCGTGCTGCTTTTTGCCCTGTTCGTGGCGGCTGGAATGATGCTCTTTGCTTCCTTTGCCCGCACCTTCAAGGAAGGGCAGTCGATGATTTCGCCTTTTTACCTGCTAACCTTACTGCCCATGCTGTTCGCCAACTCGCCAGAGCTGACCCTCACCCCGCAGCTAGCGCTGATCCCGATTTTGAACTTGACCCTGGTGTTGCGCGAAGCCATCAGCGCCACGTTCAACTGGCCGCTCATTGGGCTGACTTTTGCCGTCGAGCTGGCCACGATCGCCATGCTGCTCGCGCTCGCCCGCCGCGTGTTACGCACGGAAGACGTGGTCCACGCCGGCCAGAGCAGCAGCCTCGGGCAATTTCTCCGCCGGCAATTGGCCCGGCGTGAACCCACGTGAACCCAACTGAACCCAACTAAACCCCACTAAGACGACCATGCACGACCCACCGCCGATCCGCGTCCAAGGCCTGACCAAGATCTTTTACGACGAAGGCCGCGGCGAAATCCGCGCGGTCGACGGCATTGACTTTGTCTGCCGCCAGGGCGAGATTTTTGGCCTGCTGGGAGCCAATGGCGCGGGTAAGACCACCACCCTGCGCATGCTCGCGACCTTGCTGACGCCGACTTCGGGTGAAGCCCTGGTCATGGGTCACGAAGTCGCGCGGGAACCCGCAACCGTGCGCCGCCAGCTGGGCTTTTATTCGGCCACAACCGCGCTTTATCCCCGGCTCACCGCAAAAGAGACGCTCGAATTTTTTGCCCGCATCAACGGCTACCCGCAAGACCAGGTGGCCGCCCGGGTCGCGGCATTGAGCCAGCGTTTTGGCATCACCGAGTATGCGTCCGCCCGGGTCGAGAAGCTATCGACCGGCATGAAACAGAAAGTTTCGATCGCCCGCACCGTGGTCCACGATCCGCCGATCCTGATCTTCGACGAGCCCACCGTGGGCCTGGACGTCCTGAACGCGCTTGAGTTGCAGCAAATGATCCGGGAATTCAGGAGCGACGGCAAGACGATTATTTTCTCCACCCACATCCTGAGTGAAGCGGAGAAACTGTGTGACCAGATCGCGATCATCCACCGCGGACGCATCTTGGTCTGCGCCACCTTGGAAAGTCTGCGCGCACAGACCGGACGGCACTATCTCGAAGACATCTTCGTCCACTTCGTGAGCGGGTCCGCCGAGCCAAACGCCGAAACGAACCTCCCGCCCGCCAGATGAGTAGCCCCAGGCGCACGCTTTTCAGCTACGAGCTGCGGATGTTGCTGCGCGATCGGCGAGCGATCGTTTCCGCTGTGGTCCTGCCGCTCGCCTTGTGGCCGCTGCTGTTGTGGATCGGCAACTTCACCCGCGAACAACGGGCGGAGAATCTGGCCGAGGTGACGTACCGTTATGCGGTGAGCGGACCGCACGCTGACTTCGCCCGTGAGCTTCTGGCCGCTGCGGACGCTTTGCCACCGCCCGCGAGTTCGCTCACCGGCGCCGCCACACCTCCGCTGACCCTCGCGGCCACTTCCGCGGCAGACCCCGCTGCCGAGCTGGCCGCGCAAAACCTGCACGTGGTCGTGCGCGCAGACCTGGCGGCTGGGGAGGACCCCACGAACGCTTCGCTGGTGCAGCTCACCCTCCTTTTCCGCGCCGACTGGGACGCTTCGCTGGTCGCGGTGCAGGAGCTCGAGCGCCGGCTTGCCGCGGTGCGCCAAGCGCGCCGGGGCGAGGCTCTCGCCGCCCACGGGTTCACCCTGAAACCCGATCAGGTCATGGCAGGAGAAGCGCAGGATGTGGCGTCGGCCAGCGAGCTCACAGGAGCGGCGATCGGACACTTTGCGGTGCTCTACCTCGTGCTTCTGCTGCTTTCTGGCGGTTCCGTGGTCGCGGCGGACACCATCGCTGGCGAGAAAGAGCGCGGCACGCTCGAAACCCTGCTCACCACCGCGATCTCGCGCACGGACATCATCGCGGCCAAGCAGTTGCTCATCCTTTCGGTCGGGGTGTTCATCGCCGTGGTGCAAGTGGCCAACCTCCTGCTCTACTGGAAATTCGCGCTGATCCCGCTGCCCGCTGACTTCACCATCGACTTGTCGTTCGCCCAAATTGCGCTGCTTTTAGCCTTGCTCTTGCCCCTCGCTGGACTGTGCTCCGGACTGCTGCTCCTGGTTTCGGGGTGGGCCAAGACCTACAAGGAGTTCCAGCTGTGGTTTTTCCCGCTTTTCGTCTTGTGCGCGCTGCCGGCAGCGGCCGCGGTCCTGCCTGGCATCCGGTTGCGCTCGGCCATCCTCGTGGTGCCGATCGCCAACTTGAGTGTGGCGGTCAAGGAGGTTTTGACCGGGAAGCTCGATTTCCTTTTTCTCGGGATCACCGTGCTGCTTTCCCTCGGGCTGGCGTTCGGGGTCCTGCGCCTAGCGCGCCAAACCCTGACCCAAGAACGGCTGATCACCGCCACGGAATTCGATCGCGCCGAGCATGAACGGGGTCCGGCTCTGTTTCAGCGCCACGTCTTGCGCTGGTATGCGGTCTTTTGGGCCGTGATTTTGCTCGGGGCAGTCAATTTCGGGATCACGGGCGTGCGCGGCCAGATCCTGTTCAACGTGGTAGGCGTGTTTCTCGGCGGCTCGTTCTTCCTGCTGTGGCGCTACCGTCTGCCCGTGCGCACAGCCTTGTCCTTGCGTCCAGTCCACCCGCTGGTCTGGCCAGCCGTCCTCTTGGGTGCGCCCGCGGCTTTCCTCGCCAGTCAGCCGCTGGTCCGCCTTTCTGCCGAGCTCTTTCCCATGCCTGCAGCATGGTTGGAGGCGTTCAACCGCGCTCTCTTGACGCAAGATCTCGCGACCTGGCAGCTGTTGTTCTGGATCGCCATCGTGCCGGGGATAGGCGAGGAGATCGCGTTCCGCGGCGTCTTGCTCTTTGGGCTGAGCCAGCGGCTGCGTCCGGTCGCGCTGGCGCTCGCCGTGGGCACGATTTTCGGTTTCTGCCACTTCGACTTGCAGCGCATCTTGCCGGTCGCTGCGCTGGGCGTCCTGCTCAGCGCTTTGACCCTGCTGACCGGGTCGATCTTTCCGGCCATGCTGTGGCATGCCGCCAACAACGCGATCGCCATCTTGGCCGCCCAGGCCGAAATCGAGGTCGAGAGCTTGAGCGCCACCACCCACCTTGCCGCGACCGTGGTCCTGGCCCTGGCCCTAGCGCTGATCTGGCGCACCCGCGCCCCTTCGCGCCCAAGTGGGCAACTCTGCCGCCAACACCAATAGGGGCAGCAAAGCTGGCGTCTAACCTCATCCGACGAGATACCGCCGGACTCGCGTAGGCTCGCTCGTGACTTCTCAATGATCGCGATAAACTCGCGATTCATGCTCAGAGACACCGTTTCAGCCAGCCAGGTGCCAGCCAGCCAGGTGCCCAGCCAGCCAGGTGCCAGCCACCTTCCCCAGGTGGTACTGGCATCGGGCTCGCGATCGAAGAGCGGATCGCCAACGACCACCAGGCACCCTCGCAGCGGCTGAGGCCAAGAGTCAGACCGCAAACCCGCCTCACGCGACCGCGAAATCGGTGTAGGGTCGCACTTCCGGCGCATGGAATCCCAAGACGATGTGGTCACGAGGAATTCCGGCCCGAACGAAATCTTCGGCAACCCCATCTTCGGTACCATCCCGTTGAATCCAGACCTTGTCGTCGACGATGTCGACGTGGACCAGAATCCCATGGACTCGCTTGCCCAGATTCCAGCCAACGTTGACCAGAATGTAACGGTCTCGGACCCGATCGAAAATCGCTTCGGTCCGGATATCTCCATAGGCGTAGGGGATCCGCGTGTATTCTTCGAGGATTGCCTCGATCCGCTGGCAGTAGGAATTCACGGTTTCCATTTGACGATCACCTCTTCTTTAGGGTTGAAAACCACGATCTGAGCCAAGTCATGCTCAAATAGTAGCTCGGCTACTTGCTCATCCCAAAGATCGCTCATGATCTGGTCAGAGACGGCCAGATAAAGCGCCCGATCGGGCTCTTGTGTGGCGAGAATGGCCCGGTAGACAACGAACTGCCCAATTGCGTTCTGCAAATCGTGGATCAGCGAAGGTCCGGTGAAACTCTTGATCTCAACAGCAATCCGCTGACCAGCTTTCTCAGCTGCCAGAAGCTTTTCTGCGCCGAGGTCCACAAAGAGGTCCCGCCTGCCCCAGGGCAGCCGGAGTGGATCGTGGGTGATGGTCCACCCATCCTTGACCAGAGCATTCTTGACCGTGTCGTGGTAGAGGTCGCGCGCAGGCATGGCTTCCTTATCCTGGTCCAATGTGGACCACCAGATGGCGGCGGTGTTGGTGATGGCGATGTTCCCAGAGGTAGATGGCCTGCCAGGTGCCGAGAGCGAGCTCGCCGTCCAAGATCGGGATCACGAGCGAGGTGCCGGTCAGGGCTGCCTTGATGTGGGCGGGCATGTCGTCCGGGCCTTCGGCGGTGTGGGTGTAGAGCCGGTCCTCCTCGGGTACCAGCCGGTTCAACCAGTGTTCGAGATCGCGCCGGACCGCAGGATCCGCGTTCTCCTGGATCGTCAAGCTGGCGGAAGTGTGCTGCAAAAAAAGCGTACAGAGTCCGTCAGCGACGCCGCTGGCGCGTACCACCCGCGCCACCTCCGCGGTGATGTCATGGAGACCCTGGCCGCTGACCTCGAGACTGATTCGCTTGCTGGGCATCGTCGATTCCCTCGCGTTCACAGGCTCATCCATGCTCTCACTGCAACCTGAAGCGGTCAACCGGGCTTGCAGCCGGCTGCAGCTGGCTTTCGTTCATCGCCCGAGGTGGCGCCTGGGGCTAAGGGTCGACGCAGCAATAACTTCCCATTCTGGCATCCCATCTTGAGGCCACCTGCGACCGATCCGCGAACGCAAAATCCTCGAATTAGCCCTGCTAGTCC
>CAZCOV010000368.1:0-6104 GCA_964499975.1 uncultured Thermoanaerobaculia bacterium
CCGCGAGCAAGCGCAGGTTGCGTGCGGGTGGGGCCGTGGGTTCGAGCGGCAAGAATGCCGCGCCCGCTGCCCAGGTGCCCCAAATGCCGAGGACCAGTTCAAGCGACGCCGGGCACCAAAGCGCGACCAGGGTTTGCGGCCCCACGCCGTGGGCGCGCAGGTCCTGCCCCAGCTGTTGTGACAGGCGGGCGAGCTGGGCGTAACTGAGCTGCGCGTCGCCCGCGCACGCTGCGACGGCATCCGGGCGCAGATCGGCCTGCACGGCAAAGCGCGCCACCAAGGACTGCGTCGGCGCTGGACGATCCTCACCGCTAAAGCTGAGCAGGCACGCGCGTTCGGCTGGCGACAGCAAGTCGAGGTGGCGGAGCGCGCGCTCTGGGTGGGCTGCTGCCGCGACCAGGAGCGCGTGCAAGCGTTCGAGCTGGCGTGCGGTAAAAACCGGATCGGAGGGGTCAAGATTCGCCCAAAAACGCAGCTCGTCCGGCAGCAAGAGCAGGCTCAAGTGGGCGCAGTCCACCGCACTGTGCAGTTCTGCCACGGTCCAGCGCAAATGGGCTGCGTGGACCGCGGTTGCGTGCGGCTGGTCCGCAAACAAGCCAGGGAAGTGCAGGACTTCGGGGGCGTCCTCCCAGCAGAAAGCCTCGGCCAAGCCCTCCGCCTGTTCGCGGGCCGTGCGCACCTGGGCCAGCGCCGCGCGCACGCTGAGCCCGGGATGGAGTTCCGCGCGCAGGGGCACAGCCCGGGCAAAGAGCCCCACCGCGTGGCCCAGTTCACGCAAGCGGCGGCCGGTGACCACAAGCCCGAGCGGCACCTGAAAGTTGTCGCTTTGCCGGCCGAGGAGGGTGAGCCAGGCGAGCAACCCGAGATCTGGTCCGGCCACGTCTTGACCTGCGGCCGCGTTCAGCTCGGCCAGCTCCGGGACGACCAGCCGGCCAGCCGGAGCAGCCCCGCGCGTCCCTGGGCGCCAGGCGGGCAGCGGCGGGTCTGTCGGCGGCCAGCCCTGGCGCCAGAAGCTGCGGCTCTCGAGCGTGCCGGGCTGGGCCAGGAAATCCTCTTGCCAGGCACAGAAGTCGGGGTATTGCAAGGGTTCGTCGTCCGGCTCGCTCGCTGCTGCGGGGTGAGCGTGAGCCGCGGCCAGCTCGGCGACCAGCAGCTCCAGACTGCGCGCATCCGCGAGCAAGCTGGGCAAGGTGATCACCAGGCAGTGGTGCGTGCAGGGGTGGGTGGCCGTCATCCGCACCAAGCCCACCTGGGGCAGTGGCCCTGCCGCAGGATCGAGCTCACGGGCGAGCTGACGCTCCCGCAGCTCAGCGAGTGCGTCAGCGCCTGAGTGAGCGGGCTCCGTGAGTTCCTCCCAGCGCGTGGTCCCATGCGGCTGCACAACCTGCACGGGAAAAGGCAGACCCGCAACCCGGTGGAAGGTGGTGCGCAAAATTTCGTGTCGCGCCAAGACGTGGTCCCACGCGGCGCGCAAATGCGCTGCGTCGAGCGGTCCTTCGAGGTGGACCACGACTTGCCCGCGGAGCGCGGTGCCGCCGAGCTGCCAGACCCGCTTTTGCTGGGTCGACAGCAAATAACCATCGACGGCGGTTTCCGAGGGATCGCTGCAGTCGCCTTGGCCGGGATCGTTCATCGCCCTACCTCATGCACCGGTCTAAGGTTGTTGGGGTCCCCCAGGCGGCAAGCGCTGGGGCAAGCAAGTGACGTCTTGCGGGCCGACCTCGTCGGCCAAAGCGACCACCAAGCGGCGGGCGCCCTCATAGGGCCTCCGGCCGTGCGCCAAGCGCAGGTTGTCGACGAGCACCAGATCGCCGGCTTGCCACGGGAACACCACCTGACTCGCTTGGTACGCCGCGCGGATCGCCTCCAACTCCTCGTCGCGGATCGGCGTGCCGTCGCCGTAGTAGGTGTTGCGCGGCAAATGAGCTTCCCCCAGCCGTTGCAGGAGGTCGGCGCGCACTCGGGGTTCGAGGCTTGAAACATGGAACAAGTGCGCCTGGTTGAACCACACGTGGCCGCCGCTTTGGGGATGGACGATCGCGGCCTGGCAGACCTGGCGGGTGCGCAACCGGCCAGCCTCGAGCCAGGTGGTCTCGATCCCGCAGCGGGCGCAGTAGGCATCGACGTGAGCGCGCGATTCCGTGCCGAACACCTCCTGCCACGGCAAATCCACGCCCACTCCATAGTTGCGCACGTAGAGCACCCCGGTCGCAAGAAAACGTTCGCGCACCTCCGCTGGCAAGCGGGCAAACACTTCCTGGCCGTCGGCGAGCGGGGTTTCGCCGCCCGCGGTTGCCGGAGTCACGCAGAAGAACCAGACGTAGCGCGGCCAGGTCGAGGTGTAAGCGTGCTCATGGTGCATTGGGATGCTCTGGTGCGCGGGGTATTCCGTCGAGGTGAAAATCCGCTCCGCGATTTCGGTGCGCGGGGTGGAGCGCTCGCGATAAGCCGCCAGATTGGGCGTCACCGCGGACACCAGCTGCTGGAAATCCGCGACGGTGCGCAGCTCAAAGCCGCGAAAGAGCACGGCGCCGTGGCTTGCTAGGTGGGCGAAGATGAGCTCGCGGTGAGCCGGCAGCCAGGTCGAAAGCTGGACCGAACTCACGGCCGGCAGCGCGAGCCAAGGCCGGGCAGCGCCGTCGCCCGTCGGGACCAGGGGTTCCCAGCGGACCACTTCCTGACTGGCCACGCTGACCCGTCGGCGCTTTATCTTGCCCAGACTGCTTGGGTGCTCGGTTTCGCGTTGTTGTTGTTCGTTCATGGCTTGTTTCCCTTGGGCGTGCAGCAGGTCAGCGCGGAGGTCTGACCAGCGCGCCTGTGGTCGTTTTAGGATGGCGTGGAGCAGCTGGGTGAAGCGATGCAGCAACTGCTCGATCGTGGCGCGGGTGAAGAGGTCGCGGTCGTAGAGCAAAAATCCCCCCAGCGTCGTTTTCCCGGCCGCCGTGCCAGAGTACAGCGTGCCAGAAGAAGACAGCGTGCTAGAAAACAGCGCGAGCTCGAGTTCGGTGCGACAAGTGCCGTCTTCGAGCGGCCAGGGTTCCCAGGTCAAGCCGGGTAAGTCCGGGGCGACGAGCGGGGTGTTTTGCAGGGTGAAAATCACCGCGGGCAAGGCGCGGCCGCCGTGGCCGTTGGCCCCCCACTGTTTGGCGATTTGTTCATAGGGCAAATCCTGGTTCTGGATCGCGCCGAGGACGGTGGCGCGCACCCGTTCCAGCAAGGTGACAAAGGGCGGATTGCCCCGGAGGTCGGCGCGGAGCAGCAAGGTGTTGACGAAAAAGCCGATGAGCGGTTCGACCCCCGCCGGCCGCCGGTTGGCCACGGCGGTCGCGATCACAAAGTCTTCGGTGTGGCTCGCTCCGTGGAGTAACTCGGCAAAAGCCGCAAACAGCGTCATGAACAGGGTCGCCTGGTGCGCGCGGCCGAACGCCTCGAGCCGTTGCACCAGCGACTCCTCGAACATGAGCGGGCAGCGGGCACCGCGAAAACCCGGGACTTCCGTCCGCGGGTGGTCGGTGGGCAACTGCAAGTCGCTTGGCGCCCCCGCCAGTTGGGCTTGCCAGTAGCGCTCTTGCGCCGCAAAAGCCGTGGACGGCAGCGCGTTTTGCCAGAGCGCGTAGTCCGCGTACTGGACGGCAAGCGGCGGCAACTCCGGCGCAGATCCTGGTTGGAGGCAAAAAGCGCGGTAAGAGACTTCGATCTCGCGCACCAGGATCCCCAGCGACCAGGCGTCGGTGACGATGTGGTGGCAGCTCAACACCAGGGCCCACTCCCAAGCGCTGATCCGCAGCAGCAGGGCGCGCAAGAGAGGCCCCCGCTCGAGGTCAAACGACCGCGCCAGCTCGTCTTGCGCGCTGGCCTTTGCCGCGAGTTGCCGCGCGGCCGCGGGCAAGGCGCGCAGATCCACGAGCGGCAGGTCCACCGGGTGGGGTTCGTCGACGATTTGCCGGGGCTCCCTCGCAAGCCAGACGAAGCGGGTGCGCAGGATCTCATGGCGGGTCACGAGGTGCGCCAAAGCCGCGGCCAGGGCCGCGGGATCGAGGGTGCCGCGCAAGCGCACGCACAGCGGTAGGTGGTAAAGCGCCCGGCCCGGCTGAGTAAGTTCGTGTAGCCACAGCCGCTGCTGCGCCCAAGATAGGGGCAGCGTGCGCGGCCGCGGGCGGTCGGGCCGCGGGCGGTCGGGCCGCGGGCGGTCGGCTGGCACCAGGGGTGGCAGCTCCGGAGGGGTGTCAGCTTCTGCGCCCCCGTCGGGCGGGTCGGGCCGCGTGCGGTCGGCCGCGGCCAGCCGGCAGGCGAGGGCAGCGAGGGTCGGGGCTTCGAACAAGACCCGCAACGGCACGCTCTTGCCCAACCGGGCAGTGATCCGGGTGAGCAGCCGGGTGGCGCTCAGGGAATGGCCGCCCAGAGCGAAAAAGTCATCGTCACGACCGACGCGGTCGAGGCCCAAGACTTCGCAGTAGAGCGCGGCGAGCTGGCTTTCGAGCGGGGTCTGGGGCAGCTCTGAGCTGCTGCGGCCGGACCGACGGCTGGCCTGGGCTAGGGGTAGCGCGCGGCGGTCGACCTTACCGTTGGGAGTGAGCGGCAAGCGGTCCAGAATCACCCAGGCGGTGGGCACCATGTACGCGGGCAAAAGCTGGCGCAGCCGCTCGCTCAAGCGCGGGGTCAGTCGGCGCTCTGCAGCTGCCTGCCCCGGGGCGTTGACCCAGTCGCGCAGCAAGTCCAAGGCCGCCGTCGGCGCCGCAGCAGCGCCAGCAGCGCGGGCGGGTGGCACCGCGAGGGACTGGGCGGGTGGCACCGCGAGTGGCTGCACCGCGAGAGACTCTGGGGAGACGGCGGAAGTGGCGTTGAAGCTGGCATCGAAGGTGCCCGGGGCAGCCTCGTCAACCCCCCACCTCAACTCCGCAAGGAGATTGAGGGCAGCGGCCCGCGACCAGACCTCTTCGGGGTCGAGCGCCGGAGAACTCGGCGGGGGCAGCGTCGGCGCCAGCGCGCGCAGTGACTGCAACCCATGGTGCGGGTTGGCCAGCAACTGGGTCCAGGCCAGGGCAGTGGCCAGGCGGAGATTGGGGATGTTCCGCACCACCAGCTGGCCGCGTTCCTCCCCGACTACCGCGAGCTGGCGCCACAGCTCATCCGGAGTCCAGCCGCTCTTTCTATAATCGACCTCTAAGGCGTCGGCGGGGAGTGCTGCAGCCCCGGCGAACGGCTCGACCCGCAAGACCACGTCATAGCGGAACTGGGTCAGCTCGTTGTGGTGCCAGCCGCGCTTGAGCTGGACCTCGACGGCGGCGAGGGAAGGGAAAATCCGCGGCAAGAGCGTGAAGAAGCGCGGGTCGAAAAGCAGCTCGCGCTCGTCTTGGACCCGCATTTCGACCCTTTCTCGCAGCTGCCTCGCAGTCAAGCCTGGGCTCGTCTCGGCAAAAGCGCGGGAGAGCTCGACGGCGGTGTGGAACGTTTCGAGATCGCCGAGGTGCCGCAGGTCGCCGAGAAAAATCGCGCCGCCGGGCGCTACCCACGGCAGCACTGCGCGCAACACTTCGAGCAAGTAAGCAGCGTCGGGAAAGTACTGAGCGACCGAATTGAGCACCACCACATCGAAACGGCTGGCACCTGCAGCCGCCAGGGGCGTGAGGTCATCGGCGGCCGTGCAGTAGAGCTCGACGGTGGTTGGGTGGAGCGGACGCGCGGCGAGCTCGCGCTGGATCTGGGCAAGCGCCGACGCGGCAACGTCCGTGCCGAGGTAAGCGGCGCAGTGGGGCGCCAGGCGGAACAGCAAGAGGCCGGTGCCGCAACCGATTTCGAGCACCCGCTGCGGTTGCAGCTGCAAAATGCGCGCGACCGTGCCCTGCACCCACTCTTCCATTTCAGCCACGGACAAGGGCTGACCGGTGTAACTGCTGATCCAGCCCGCGAGGTCGAACGTCTTGTCCAGCGCAGGCGCGCGCCGGTAGGTTTCGTCCCAGACCTTCCCCCACTCCGCCACGTGCTCGCGCACCGCGGCGCGCTCGGGCACCACATAAGCGACCAGTTGCCCGTTGCCCTCGGGCTCTGGCCAAAAGCGCAGCGCCGCCGCTTGCACTTCAGGGTCCTGGGCCAGCGCGGTTTCG
>CAZCOV010000369.1:0-6076 GCA_964499975.1 uncultured Thermoanaerobaculia bacterium
CTGACCCTCGACGTGAGTGGCCCAGGGACGGTGATGGCCGGGCAGCTTACCGGTGATGCGAGCGTCCATATTTGTGACCCGAGTTTGCCGATCGCCACCCTCAACGAGGAAGGCCGGCTCAAAATGCAGGTCCAGGTCAAGCGTGGGCGTGGTTACGTCACTGCCGACAAGAATTTCGACGAGACGATGGGCATTGGCTGGATTCCGGTGGATTCGGTGCATAGCCCGGTGCGGCGAGTCAATTTCAAGGTTGAAGCTGCGCGGGTTGGGCGTGCGACCGATTATGAACGGCTGCTGCTCGAAATCCACACCAATGGCACGATGCCGCCAGAAGAGGCGCTATCCCTCGCGTCGATGTTGCTGCGTGATCACCTCAGCATTTTCACTCATGCTGAGCAGAGTATGCGCGAGGAGATGCCGTTGCCGCAAGCGCGTGAGTTGAGCGGTCTCGACAAGTTGCTGGCGAAGAGCATTGACGAGCTGGACTTGTCGGTGCGTTCAGCCAACTGTTTGAAGAACGCCAATATCCACAATCTGCGCGATTTGGTCCGGCGCGGTGAGCGGGAGATGCTTGAGACGAAGAACTTTGGGAGAAAGTCACTCGAAGAATTGCAAGAGGTTTTGGGTAAGCTTGGACTCCAGTTCGGTATGGACGTTCCAGAGCATCCACCCAATTCTGGGCTCGAAGCTTCGATGTGAGTTCGGGGAGAAAAGACATGCGCCACGCAACTCATGGTAGGAAACTTGGGCGAAGGACTTCGCACCGACTCGCGCTATTTCGCAATCAGCTGGCATCTTTGGTGCAGAACGAGCGTATCGAAACCACGCTTTGTAAAGCTAAAGAATTGCGTCCGATCGCTGAGAAGCTGGTGACCCAGGGCAAACGGGGAAGCCTCCACGCGCATCGGTTGGTCAGGCGCTGGATCCCCAAGCGGCAGCTCGTTCAGAAAGTGTTCGATGTGATCGCGCCGCGGTTTAAGGAGCGCCCCGGGGGTTATTTGCGGATCATCAAACTAGGCCCACGCCTAGGTGATGCGGCTGAAATGGCGCTGCTCGAATTTGTAGATTACGAGTTGGGCAAGGCCAAAGCCGCCAAGTCTGAGGAATAGCGCCACTGCGGGACGTCACAGCACGCTCCTGAAACCAAACAACCAAACAGCCGGTGGACTTTCATGTCTCACCGGCTGTTTGGTTTTTAGCAAGTGGCTGCCGGTTTACTCTTCTTCGGCGGACTTGCGTGCTGCAGCGATGATTTTTTCTTGGACGTTGCGCGGAGTCTCCTCGTAGTGGGAGAACACCATGACGAAGTTTGAACGTCCTTGGGTGATAGAGCGGAGGGCAGGCGCGAAGTCGAGCATTTCGGCCATCGGCGCGGTAGCTCGGATGATCTGCCGATCGTTTTTGGTGTCCATCCCCTGCGGGCGGCCCCGGCGCTGGGACAGCTCGCCCATGATGTCGCCCATGAACTCTTCGGTCGTGGTGATCTCGACGCTCATCATCGGTTCGAGGATTGTGGGTCCAGCCTTGGCCATGGCTTCCTTGAAAGCCAGCGACCCGGCGATCTTGAACGCCAGTTCCGAGGAGTCGACTTCGTGATACTGACCGTCCAACAGTCGCACGCGGAAATCGACCACCGGGTGGCCTGAGAGATAACCGCGCTGGCGCGCCTCCTGAATGCCCTTTTCCACCGCCGGGCGGAAGTTGTGTGGGATGGCGCCGCCAAAAATCTCATCGACGAACTCGAAGTCGCCGCCGGATTCGAGCGGCTCGATTTTGATCCTGCAGTCCGCAAACTGACCGCGTCCGCCAGTTTGCTTTTTGTGGCGCCCATGGCCTTCGGCTGGTTTGCGGATGGTTTCCCGGTAGGGGACTTTGGGCGGGTGCAAGATGACTTCGACTTTGTAACGTCCTTTGAGTTTAGCGACGGTGATCTCGACATGGAGCTGACCGGTTCCTGACAGCAGGAGTTCGCCGGTCTGGGGATCGCGGCCGGCGTGGAGGCTCAAGTCCTCTTCCATCAAACGGTTCAACGCATCGCTGATTTTTTCCTCGTCACCTTTGGCTTTGGGCTCGATGGCAAAGGACATCGCCGGCGGACGAATTTCAATCCAGTCGAGTTTGACCGGATGCTCGCGAGTACAGAGCGTGTCGCCGCTGTGGGAATGTTTCAGCTTGGCAACACCGCCGATGTCGCCGGTGATCAGCCGGTCGACAGCTCCACCTTGCTTGCCTTGCATGTGGAGCAAATGGCCAATTTTCTCGCCCTCTTCGCCCCGGCTGTTCCATACCGTGGAGTCGGATTCCAAGGTGCCGCTGATCACGCGCAAGAACGAAATCCTGCCGCTGAACGGGTCGTTGACCGTTTTGAAGACGAGCGCTGTGACCGGTGCTTGGGTCGCGGGCTGAATTTCGCTCGCATCGCCGCCGACGTTGGCAGCGGGAAAGGGACCACGTTCGAGTGGTGAAGGCAGGTAGTCGACCATGGCGTCGAGCAAGCAGGCGGTGCCAATGCCGTGGGCGGCGGCGCTCACCACCAGAGGGATGACGTCGCGCTTGCGGCAAGCGTTGCGCAGACCTTGCTTGAGTTCAGCCTCGCTGAGGGTTCCCTCGGCAAAGAACTTTTCCATGAGTTCTTCGCTCGATTCCGCCACGGCTTCGATCAGCGCGCTGCGCCGGGTTTCGACTTCGTCTGCGAGTTCTGACGGGATGGGAATGACCTCGGCGTTGCCGTCGCCATCTTTTTTGAAGCGATAAGCTTTGCTCGCCACCAGGTCGACGACTCCGTGGAAGTCGTGCTCCTTGCCGATCGGCAGCTGGATGGGGATCACGGTGCGACCAAAATTATCGTGGAGGGCCTGGAGTGCGCGGTCCAGATCCGCTCGTTCGCGGTCCATCTTGCTCAAGCAGACCATGACCGGCTGATTGAATTTTTCGGCGTAGCTCCAGATGCTTTCGGTATTCACTTCGACTCCTGCGACGCCATTCACCACCAACAAGACCGCATCGGTCGCCCGCATCCCAGCTTGGGCCTCGGTGGCGAAAATCCCCAGCCCTGGCGTGTCGACCAGGTTGATTTTGTGCTTGCGCCATGGGGCGTGGCAGGTTGCCAGCCCGATCGAGTTGCCGCGGGCGATTTCTTCTTGGTCGAAGTCGGTGACGGTGTTGCCATCCTCCACCCGATTCAAGCGATTCACCGCACCGCCGGTAAAGAGGATGGCGCTTGCGAGGGTCGTTTTCCCGGTATCGCCATGCCCGGCGAGGGTCACATTGCGGATCTGTTCCGGACCTTCCACCTGCATTTTCAAAAACCTCCTTGTCTCTGACCTGAAAGACGAAGTCGGGACAATATAACAATCCGTGCGGCTTGGCTATAGTTAAGCCCCATCTGAAGTTATGCCCCATCTGAGCCACGAGCCATCGCGCGCCAAGAGCTTCGCCCCAGAGGCGGGTTCAGGACGCCTGGGTGCGCGTCCTGCGCCGGGCGATGAGTTCGCGATGGCGCGCGCGTCGGGCGAGGGACTGACGGATTGTGGGCAAGCTGGTGAGCAAGGCAAAGAGCCCCCAGCAGGCAAAGTACGCGATGGTGAAATGGAGTTTGAGCGCGTCAGACGCGCGGTAGATCTTGGCAATGAAAAACGTGTGCATGAGGGTTGCTGGGGTTAATCCCACCACGCTGGTCACCAAGAACTTGGCTGGCCTGACGCCGGTTAGCGCCGCACCATAGTTGATCAGCGCAAAGGGGATGGGCAGGAACCGCACCTGCACCAGAGGCCAGAAGCCGCGCTGCTCGAAAGCGCGCTCGATCCGTCGCAAACTCGGTCCGAGCAGATGGGCCACAAAGTCGCGTCCGAGAAGCCCGGCTACCCAGTAGCTGAGCGCAGCGCCGAGGAAGAGTCCCAGCAGGTTCAAGACGGTCCCGTAAAACGCGTCAAAAACCACCCCGCCCGCCAACAAGACCGGGCTGGTCGGGATGCCCACCAGCGCTACCACGCCATGGAGCAAGACCAGCAACCAGGGCGCCCACCAAGCCGTGCTCAACTGGTCGAGCGCCTGGACCAGAGCCTCGCGCGCCAAATACTGGCGCAGTGGCGTGAAACGGACGGCCAGCGCGCCGGCCACGAGCAGCGCCAATAGCAGCAAGAAACGCAACACCACCGGACGGGGCAGGGTGCGCAGCTTCTGGCTCCCGCGTCGGGCTGCCTGCGCCAGGTCAATCCGCTTCAAGACAGAGAAAATCCCGCAGCTGCTGGATCAAAGTAGCTTGCGCCTGGGGGTCCATGAAGTTGAGCCGCAGCTCGTTGATCACCATCACTTCAGCGCGCTGCCACTCTTGCCAGCAGTCAGCGCAAACTTGACGGCGAATATCCGCGCCCAATTTGCCGCCGTAGCTGACGTTTTGTGCGGTGAGTGCGGTCTGGCCGCAGCGTCTACACAAAACGGTCGGTCCGAGGGTTGGTTCTGGCGACACGATAGCGCTCCAGTTGAGAGTCGGTTTGTAGGTGAGGGCCTGCTCGCCGTGCGTTCTTGCTCAGGGAGTCGGGTCCTGTCGCGTGAGCGTGAGCTCCGAACGAAAATATGCAATCGTTTTTTCGAGGCCGAAATCGAGGGGGACCTTGGGTCCCCACCCCAAATCTCGCTGCGCAATGGTGATGTCCGGCCGCCGCATTTCTGGGTCGTCCTGGGGCAAGGGTTTGAAGTCCTTGCTGCTCTTACTGCCGGTCAAAGCCAGAATGCGCTCGGCAAACTGCAGGATCGTCATTTCGTCAGGGTTGCCGATGTTGGTGGGCTCGACGCGATCGCTCTTGAGCAGGCGATAAATCCCTTCGATCAGATCATCGACATAGCAAAACGAGCGGGTCTGCTGGCCGCTACCGAAGACCGTCAACGGTTCGCCGAGCAAGGCTTGCTGGATGAAAGCGGGCACGACCCGCCCATCGTTCGGCCGCATGCGCGGTCCGTAGGTGTTGAAGATGCGCACGATCCGGGTTTCGAGGCCATGCACGCGGTGGTAGGCCATGACCATGGCTTCGGCGAAGCGTTTGGCTTCGTCGTAGACCCCGCGCGGTCCGACCGGATTGACGTTGCCCCAGTAGGTTTCGGGCTGGGGACGCACCGTGGGGTTGCCATAGACCTCAGAGGTCGAAGCGAGGAGGTAACGGGCGTTTTTTTTCACGGCCAGCCCCAAGGTGTGGTGGGTCCCCAAAGAGCCCACTTCCAGGGTTTCAATCGGCAGTTGCAAGTAGTCGATCGGGCTGGCCGGTGAAGCGAAGTGTAGGATGTAGCGGATCTCTTCGGCAATTTCCAACGGCGTTGTGACGTCGTGCCGGATCGCGCGGAAATCGGGATGCCCCAGCAAGTGAGCGATGTTGCGCTCCTGGCCGGTGATGTAGTTGTCCACGCAGATGACCCGGTGGCCTTCTGTCAGCAAGCGCTCGCACAAATGGGAGCCTAAAAATCCGGCTCCGCCAGTTACCAAGGCTGTGGTCTTCGGGGTCTCCACCGCGCCAATCTCCACCGTGTCAGTTGCGTGATTTGTCCGATTTGGGTTGTTTCCGAGTTCGAATTTTGGCTCGAAGACCGCGTTTCAAGAAGGGCGCCCCGCAGCAGCAGGAGCAGCCGGCACTTCGGTCGACCGGCCGACCGAGACATAGCGAAAACCCGCGGCCGCCATCTTGGCCGGCTCGTAGATGTTGCGCAGGTCGATGACCAGGGGTTCTTTGAGCAGCGCCTTGAGTTGCTGGAGTTCGAGCGCCCGGAACTGATTCCACTCGGTGAGAATCACCAGCGCGTCTGCCCCTGCGGCGGCCTCATAAGCATTGGCGCAATAAGTGATCTGGGGGAAGAGCTCGCGGCAATTTTTCATCGCCTCGGGATCATAAGCGCGAATCCGGGCGCGATCGTGGAGCAACCCTTCGAGGATCGGTAAGGACGGCGACTCGCGGATGTCGTCGGTTTCGGGTTTAAACGACAGGCCCAAAACTCCGATGGTTTTGCCGGTGAGCTCGCCGAGCGTGGCGCGGATTTTTTCGAGCATCCGTTCCTTGGTCTCTTCGTTGGCATCGAGCAACGCATCGAT
>CAZCOV010000370.1:0-6072 GCA_964499975.1 uncultured Thermoanaerobaculia bacterium
TTCGGCCATCATCTTGAGGCCAACTTGAATGCCTTCCTCGACTAAAGCCAGGTCGACTGTGGTCAGGGAGCGGCTCGCGGCAAGCTCCTCGATGCGCCCTTGGGTGCGGTCGCGCATGAAGCCAGCGGGCACGCGCAAGACCCGGGTGATGGCTTCGTCGGTCCAGGCCCAGCGGGACAGGAGCGGGTTGTTTTTGGCGTCGCGGGCGATCAGCTTGCGCTCATCGTCAACGGGGGACGCTGTGCTGGCTGCGGCGGACGCTGTGCTGGCTGCGGTGGACGCTGTGCTGGCTGCGGCGGACGCCGTGCTGGTTGCGGCGGACGCCGTGCTGGCTGCCGCCAGCGGCAACTCGGCTGCCGGCTCCGGGGTCACGGTCTCGTACAAAACCCCGCCTTCTTCTTCGACGAAACGCTGGGCAAACTCCAAAGTGATGGTGTCGAGCCGCTTGCTGCGGGCTGACTTCTCGATCCGCGCCTTGGCCCGCCGCCGCTGGTAGTTATCGCTCAAGGTACGCAGGGCTTTGCGCGATTCTTGGGTCCACTTGAGCTTGCGACCATCGTAGGTCAGCTCTTCTTCCGCGCCGCCTTCAGCCGCGATGATCTTGGCGATCATTTCCGGGGCGATGGTTTCAAAGTCGTGGCTGCCGCACAGCGTGCATTGCACCGGGTTTTCGTCCGCAGCCGCAGTGCCGCACTGACGGCAGAGGGAAACGCGCTGCCGCTGAGCCCGCTCGAAAGCAAGCGCTTCTGCCAGCCTTTCCGTCCGCTCTGCCGCGCGCTTGGGCATGAAGCGATCCATGGCTTCGGTCACCAGGTCGTTGGTGACGACGGAATGCCCCTTTTCCAGGGCCAACCGCAAGATCGCCCGCCGTGCAATGCCGCGCACGGCTTCGGGCACGCGGAACATCCGGCTCTCGGCTTCTGCTGTCCAGTGGATCGACTCTTCGGCCTTGATGTCGAGCGCAGGCACTTCGGTGCGGGTTGAAAGCAAGATGTCGCAGGGGCAGAGGCGGAGCAGGTTGTCGGTGTTGCTGCCGAGGCCCGCCTCGCCTTCGACGCTATGCACCCCGACGCGGCCGATGATCAGCAACCAAGGCTCGGTCTTGCGCACGTGGTCGAGCACTTTTTGGAAAGCCTTGCCGTCGAGCAGGGTCTTGGTCACTGCGATCCCTTGCTCTGCTGCCATTTTCTCGGCCACGTTCAAATGCGACTGATAGATCTCCGCCAGCCCGGTGTCGATCACCTCTTCGTGCAGCTGGTTTTGCTCTTCGAAGCGGAAGACTTTGGCGGCCTTTTCGGTCAACACCTCGACAATGCCCTTGAACACGGCATAGTGCAAGTAGGGATCGTAGACCGCGATCAGCTCGATTTTCTTGTTGAATTTCTGCGCTAGGTCGATGCCGGTCAAGAGCGCCCCAAAAGACTGTGGGCTGCCATCGACGCCGACCAGGATGGTGTCGCGCTCGCGCTCGCCCGCTTGCGGCAGGTGCTTGACCACCCACACGTCACGGTCGCTCTCCTGCGCCACTCGCTGGCACACCGAACCGATCTGACTGTCGCGGGTGCGGCCGATGCCCAAAGCGCCGAGCACCACCAAGTCGTAGTCGGACGACGCGATGTCTTTCAAGATTTCGGTCGAGTGCTTGCCGTCCATCATTTTCTTGGTGAGCTCAAGCCCCTGGTTCTGGCAAAGCCGATCCATGTCGCTCAAATAGCAATCGGAGATCAGCTGGAGGCCCATGGTGATCAGGCTGTCGTGGATCTTGCGTTGCCGTTCGAGCTCCGCTTCTTCGAGGTACTCCTCGGGCAAAGTGAACTCCATCTGCTTGAACCGATAATCGTGCATCTTGGCTGCATACACGTGGCAAGCGGTGAGCTTGGACGTGAAGACCTTGCCCAATTCGAGCGAAGTCAAAGCCGCACGGTTGGAGTAATCGGAGTTGTCAACGGGAACGTAAATGCTCCGGTACATGGGTTTCTCCAGTTCGCATTACTGACTTGTTTTGCCGAACTTTCGCCGCACTAGCGCGATGATCAGAAGTTCCAGGCCGAGCAGGCCAAGGCCCGCTTTGGCCATCGGACCCAAAGGCGACGGTGTTTCGAGCGGCACCAGGTAGAGGTCGTACCAGGCGGTGAGTCCCCGCCGATTGCCCCGTTCGCGGTTCCAGCCATCCCACACCGAAAAAGCGATCGGGACGAAGGTGTTTTCATCGAACGAGATGGCCGAACGGCTCTTGCGTTCGCGCTTGAACGTCACGGACCACTCGCCCTGCTCGTACTGCGCGACCATGGCTGGGGGTTCGTCTTCGCCAGGGGTGATCGCTGCACTGCCACGGCCGATGAAAATCTGGGTAGCGTGGGTGCTGAGGTCAGCAAACCACAGCTCGACCGGGTTTTGCGCGTCGCCGAACAGGATGTAGGGCTTGACCACCCCTTTGGGCAAGCTCACCGGGAATTGGATGGCGACCGCATCAGAAAACTCGCTCGCCGGTCCTTGGGATGGCGCAGCCTGCCCTTCCCCATCGCCTTCGCCCCAAAAATCGCCGCTGCCCTCTCCTGCGACGGACGGCGTTGGCGGGGGCGGCGCGGTGGGTTCCGCTTCGTCGCCCCAGAATCCGCCTGCTGCAGCCGCACCCGCTGCGGCTTCGCCGCCGCTGCCGCTGTCGGCTTCGTCGCCCCAAAATCCGCCTTCGGTTTGGCTCGCTGCTGCAGCGCTCACGCCTTGGCCGAGCTGCTCGGCTTCGGGCGCGGGCAGGGTCGGCCCATTCTTGCCGTTTTGTTCGGCTTGCATGTCGTGCCAGGTCAGGCGGAATGCGATTTCGTCGCGGTTGTAGACCGCTTGCGCGGAAATGGCCACAACCGCGGGATGGAAGTTGCGCCCAGGCTCGACCACTTGTCCGACGATCGGGAAGAGGGCGCTGGGCGCCTGGGCAAACAGCTCCTTGCCCCGGCTCAAGTCGAGTTCGTCCTCGGTGCCAACCGCGCGCAAGAGGTTGCTGTAAGGTGCCTCTGGGTTGGCGTCCCCGGCCGCAGGGCCACCCGAAAGCGAGACGATGTAGTGGGTGATGCTCCAGATGTCTTCCACCGGAAGCGAACCGTGAAAGCCGGGCATGGGCGTGCCATTGAAGCCGGTCGACATGGTGCGAAAAATGTCCTGCCGACTGCCCCCGCCGCGAAACGTCCAGGGCATGGTCAGATCCGCGACCCGGATCGGGTGCCCCCAGTCATCGACCAGAGTTGGGGCAGACGGGCCATCGCCGCGGCCCAGCTCGCCATGGCAACGCGCGCAGCCAGTAGCCGCGAACACCTCGCGTCCTTGGTTCACCGAGTCCTCGGTATAAGACGGCGGGCTCGGGATAGTGATCGGCTGAGCTTCGGCGACCGCTTCTTTGTCGTCGAAGTCTGAGGAGAACGTCTTGATGTAGGCGACCACGCTGGAAACCTCGGCATCGCTCAAGTTGGTAAACGAGGGCATCGAGGTATAGGCCAAGCCGCGCCGGATCGCTTGCTGCAAGTCCGCGTCCGTGGGCAAAGCACCCGTCGGAGTGGTACGCACCTTGTATTTGCCGCTGGTGAAGTCCCGCGGTTGGGGTTTGAGGTACGGCGCGGCCACGCCTTTGCCGTCCCCTTGCTCCCCATGGCAGTGGCTGCAGTACTTGGCATAGACCGCCTGTCCCTGGCTGTTGCCCGACTGCGCTCCCACGACCGCCGGCAACCACAAGCTCAATCCCAAGAGCCAGAGCCAGGGCTGCTGGACAAGGGAAGCGACGAGCGAGGCGACTGACCGCTTCATTCCGCGTGAACCTCCTCCGAACGAGCGCGGGGACGCGCCCCGGTGAAGTCATAGAGGAACAGGATCACGTTCCACATTTCCTCTTCTTGCAGGAAGTTTTCCCAGGCTGGCATAAACGAAGCCCAGGGACCACCTTCCGGCGGCAGGCCGGGGCCGCCTTTGGCGATGCGCCAGAACAGGAAGGACTCCTGAAGCTGGGGAATCGTACCGGGGTCTTGGAAGTTGGTCGGGATCGGGTTGAGGCCGTGCGCGAACATGCCTTCCCCCCGCATCAAGTCGCCGTGGCAGTAAAAGCAGTTCTTGTAGTAAACCTCGCGCCCACGGGCCACGTGGGTGGCGAATTCCCCGGGGTTGGAGGTTTCGAGCGCGCGATAGGGGTTGTCGAGCAAGATCAGGTTGAACTCCTGGTCATGGACCGTGAGCTTTTCCGGCGGCGCGGGGTGAACCGTGCGCGCAAAATTGGGCGGCTCTTGCGGGGTGGTCATCTCGAAGTAGATGCTGGCTGCGAGGGCAGCGGGAATGGCCAGGACCAAGACCGCGAGCAGCACCTGGTACCGCGGCTCGACCACGAAAGCGACCAGCGGTTTTTTGACTTCGGCCAAGCGCTCGGCGTCGGCGAAGATGTACATCACCAAAGCGCCCGTGAAAATCCCCATGTACAGCTTGAACACCGAAGCTGGGACGGGCGTGGCAAAGCCGAATTTGAGGGTGATCAAGGCCGCCGCCCACCAAGCCAAAGCCCAAGTCAGCATGCCCGGCTTGAACCGGCGGAGCAACAACAATGCGAGCAGGAGAGGGATCAGGACCGCGAATTTCATCCTTGGCCTTTCCGTTGGGTCATCTCGTCGACCAATGCCTGCAGCTCTTTGAGGGTGGCATTTTCGAGGCTCGCCGGACGATTCTTGTGCTCGGTGACGCCGACCCACAGCTGGGCGCGTGACAGCCGGGCGCCCGCGTCAAAGAGGCTGGGCGCTCCGTTTTGAACGCCTGGACGGTCGAGTCGGTGGCAGCTCTGGCAGCCCATCGTCACGAGCGGGGTCGCGGCAGCCGCCGCTGCCGACGCAGCGCTGGCGGACGCAGCCGCAGGCGCTGCTGCGGGCGCTGCTGTGACATCGCCGCCATGCAAGTCGGTTTCCATGGTGATGCTGGGAGTTCCGCCGAGACTCTGGAGAAAAGCGATGACCGTCTTGATCTCGTCATCGGTGAGGCCGATCGGCGCTTTGTTGACCGTGGGCATGCCCGGATTGAAGCCCGGGACGATGAAAGTGTCGGGGTGGTAGAGGCTCTGCGCCAGGTACTGCAGGTCGCTCAGCCCGGGCACTCGACTCCCGGCGCGGGCGCCAACTCCCTGCAGGTCGGGAAAGCGCAAAGCGCCGGAACGCCCCAGGGTATGGCAGGTGGTGCAGATCCCCTTGCCCTCAAAAATGCCTTTGCCGATCTCGACCATTTGTGCGGTCGAGACGTTTTTGGCGATCTCGACTACTTGCGGCGGATGAACTTCTTTTTGCGGCACCAGCTGGCCGACGTAAGTGTAAAAGGCGGTGGCGCCGACGGCCAGGGCTGCGAGCTGGAGAGGGACAGGTATCCGCATGATCTTAAACTCGTGAGCTTTCCGGGGAATTCGCTGCTGGGTCCAAGGCGGTGGCTGCCAGATCGAGGTGCGGGGACGCGGGTTCAGCGGAGGGTTGGCTGCCGTGCCCGCCATGCTTGCCCGCAAGCCCGGCCAGCCAGAACACGAAGCCGATGAGCAGGAAGAAGATTAGCACCGTCGCGGACACCACCTTAGTGGCATAGCCGAGGGTCGGGGTGAAAGCATCGACGGACGTGTCGCGGATCACGCCGAACACGTGCCAGTGCTGGCGCAGTCCTGAGCGCACGTAGCCCATCAAACCCATCAGCCAAGTAAAGGTCACGGCCAGGATGATCAGGGCGTACTGCGAACGGGGGGAGATCTGTCCCCAGCGCGTGTCCGGACGGCGGGCGCCGCGCAGCAGAAAGATGTCGATCGCAGTGACCAAGATCATGGCCAAAAGGACCGATCCAACTTGCGGGATCGATAGCTTGATCCGCACTGCGGCTTCGACAAAGTAGCCGAGGATGCCGAAGAAAACCACGATGGCCGCAGCCAGTCCGACGATCGTCATCTGGATGCGGTTGCCCAGCTTGGCCCAGCTGACGATCGGCTCGCGGCCACTACGACGGTAGAGCATGAAGCTCACGAACGTGGAGAGGATCATCAAGTTGACCGCGGTGTTCTTGGCCGACATCACGCCCAGATAG
>CAZCOV010000371.1:0-6049 GCA_964499975.1 uncultured Thermoanaerobaculia bacterium
TTTGCGCTGGATGAGGGATGATCTTTGGATCCGCAAAATGTACTGTTTACGAAGCTATGCCGCTGGCGTCATTGCCGAGGAGATAAGTCAAATCTCGATAATTCAAAGAAGGCTGTAATCACTTCTCGAAAGCGTTGTGAACGCTGTCTGAGAATAAGCAGGGCGGATCTGGCGGATTCGTCGTTGCCAGGGGGCCGTCCATCGAGGTCCCCCTCTGAATACGTCCCCGACGTCGCGAGGCAAGTGGAGGACCAGGTTGCCGTTGACGCGGTGGAGCGCGTCGATCTCGCACCCACGCCGCTCTATCGCCCAGGGTGGCGCTGCGCTAAGTTATCGAACCCTGCCGGGTTCAGAGGGGGCCCGAAAACCGTTAAGCACCGACGAACCGGTCAGGGATTGACTCGCGCTGAAATTTAGTGACAGGATTTTTGGTGACAGGATTTAAGTTGCGCAGCAAGCAGCTGAAGAGGCCACCGTCCTTGGCAATCTCACTGTGCCGCGGAGTCTGGAGGGAAAGGTACAAGCGATTGTGGCCAGACAAACAGGCGTGGGTTAAAAGCGAACCATTCAAGCGAACCATTCAGAGGAGCTCGAGATGAAAAAAGTGACGATCGTGGCTGTTGTTACAGCTCTAGCCGCCAGCCTGCTGGTAGGACCGGCGTGGGCCCAGCTGAGCCGCAGCGCCGGGCGGGGTGGCTCTCTGCCCGCAGCGCCGGAAGCCATTCTTTACGACCAGACCAACAACGCGAGCGCCAATGGCTCGCCAGATCAAGATTTCGAGGCAGCCTTCAACGCCTATGACTCCGAAGGCGCTGACGACTTTGTGGTCAATGATGCCACCGGCTGGCTGGTCGATCAGGTCAACACCATCGGCACCACCGGCACTGCTGGCGGCGCCACCGTCGATGTCACCTTCTACACCAATTCGGCGGGCGGTGGCGATCCCGACTTGCCGGGTTCTGCGGTCTGCACTTACACCGCACTCACCCCGGTGGACACGGCTGGCTCTTTCACCATCACCCTGCCAACCGCCTGCACTTTGTGCCCGGGCACTTACTGGGTGGCGATCCAGACCAACCAGAGCTTTGGCGCTTTCGGCCAGCATTTCTGGAGCAACCGCACGACTCAGACCGGCAGCGAAGGAACGTGGCGTAATCCAGGAAATGGCTTTGCCACTGGCTGCACCAGCTTTACCCCGCAGACGATTTGCGGCGTGGGCGGAGGCACCAACCCGGACTACTTGTTCAGCATCGGCGGCACCGTGGGCGGCTGCACTGCAGACCTCGCGATCACTAAGACGGGGGTCGCGAATGGCAATCAGATCGTCTACACCATCACCGTCACCAACAATGGTCCTGTCGGCGCCACTGGAGTCGTGGTCACCGACACGCTCCCGGCAGAAGTCACTTATGTCTCGGACACTTGCGGCGCGTCCAACGTCCCGCCTTGGACCTGGAACATCGGTAGCCTGGCTAATGGCGCGTCCGTCTCCTGCGATATCACCGTCGATGTGAATACTCCGGGCGCAATCGTGAACGCGGCCACTGTCGATGGCAACGAGGCGGACCCGACTCCGAGCAACAGCACCGCGACCGTGACAGTCCAGGGCGGCCAAGTCGCCACCGTCGAAGTTCCGACGTTGGGTGAAGTCGGCCTAGCGATCTTACTGCTCCTCTTGACCGCGAGCGGCATTTACTTCCTGCGCCGCGCGCGTGTGTGAGCGGCTGGCAAACGGCCTTAACGAGCACGACAAGCCCGGGGCGCGCCAGCCCGGGGCGCGCTAGCCCGAAAATGTAAGGAGAACGGACACCTCCGTTCTCCTTATTTGTTTGGATTCATTGGGCGAGGATGGGTCATCAGCCGCAGCGCCTCACGGCGTGAGCCCTTCTTGCTCTCTGATCGTGAGCTCTGCCCCGGCTGAGTAGCCGACGAACTCCGGCGCGTACAGCGACTGGATCGTGGCCGGGCCAACTCGGAAGGTGCCAGCCATGGTGGCGCGGACGCGATACTTGAAGGTGTATTCGCCCATCGGCAGCCACTCGAAAAAGAAATTGCTGCCGCTGTCTCGGACCTCTTCGTAAAAACCCAGGCCCAGGTCCCAGCGAAAACCCGAAACGACGCTTTCGGGCTCGAAACCCGCCCCCCGCGGATCGCGCAAGTGGACGTACTCGGCTGCATGGCGAGTGCGCAGCGACAGGTGGACTTCGAGCTGGTCGCCGGGCACCAGGCGCGTGTCAGCAGTGAGCGGTTCGAGGACCCACTCCTGACCCTGCTGCACGCGCTTAAAATAGCTGCGCTCGACCGTAAAAAAATCCCCACGCGCAGCCGCAGGCAGCTGGTCGGTGGCAAAGTGCCAGGTGGCGGAAGCAAAGAGCAGGCCCCCGTTGGCGGACCCCGCGCCTTCTTTGTCGATCACGATCTTGGCCATGCTGGGGTCGACGCGCTCGCCCGGAATCACCAGCTGGCTGCTCTTGCCCGAATAGACCTCAGGCGAAAACTCGAAGCGCTGCTCTTCCCTGCCGACGCGGACGGTCGCGGCCTCGCGCACACCGAGCAAGCCCTCGTGCTCGAGGTAGTGGACCAGGGCGTAGATCACTTCGGCGGTGGACCGGGTCGACTTCCACTGGTTGAGCTTCTTGTTGAGCAGCAACCACTGCACCAGGCCATGACGCCGAGCATCCGCGGGAGCGAGTTCGCTCAGGGTGCGCAGGGCCATCGCATGGGATTCAATGGTGTCGTTGTACCACAGCCAGGCGCGGTCTTCGGGCGCCCAGAACGTGCCCTGGTCTGGGGTGGTCTGCGCGGAGTCGAGGACGCTTGCGAAGACCAGCTGGGCATCGGCCGCGCGCCCGGAGCGCGCCAGCGTGAGCGCCAGCAGACACTTGAGCAGGGGTGAGTGGCGACGCCTGTGGCGGAAGGAAAATGCGAGCATGCGCTCGCGGTCAAGAGCGCTCCATAAATCCCCCGTCCAGGACGTATCGGGATAGGCTGACAGCACGTAGTTGAGCAGCGTCACGGTTTCCACTTCACCGTCTTCGCGCTCCAGTTGCCGCGCCCATTCGTCGATGTAGTTCTGGCGGAGGTAACCCCAGGCGCGGACCACCATCTCTTGCGGCACCGGCAAGCCGAATTCGAGTGCCCGGGAAAGCCCCGACAAAAGGTAGAGGGTGATGTAGGGTGACGGCGGACCGCCCGACCACCAGGGAAAACCACCGCTCGCGGTCTGCACCTCTTGGAGCTTGCGCAGCGCGGCTTCTGCTTCGGCCGCGGTGCGTTCGGGGCGGAGCAAGTTGATCAACGCAGGGTCGGGTTCAGGTCCACCGCGCGCGAGCACTAGCCAGGGACTTTCTTCCAGCGCCAGCTGACGGTTGGGGTCGCTTCCTGACCAGGGTGCGAGTTCGGTTTCGCGGGTGGACAGCTGCTCAGCCACTCGCGCGACCGCAGGAACCTGCTGGTAAACGCGACTCACGATCCCGGTCGCGAGGAAGCGGTTGAGGATCTGTTCGGTCGTGGCATAGGGATAGTCGATCAAATAAGGCAGGGCGTTGAGCACGCTGTAGAAGAGTTGCGCGTCCAGGGTGACGACCAGCTGATCGTGACTGCGGGTCGGGTCGGGTGCGGCCAGATCGGCGAATTCCAAGGTGCGCTGCGTTTTGCCGTGGAGCGCGGCAAAGCGGGACTGGGCGAGGTGCAGCCGTCCGGGCAAGATCGGCACCGACCGACGTTCGCCATCGCTCCAGTCGCCAGCCCGGGCCACTGCGGTGAACACGACCTCGCCCACCCTGGAGGGAACCCGAAGCGGGAAAGTGAGATGGGTGCCACCCCCAGGCGCGACCGTAAACGGGCGGACCACTCCTGGCCGGGCCGCGCTCGGCCGGACCACTCCTGTCTGGGCCGCATTCGGCTGGGTCGCATTCGGCTGGGCCGCGGGCGGCTGGGCAGCCTCGGCGGCGAGCGGGAGAGCGAAATCCGCGAGTCGGCTGGCACCGGTCAGCGAATCGGTCACGGTGAGTTCGAGTTCGCCGCTCATGGGAGTTTCGCCCGCGTTATTGATCACCACTTCGAGGTGGACCTGGTCGCCTTCGCGGAAAAACCGTGGTAGGTAGGGACGGACCAGCAGTTCCTGCACGGTGCGCGCGGTCTGGTTGAGCGAGCCAGCGTGCAGGTCGCGAGTCAGGGCGTGGACCCAGATCTGCCATTCGGTGAGCGCGTCAGGGACCTGGAATTCGAGGGTGGCACCTCCGGCTTCGTCGAGCAAGAGCTGGGGTTGCCAGAACGCGGTTTCTGCAAAGTCTTGCCGCAGGCGCGGCGGCAGGCGCGGCGGCTCCGCCAGCGGCGGCGGGGCTCCGGGTGGCGTCCCGGCAACCTTTGCGGCGGCATCCGCGGCAACATCGCTCATCACCATGCTTTCGCTGGCCGGCGCACTCGGACTCGGCGGCAGGCGCTGACCCGCCCCTTCGGCGGAAAGCGCCAAGGTCTGGACCCCACTCCTCCCCATTTTCAGCATCCGGCGCGCGCCTGGACCGCCCACCGCATAGTCATCGTAGAACTTGAGGCGATCGGGATTGAAGCTCGGGAAATCGGGCAGCCGGACGAAGTCATTGCCCGCAAACCAGACCTGACGGGCTTGCCCCAAGGTGGTCGCGAAGGCGGGTACCCCGTAGCGAAAAGGTAGCAGTGAGCGCGGATCCGGCGGCTGATGGGGAGCGAAGAAGTCGAGGCTGCGGTCGTACATGTAGGCCAAGAGCTCGGCGGTGCCCGCGGCCACTGCTGCTGGATCCGGACCGCTGACCTGGATGCGCCAGGTCTCGCGGGTCCCCGGACGCAGCCGGTCGCGAAAGGTCGCGAGCTCGACTTTGAGCTCGCGATCATCCCAAGGCACGAAGACCTGGATCTCAAAGTGCATCAGCTGGTGATCGCGCAGCGCGGTCAAGGTCACGCTGAAGCCCCCCCGGTCCGCGGCCGTGACCGGGATCTCAAGCACCTGCGCGCCGTCGGCTGAACTGAGCTCGCGGCGCTCCCGGCGCTGACCGTCATGGTAGATCTCAAACCACAACGCCTGCGCTGCGAGGCCGGAGTGGACGAAGAAGCGGGCGGTCTGGCCCACCGGCACCGAAGTGCGCTCAGCGAGCAGCACAGCGGGCAGGGCTAAAGGCAGCCGCTGCGCGAGCACCAGCAGTTCGCGGGTCATCTCGAAGGTTGCCCCGAACTCGTCCTCGGTGGCATAGCTCAGGCGGTAGGCGCCGGGAGGCAGCTGCTCAAAGCTCAGCCTGGCTTCGCCCCGGGCATCGTGCTCGACCGTACCTTGCCGCACCAGGCGACCGCTCGTCCACTCGCGCAGCGCCTCTTGCGGGGAGAAATCCGTGGCCCAGCGCGGACGCAGCAGGTCCCCTGGGGTGTGGAACGGGACCTTGCCTAACGCGTCCGCCGCGGGGGGCGGCAAGGGACGTTCTGCGGGGAGCTGGACTTGTTGCGGGGGTGCGAGCTCGAGCAAACGGTAGCTGCCCTGACCCGGCCGCGGTGCGCTGTTGAGGTCGGTGCGGCGCAAGACCAAGGCCACGGGCTCGGCTGCCGGGAAAAACTCGCTCGGCCCCTCGACCGTGGTCTCGACCGCGACAAAGCCGAGGCGAAAAGAGCGCGATCCCTCGCGGGTCTCGCCGCCTTCATCGGTGACTTGAGCCTGCAGCAAGTAGTGATACGAGGTGCCAGGCGTGGCAGCATCGCGCTCATCCGCCGCGGGCGTGAAGCTGAGCTCGAAAGTGCCGTCCGCGCGGAGCGCGCTCTCGCCGGTTGCGAGCAGCTGCGGGGCGCGGTGGGTCGGCGGCAGGATCCCCCAGCGCATCCAGATCGGATAGACCGGCTGGCGCGCGACCTGCCACTGGACTTTGCCGGCGCTTACCGGCAAGCCAAAGTAGTAGCGCGCGGTGCCGTGGAAGCGCGCTGGGCGGTTGAGGCGCAACGGCGTCTCGGGGTCCTCAAAACTGACTTCGAAGGTCGGACGCTTGTACTCCTCGACCTGGATCGGCGTAGCCCCGCCGAGCGAGGTCCG
>CAZCOV010000372.1:0-6049 GCA_964499975.1 uncultured Thermoanaerobaculia bacterium
GGTTGTAAGCATCGTACTTGGCCGCGAGGCGAACTGCAACCAGCAACCCCAACGCCAAGACCAAGGCCGTCCAGGCGATCGCCTGACGGGCACCAGCGGCGAGCAGGCTGAGCTGCGGCGCCATCAGGCCGCTCGTGATGAGGACCAGGAAGAAGCCGATCACGAGCGCGGTCGGCGCCCCCAAGGCCACCCCGGTCAGGGCGAACACCGGCGCCCACAGCAACGCGATGACGCCGCTCGCCAAGGCCAGCGCCAAGACCAGGCGGGAGGTCAGGCGGGAAGCGGTGGGGTCCTGCCGCAACCACAAGCTGGCCGCCCCCAGGCTGAAGAGCAGGGGCACAACAAAGAGGAAATTGGCTCCAGGCGCAACCAAAGTGATCAACCCAGCGAACAGACTCCACAGCAGCAGTCCAGCTGCGATGACGTTGTCCCCCCACTTGCGGTGTAACCAGCCGAAGCCGGCAAAAATCGCAGCCACCGCGAGCAAGGCCATCGCGAGCAGGTTGAGCGAGGCGCTGTTCCAGCCGTACCAAAGGCTGTAGCTGTAAAACGGACTGATCACCTGGCCAGCCGTCGGCAGCAGCAATCCGCCAAGGGCGAACGCAGCCAGCAACAACACCAGCCCCGCCCGGCCAGCGCCGCCCCAGCTCATCCGCCCTAGCTGTGTGCCCCAGCGCACCAGAGCGACCGCGCCCAGCGCGAGCAGCAAGGCCAGCGGCAAGGCGAGCACCGCAGGGTAGCGGATGAAGAGTGGACCGTAAAGCGTGAAGTAGATGGCCTCGCTGCTTTGCCAGCCGGTCGACAGGTCCGCATTGCCGAAGCGCCGGGCCAGGGCCAAGGCCAGCTCGCCGTGGTGCTGGAGGCTGCGCCGGTCGAGCCGTTCGAGGTCGTCGAGCGCGGTGTGGTAACGGTTGAGCCCATGCGCGAAAGCGAAATTCATTCCGGGCAAACCGGCCACCCGGGTGATGGTGAAGTCGGTGTCGTTGGGCATCCGCCGGTAGATGTCGCGGCTGAAGGAATAGGCAAACTTGGCTACCGGGATGCGCTGGAATTCGCGCACCAGCGGACCGCTTCCCGGGCTGGTTTCAAACATCAGGGAAGGTCCACCATTGCCCCGGGCCTCGAAGTTCAAGACCACCCCAACGTCGTGGACCCACGGGTGGTGCTCGACGAACGCACGCGCGCCAAAAAGTCCAGCTTCTTCGCCGTCGGTGAGCAGCAAGATCACGTCGTTTTGCAGCGCGGGTCCGCTCTTGATCGCGCGCAAGGCCTCGAGCAAAGCGGCAACCCCCGCGCCGTCGTCAGCCGCGCCGGGTCCGGTCGCGACCGAGTCGTAATGGGCCATGAGCAAGACCGCTTTGCCGCGCTCCCGCCCGAGGAAACGGGCGACGATGTTACGCACCTGCGCGGCCATGATCCCGCGCGGGCTGGGGAATGCCACGGTTTCGGTGCGGACCTCTGGCTGCAAGCCCATGGCTTCGAGTTCGCCGGCCAGGTAGTTGGCGACGCGTTCGTTCTCAGCGCTGCCGATCGGATGGGGTGCGCGGGCAATCTCTTCGAGGTAAGTCCACGCTCGGGCCGCGGAAAACTGGTCGAGCGGCGCATCTCCAGGCTGCGGCTCGGGGCCGCGCAAGGACACGATACTGAGAGTGCTGGCTACGCTGACGATCAGCACCAGGAGCAAGCCGATGAGTTTAGTTCCCATGGTCGGTTCCTTTCCCCACCCGCATGCTAACAGCGCCGCACCGCAAGCGCTACCTCTCCCTACGCTTCACCGCGGATTTGAGCTGTTCAACCCGAGACAACCCAGCCGGGACAGTAGCGCATGGCCTTCTAAGTAACTCCCTGTTTTACCGCCCGATTGACGCCCCAATAACGCCCAACTCGCCCTGACGACAACTGCCGTTAGGGCAATTCTGACTGCGCCGGGGAGGGCAGGCACGGGGCGACTTCTGGGATCCTTTCCCGGCATGTCCGCTGCGCTGAGCAAGTCTGATGCATAATTGAAAGATGCACTTTGAATGGGATCCAGCAAAAGCGGCGGCGAATATTCGAAAGCATGGCGTCTCCTTTGAAGAAGCTGTATCCGCCCTCAGAGATGACTTCGCCGCTACTGCACGCGATTTGGAGCACTCCAAGGCAGAGTTTCGGTTTATCACGTTCGGTATCTCCGCCCATGGACGACTGCTTGCCGTTTCCCACACCGAGCGCAGAGATTCTGTTCGCATCATCAGCGCGCGCTTGGCAACACGAGCGGAAAGGAAAATCTATGAAGAATATTGAGTCGGAAGCAAACGACTGGCTTCGCGCCGAGTATGAGCGTAGCGACTTGGGTCCAATTGTGCGCGGCAAGTACGCACGCCGCATGGCCGCCGAATCCAACGTTGTCGTCATTGATCCGGTTGTCTCCAAGGCATTCCCTAATGAAGCAGCAGTCAACGCTGCGCTACGCGGCCTGCTAGAACTGGCCCAAGCGAGTACACGCCCAACCAAGCGTTCAACACGGACGCGCGCAAAGGCTGCGCGCGCCGATTGACGGAGCGTAAGCCCCCACACCAAGCACCCACTGCCACTACCAGCTGCGCAAGTATGGCCGTCCCAGACTTCCAAACGTTTCTGCTGTCGGTCCTGGCTCTCGCAGCCGACGGCGCGGAGCAGTCCCTGGCGCGCGCGGGACGCCCTCGCAGCCCAGTTCCATCTCACAGCCGAAGAGCGCTCCGAGAAAGCGAGCAGTGCCCCAAACAAGCAGGACACCTTCCGGCATGCCCACTTCGCTGGGCGTCGGGCAACCAGACCAGCCCACGCCGTTATCCCCATGATCTGCCAGTCTGCCAGTTGACGGGATTGACCCCGCCGGGCACTTCGGCTAAAGTGGGCAAGTTCCTGATGGAGAAGACCTTGCGAGCCAACAACCACGGCACACCCAAGACTTACACGGCAGTTTGCGCTGTGTAGATGGCTGTTGGGCGCTCCAATTCGTGTGAATGTGGTGGGGAGTCAGTGCCGTTGGGCGTCGCTGATTGCCCACTCGGATGCGTTGATGCCAGTCTCTGGCAGGAGGCTCTGATGGCAATTCCCAACCGTGTGGCCGAGAGAATCGCGACCGGCCTGGAGCGATTCCAGCACGGGCGCGTTGGCACCGCTGAACCGCGAGCGTTATGCGGCGCCAAATGACCCTATTGCGGAGAGTCGATACATGAGAAGGGCAATAGTCGCTATCGGTGTAGATAAGACAGGGGGCCTACCGACACTCCAAGCCGCAGCAGATGGAGCGAGCAGAGTTGCAGCATGGGCTGCTAGCCAAGGGTTCGACACCATCCTCCTGACGGACAAATTAAAGCCTAGCGTGACCTTGTCCGAGATCACGGCATCAATTCACGAGCTTGTCGAGAAAAAAGTATATGACCAATTAGTCGTGTATTTCTCAGGCCACGGGTTGCTAAAGGGCTCCAACTATGAGGTATGGCTTCTCTCAGGGTCACCACTAAATCCTAATGAGGCGGTCAACGTAACTGGGTCTATCGATCTGTCTCGGAACTGCGGCATTGCGCATGTCGTGTTTATCTCCGACGCATGCCGTTCCATCCCGACTACGATCGGCATGAATTACGTGCTCGGCGGTGTGATTTTTCCTGCTCAACAGCCAAGGCCACCGAGCCCCGAGGTCGATACGTTCTATGCGACTGTGCCCGGGAACCCTGCCCTGGAAGTGCCACCGAGTGAAGCGGCGTCCAACTATCGGGGCATCTTTACCGACTGCTTACTTAAGGCACTCTTAGGCCAAGTTGAGGGCTTGGTCCAAGAAATTGTCGAGCCCGCTGGAAGCAAACATGTCATTCCATCGCGGCCCCTCAAGAAGCATCTTCTCGCTGCCGTGCCTGATGCGGCAAGTGCCGTTTCTATTAAGTTGCAACAAGATCCAGAAATCCGAGTGGAATCGGATCTGCCAAAGTATCTTTCTGAAATCCCCGGTCCAACTGTGCAGATTAGTCCACACCCGCCAGGTCCGGGTCAACCAATCTCGCCAAGCCCTACGGGACCAAGTGATCCGCATCGCGGGGGTGTCTTGTCGGCCGCCGAAGTCCTGGACGTTTACAAACAGTCCCACTTCCTTGGGCGAAGAGACGTACCACTTCCTGCGGGGGCAGACCTACCTAACGCGGAGAGGTTTTCGGATGATATTCAGAGACTCCTGGATGCCAAGGGACGCGAGAGCTTTGAAACCAGAACTGGCTTCACCGTCCTTGGAGCAAAAGTAGTCTCCGCGAAGACCACGGGAACACTCTCCGACGTCTTCGTTGAGTCCAACCAGTCGCAGGTGCGGGTCCATATCGATCGCACAGCGCTAACGGGATTTGCCTATGAGTCTCGTTCCACGGTCATGCGATTCGATACCGGAGGCGGGGCGTGCCTAGCCGCATTGCCCGGCTACGTTGGCACAGTCGTGGTTGAGCAGGGAAGAATCGTAGCCGTCAATTACACCCCGGCAAGAGGGACAGAAAGGTACGCTGAGTACGAAATGGTCGCCGACGATCTGGAACGGCGAAGAGCGTTTGCCGCTGTGGCCGCACGCAACGGATCTTTCACCCTTGATCGCCGCGAAGCTGGCGATGCAGCCCTATATCTCAGAATGCTCAAGGATATAGATCCAACGCTGGGCATTTATGCAGCCTACGCCTATGCACAGGCGGGGGATCAAGAAGGTGTCCAGTCAGTGCATAGGTATATGGCCGAAACATCGTCTGGTTACCACCCACCCGTCCCATTCGATGTAGCAATGCTCGCTCATCGGAACGGGCCGTGGCCTGAGGCATATCGATTTCCGCCCACGCTTCCAATGCTTACACAAGGATGGGCGTTGCTGGGCGGTCTTGAGCACTCAATGCACCCGGCATCGCTGAAAGCAAGGAACCATCTTGTGCCCTCTCTGTGGACGACGTTCTCTGAGGAAGGTGTCGACATTCTTGAGGCAGCCGTTATTTCGGAGGAATTCAGATGGATCTAGTACTGGTACATGGTCGCGACCAACAAGGAAAGGACCGCAAGGAACTCCAGACACAGTGGGAGGCCGCCCTAGCTAAGGGAATCAGCAATGCCGGCCTAAGCTTGCCCAACAATGTCAATGTCGCCTTCCCGTTTTACGGGGACGAACTCGCCCGGATGGTTGAAGAATTGAATGCTCCGCTGGTTACGGACGTCACTACAAAGGGTGCGGCGCAAGATTCACGAGAGGCGTCGTTCAGGGGCGAGTTAATCGAGGAACTGGCAAGGAATGCAGGAATAACTGATGCAGATATTCAGGCACACTATTCCGACCAACCAGTGCAAAAAGGACCGCTCAACTGGGAATGGGTTCAAGCAATTCTCAAAGCTCTGGATCGAACCCCAATAGGCGAGGCTTCTATAGACCGGTTCACGAGAGATGTGTATGTGTATCTCACCAACTCAAGTGTCCGAAAGGCAATAGACAAGATCGTAGCCGACGCCATCACAAAGGCTCCGTGCGTGATCGTCGCTCACTCACTTGGAACAGTTGTTACATACAACGTACTGCGAACACTTGGTCCACAGACGAACGTCAAACGATTCGTGACTGTTGGCTCCCCGCTAGGAGTCAATGCGATTCGACGCCTCCTTGTGCCACCGGCGCTCGCAATGCCCGAGGGTGTGTCTGGCTGGTTTAATGCGTACGACGAGCGCGATGTTGTGGCTTTGCGCGCTCTCGATTCACGCGCGTTTCCGATTACGCCGCTGATTCAGAACAAGGCAGATGTCAAAAATCACACTAAAAATCGTCACGGTATCGTTGGATATCTTGATGACGCCGAGGTTGCCCGCTGGATCTGCGATGCACTGACCACGCGACTGCCCCTGTGAACAAAGGACAGGTGCCGGATTCCTCTTACGTAGCTAGGATGAGAACATGAAAAAGTCGGACGCGAGCCAAGGCCAGTCGGCAGCGGAGTTCATCTCGAAAAGAATCGCCGAACTTGGGGACTGGCGCGGGGAAACCCTCAGCTGAATGCGCAAGCTCATCAAGGAAGCAGAC